>CAYOEF010000213.1:0-4695 GCA_964402805.1 uncultured Rhodanobacteraceae bacterium | reverse complement strand
GCAGGCTTTCGACGCCACAGGTGTAGCCGATCGCGGTATAGCCCGGAACCAGCAGAAACCCGAAACGCGCAAGCGGCCCGCCGCGAACCAGACCAACCTTGTTGATCGCACGCGGCAAATCAGCAAAACGCTCGGTCGAACTCCTTGGCATGGATGCAGGCAGTTGCGTGCAACGCTCGTGACTTCAATGCAGTGTACAACGGCGACAATCGCCCCGACCGCGACGCTTGACGTGCGTGCCACGTCAGGGGTTCACGGCAAGTCACTGTCGTCAACGAGCGTCTCTGAATCGGACCGGACTGCCAGCGCTTCAAGGAACCGTGACACCATGTTGTAGGCTGCGATCGTGGCGGTCAGTTCGACGAGCGCCCGATCGCTGAACCACGCCCGCACGGACGCAAACACGGCCGGTTCCACCTGCACGTACAAGGTCATGGCATCGACGTACGCAAGGACGGCACGCTGCCGGGCATCAAATGCGCCCGGCGCGATATCCGGCACGGTCAAACCGTCCAGCTGCGCTTGCGACAACCCTTCGCGCAAGGCAATCGGTCGATGTTGATCGGCTTCGTAGGGTGCCCGGTTCAGGTGGGCGATGCGCATGATGACCAACTCGCGAATCATGCCATCGAGTTGGGATTCCTGGCGAATCGCGGTCAGATACGCCCGCCAGCCGTCTGCCACGGCGGGGCTGTGCAACAGCATCTGATACAAGGCGAGCAGGTGCCCGCGCTCGCCGACGATGCGGTGGATCAACGGACCAAGGTCGATCCGGCTCGCATCAGCGTAGGCAATCCTCGCCATGTTCGTCTCCACGCATCAGTGCAACGGGGCCATGGTTGCGGCAAGGGAGTGGGCCAGACGCTCAACGATGGCATCGATGTCGCTTGCCGTGCAAATGAAAGGGGGCGCCAGGAGAATGTGGTCCCCATGTACACCATCCACGGTACCGCCCATCGGATAGGTCATCAGTCCATCAGCAAGCGCCTGGTTGCGAAAACGGGCATGCACCTTGAGTGTCGGGTCCCACGTCGCCTTGGTTTCCCGATCGCGCACGAGTTCGATGCCGACAAACAAGCCGCGGCCGCGAATGTCGCCCACATAGGGATTCGCGTCCAGTGCCTCGTGCAGAGATGCCCGCAGTTGGTCGCCACGCACACGCACATTGTCCAGCAAATGATCCCGCTCGATGACGCGCTGCACCGCCAATCCAGCGGCACACGCCGCGGCGTGGGCCATGTAGGTGTGCCCGTGCTGGAAGTAACCGCTGCCGTCCGTGATCGCCTGGTACACGCGATCACTGGCCAGGACGGCGCCGATGGGTTGATAACCCGCACCAAGTCCCTTGGCGATGACGGCGATGTCGGGGACCACTCCGTCTTCCTCACAGGCAAACAGATGCCCGGTCCGACCCATGCCGGACATCACCTCATCGAGGATCAGCAGCACGCCGTGGCGGTCGCATACTTCGCGAATCCGGCGCAGGTAACCACGGACCGGCGGCACGGCACCGAGTGTGGAGCCCACAACAGTCTCCATGATGAAAGCCGCCACGTTCTCCGGTCCCATCTTCCGGATCCTGGTATCCAGTTCGACTGCGAGCCGCTCGGCATACTCCGACTCCGTCTCCGCCGGATGCTGGCCACGATAGGCATAGCATGGCGAGACGTGTTCGACGTCCATCAGCATGGGCTGGTACGGCCGGCGACGAGGTTCGTTGCCACCGACCGCAAGCGCCCCCAGGGTGTTCCCGTGGTAGCTTTGGCGGCGCGCGATGAAGCGTGACCGGGATAGCTGGCCCCGTTCGACAAAATATTGCCGGGCCAGCTTGAGCGCCGCCTCGACGGCTTCGGACCCACCTGACAGAAAGTACACGTGATCCAGGTCGCCGGGTGCTCTTGCCGCGAGGAAATCGGCAAGTTCCTCGCTGGGTGTCGTGGTGAAAAACGACGAATGCACGAATGGCAACTGGTCCAGTTGTGCCTTGATCGCGGCGATGACATCGGGCTGGTTGTAGCCGAGGCAGGAAACGGCCGCTCCGCTCGATGCGTCGATGTACGCCTTCCCGTCCGCGTCAAAGACGCGAATTCCTTCTCCACGCACCGCCCGCTTCAAACTGCTTAACGGCTTGCGGTAAAAAACATGCGTCATGCCCGATGCTCCCATCTGAAAAGTTGCCGCGCGTTTGTCACTTGTTGACGAGTTCGCGCCATCATGTCCACTGTTTGACCCGACTTCACATCACACGATCATGGCCGACTCCAAAACCCGTTCCATGCACCAGCTCATCGACTTGATCCAACGTCGCTTCGCGTCCCTGAGTCCGCAACTGCGGATCGGCGCGCGCCACATGATCGACCACCGCGACCAGGTTTCGTTGCTGTCCATGCGTGCCCTGGCGGCCGAGGCCAGGGTGCAGCCGGCCACGCTGGTACGTCTGGCGCAACAGCTTGGCTACTCGGGCTGGGCCGAGTTGAAACAGATCTTCGACCAGGACCTTGCACAACATGCCGACGGCTACACGGCCCGCGCCCGCGTACTGGTGTATCAGGAAGGCCGCGAGTGCGAGACACCGAACCTGCGCCTGCAGGTCGCCAACCTGTTGGCTCTGGCGGCGGAGAATCACGACCCGCTGGCAACCGCGGTCAATCTTTTGCATGACGCCTCGCGCATTTACATCGCCGGCTTTCGCTCGTGCTACGCGCCCGCGCTCAGCCTGAAATACCTGTGCAGCCTGTTCCGTCCGGATGTCCTCCTGATCGACAACGCCACCTCCTCATTCGAGCAGCAGCTGCGCTATCTGACCGGCCGCGATGCCCTTGTCGTCATCAGCTTCGCGCCGTACTCACGGGAAATCGCCGTCGCCGCATCCGCTGCCAAACGCCACCACTGTCCATTGATTGCATTATCCGACAGCAAGGTCGCGCCAATCGCCCTGAATGCCGCGTCGGTGCTGACTTTCCGCACAGATGGCACCTCGTTCTTTCCCTCCACGGTAGCCATCCAGGCCCTGGTCGAGTTGCTGGCGCAGCAACTGCTGGTACGCACGGGCGACAAAGCCATCCGGGAACTCACCCAAGCCGAGGCGGACCTGCACGCAAGCGGTGCGTATCTGCCAGATCAACCGAAACCGCGAGCTTCCACGGGGCACGACCCGGAGCACTGAGTGAGCCGATCACACGCCCCGATCACCTCCGTCTCCCACGGCAGTCAAACCGCGAAACCGGTACCGCGGACCCAGCCTCGGGGGGACATGGACCGTCCAGTCCGGCGTGGCCGTGGAAAGGTCGACATCAACCGTGGCCATGGTGTTCTCGGCGTCCGTGTCCTCGGGTGAGTCGCGATAGATCGGCTCCTGTGCATCACCACGGTCCATGAGAATCGCAAGCGCATCGCGGTCCTCGGCGAGCAACGTCTCGGCACGGGCCTGCCGGTGTGCCGAGGACGCGGTGATCGTCTGCGGCAAATGGCGCATGGCGGCATGGATGGCATGGTTGGCATGCGCTTTGCCGGACGCTCCGACACGCTCGACCGATACCGCCGGGTGCGCGAACTCGATGCTGAGCATCCCGCCGGTCCCGGCAGTGCCCACGCTCACATGAAACGCGCCCGCGCGCGGGCTTGCGCGCAACAGGTCGACCACCTGGTCGGCTGTCGTGCCTGCCAGCGCCGCCCGCGTCAGCACCATGCGCGGCAACCCGGCCTTCATGCCGTGCGCACGGATGTTGTTCACGGTGATGGCCAATCCAGCCTCGGTCACCGCGAATGTGTGCCCTGGCAAGGATCCAGGGTACACAAACGACACGAAAGCAGGTTGGGTATCGGGCGTCACTGTGGCCATGCCACAATGTCCGGCGAACCCCGGGCTTCCGTCTTCGTTGTGCGACAAGCGGCCCGGCGCCAATACGGTGGTGCATCCTCCCGGCGCGTGCGCCGACAGGTCACCACGGCAATTCCATGCGAACACCTCGTCCAAGGGCAAATCCAGGCCCTCGGCAAGACCTTCGATCTCTTCCATCACCCAGGGCTGGTGCTCGCGCGTCAGTTGCTGCATCAACCGGGCGCACCCGGCCGATTCAGGCGCTTGAATCGCCTTCCAGCCAGGCGTGCGGACAAGATATCCATGGCACGTCGCCCGCCCCCAGGCGCCCAACGCTCGCCCGATGGCATGGTGCGATCCCTCTGCTTCGATCCGGTCCAGCATCACTCACCTCACCCGCGCCCGCTCAGTCATTTCCGGACACCGCCACGGACAGAGGATCAATCACCTTCTTGACCTCGCCGTGCCGGTCGCCGCTGAAATATTTGTCGAACAAGCTGGCGTAATAGCCGTTGGCGCGCAGCTTCTTGATGCCATCGTTGAACTTCTTCACAAGTTCCGGGTTCTTCTTGCTGATGGCAAAGCCGTAGTACTGCCCATTTTTGAGTGAGCCCACAATCTGCACTCCGCCATGCGTGGACTTGAAATACGCGTTACTTGGGTTGTCGAAGAACACCGCGTCCACGCTGCCGTTTTCCAGGGCAGCATAGGCCGAGGAGATATTCGCGAACTGCTTGATGTTTTGCATGTCGACCTTGTGATCGCGCAAGTACGCCATGGAGGATGTGCCTTTCTTCGTCCCGATCACGTGGCCCTTGAGATCTGCAAATCCCTTGATCGGGGAGCCCTTGCGAACCAGAACGGAGAGGCCCGAG
>CAYOEF010000212.1:0-4716 GCA_964402805.1 uncultured Rhodanobacteraceae bacterium | reverse complement strand
GTCGAGGATCATCTCGCCGGTCGTGACCTTGTCCACCGGCTTGATCGTCGCCGGTGCATTGGCGGAAAACTCCGGGGCGACCACCACGTCCGTCGGGATGGGGATCTGCGCGCCGCGCGCGCGGGCCGCTTCCATGATGTCGCGTGCGGCGTCGATGAGATCCGCCTCCACCAGCGAATTGCCGACCTCGTGGCCCAGCGCGGCGATGAAGGTGTTGGCGATGCCGCCGCCGACGATGAGCTGATCCACGCGTTCGACGAGCGTTTCGAGCACGGTGAGTTTGGTGGACACCTTGGAGCCGGCGACGATGGCGAGCAGGGGGCGCCGCGGCTTGTCGAGGGCCGTGGACAGGGCATCCAGCTCCGCCGCCAGAAGAGGTCCCGCGGCGGCCTGCGGCGCGTGTTCGATGACGCCGTGGGTGGAGGCCTGGGCGCGGTGGGCGGTGCCAAAGGCGTCCATGACGAAAACGTCGCACAGCGCGGCGTATTTCCTTGCCAGGTCGGCACTGTTGGCCTTTTCACCGGCATTCATGCGGCAGTTTTCAAGCAGCACCACTTCGCCGGGCGCGACGTCCACGCCATCGAGATAGTCACGCACGAGCCGGACCGGTGAGCCCAAGGCCTCCCCCAACCAGTCCGCCACGGGTTGCAGGCTGGCCTGGGCATCGAATTCGCCTTCCGTGGGACGACCGCGATGCGCCAGCACCATCACGCGCGCGCCGGCATCACGCGCCATCGTGAGCGTGGGCAGGGCCGCGTCGAGGCGCTGGCTGGAGGTGACGACGCCATCGCGGATGGGGGCATTGAGGTCTTCGCGAATCAGGACGCGCTTGCCCTTGAGGTCAAGCTCGCTCATGCGGGTAAAAGTCATGCCTGCTCCGGGACGTGGCGATCGGATCCGGCACGGAGTGTAGTCTTGGCGTTGCACCGTGTCGATCGAGTACATGCCGGTGGCATCGACGCGGGTGCGGCACCGGATACCGGCAGCGCCGCCTGTCGGGCATGCATCGCGCTCAACCGGGAAGTCCTCGACGGTGTGACGCGCCACGGCGCTGCTACCCCGCGTCGGCCGTGTGGAAGCCGGACATGTCGAACTGCGCCGCGTCGGCGTCCTCCGAGCCACCTTCGGCCAGGCGGATCTTGAGGGCCAGCCCCTCGTGCGAATCGGCCCTGCGCAATGCTTCGGCCAGGTCGATGCGGCCGTCCTTGTAGAGCTGGTACAGCGACTGGTCGAACGTGCACATGCCGTCCTGGAGGCTGTTCTCCATCGCGTCCTTGATTTCGTGGATGTGCCCGCGACGGATCATGTCGCTGATGAGCGGGGTGTTGATCAGGATTTCCACCGCCGGCAGGCGTTGCTCGTCGCGGCCGGTGACCAGGCGTTGACTGATGACTGCCTTGAGGTTCAGCGCCAGGTTCGCCAGTATGTTCTGGTGCGCCGACTCGGGGAAGAAATTCAGGATGCGCGCAAGGGTCTGGTCGGCGTTGTTGGAGTGCAGGGTCGCCAGGCACAGGTGGCCGGTTTCGGAGAACGAGATCGCGGCCTCCATGGTGTCCGTATCGCGGATTTCGCCGATCATGATCACGTTCGGCGCTTCGCGCATCGCGTTTTTCAGGGCCTCGGCGTAGCTGTGGGTATCGAGCCCCACCTCGCGCTGGTTGACGACGGATTTTCGCGGCTGGTGCAGGTATTCGATGGGGTCCTCGACCGTGAGGATATGCGTGGCCGTCTGCCGGTTGCGGTGGTCCAGCATGGCCGCCAGCGTGGTGGATTTGCCCGAGCCGGTCGCGCCCACCACCAGGATGAGCCCGCGCGGCTCCATGATCAGGTCGCGCAGGGTGCCCGGCAACTGCAACTGGGCGATGTTCGGGATCTCGGTCCGGATGGAGCGGATCACCATGCCCACTTCGCCGCGCTGCCTGAACACGTTGATGCGGAACCGGCCGACGTCCTTCACGCCCAGCGCCATGTTCAATTCCAGGTCGCGTTCGAACTGCGCCGTCTTCTCGTCTCCCATCAGCGCATAGGCGACCTTCTGCACCGTACCCGGCGAGAGTTCCGAGTCGGTGACCGGATAGAGCTTGCCCTCGATCTTGATGTGGATTGGGGCGCCGGTCGTCAGGAACATGTCCGACGCGTTTCTATCGACCATCAACTTCAGGAAATTGCCAATGTTCATCGCGCGCACCTGTAGGTGTAATCGCAGTTGATGTAAATTCCCCATTCCGGCATGAATCTGCGCGACATCCCTAACGCGGCCTATCACCCTTATGGTAAAGATAGCATTATACGTTCGTGTTTTCTATGTAATTCCGGCAGTCGCCCTGCTTGCCGCATGTGCCGGCGTGCCGCCGCCGACGGGCCTCGTGCAGCGCGCGCAACAGCAACTCCAGGCCGCGCGTGCCGCCAAGGCGGCCGATTACGCGCCCACGGACCTTGCCGATGCCGAGCAACACGTCAAGGCCGCACAGGCGGCCATGGCGGCCAAAGAGTACCCGGCGGCGCAAGACAACGCCGAGGCGGCGCAGGTGACGGCGCGCCTGGCACAGGTACGTTCGGAGCTTGCCGTGGCACGCCGTGAAATCAGCCAACGCAGTGCTGAAAACGTGCGCCTGCGGCAGCAACTTCTGGCCAAGCCCGCAGCGTCCGCCCCTGGCGGCGCGCAGGCTGCGCAATCGACGACCGGCACGCAGGCGCAGGGATTCACGCCGGTACCCGACGGGAATGGCAGCACTGGCACGGATTCAGGCTCGACCGGCGCGACGAAGGAGCAGCCATGAACAGGTCTGTCCGTTGTTTCGTCGCGACCGTGCTCGTCGCGTTTTGCGTCGGTGCCGTAGCGGCGCAACCCGATCCGGCATACCAGCAGCTCAACCACGCGCTCGACCAGCTTGCCGCCGACCCGGTACTGGGCCAGTACGCCCTGGGCGAGCGCCAGCTGGCCCGGCAGGCCGTGGAGCACCTGCGCGATGTCCGTCGCAAGGACCGCGAGCACGCCCTTTACATGGCGCGCAAGCGTGTGGACCTGGCCAAGGCGAGCGCTGAGCTTGACGAGTCGCGGCACAAGCTGGGCCAGCTTGCGCAGGAACGCAACACCATACTGCTCGAAGCCAGTCGCCGTGATGCGTCCGCCACGCGCCGCGCCCTGGAGCGCGAACGCCTGCAGAACCAGTTGGCGGCCGAGCAGACCCAACAGCTGATGGAGCAGGGCCAGGCCCTGTCGCAATCGGCTGCCGAGGCACGCAAGCTGGCGCAGTCGAAGGCCCGCGCGGCCGCCGCGGCCCGCCATGAGGCTGATCTGGCCGAGCAGGCGGTCCGCCTGATGCGCGAGCAACTCGACCACCTGACCGCAAAACCGGGCTCGGAAGGCATGCAGATGACTCTGGGCGGGATCGCCTTTGCGCCGGGGCAGACCAGCCTGCGTCCCGGGGCCCAGGCGCACCTGGGCAAGCTGGTCAAATTCGTGCAGTCCCAGCCGGACAAGGCGATCCGGATCGAGGGGTATACCGATTCCAGTGGCAACGCGGCCGTCAACCAGACCTTGTCGCTGCAGCGTGCGCAATCCGTTGCCCGCGCGCTGGAGGCCAAGGGCGTGGCGGCATCACGGATCACGACCGTGGGCAAGGGCGAAACCAATCCGATTGCCAGCAACGACACGGCCGAAGGGCGCGCGAAGAATCGGCGCGTCGTGGTAATCCTGAAGGGTGGCTGACCTCGCCGCCCCGCCGGGGGCGCGGCCGGAAACCCGCATGCCATCCTGTATGCGTGACTTGGGAAGGCGGCGCAATCAATGTAACATCATGTTTTACATGATTTTCCCAATGAGATGTCGTTGCTTGCGCTAACAGGCGCGAGGGAGTACGGTCGAAGGTGACGGGCTCGAGTGCCCGGATGCCACCGGTCAAGCGCATGCTCCCATTTTCCATGTCCTTGCACGCCAGCCGCCTTGTCGGCCGTGGCGCGGATGCATGCGTCTTGCATTGTTCGCCTGGCGCTGCCGCGTGGCCGGCGCAGCGGCGCGTCCCAATCCACGGGAGGTCATCATGTTTGAAACCCAGCAGCATGAGGATGTCGAGGCCTTGATGAAGTCCAATGCCGAGTTTCGTCGCCTGTATCATCACCACAGGAAACTCGACAGCAAGGTCCACGATGCGGAGATTGGCGCGCTGCCCATGGATCAGAACACGCTTACGTCCATGAAGCGTGAAAAGCTGGCGGCCAAGAATCGTTTGCTGCGGATGTGGGAACAGTACTGCGCGGAGAACGACCGCAGCGCAAACTGACACTTCATTTTCATCCTGACGAACTGGCGCGGGCCCCTGGCTGGCCCGCGCCGCGCATTGGCTCGCTCCCGCTGCACTACAATGGCACGCTTGCAGTGTGCGCGATTGCGGGAGGTTTGAATGAGTGCCTTTTCCAGTGTCCTCGATTTGATCGGCCACACGCCCATGCTGCGCGTGGGCCGCCTGGATACCGGCACGTGCGAACTTTACCTGAAGCTGGAAAGTGCGAATCCGGGCGGCTCCATCAAGGACCGCATCGGGCTGTCGATGATCGAGGGTGCGGAGCGCGCCGGCAAGATCAAGCCGGGCATGACGCTCGTCGAAGGCACGGCTGGCAACACCGGGCTTGGACTGGCACTGGTCGCGCAGGCCAAGGGTTACAAGCTGATCCTCGTGGTGCCGGACAAGATGAGCCGCGAGAAGATCTTCAACC
>CAYOEF010000211.1:0-4776 GCA_964402805.1 uncultured Rhodanobacteraceae bacterium | reverse complement strand
GCGCACGTGGTTCTCGAACTGGCTGGTCACGGCGCCATCGATGGTCCAATGGCCGGAGTTGTGTACGCGCGGCGCCATTTCGTTGCCGAGCACGTCGTCGCCCACCACGAACAACTCCAACGCGAAAACGCCCACGTAGTCCAGCTTCTCGGCCAGGCGCCGCGCATGCGCAAACGCCTTGGGCGCCAGGGTACCGGACTGCGGGGCAGGCGCGAGGCTCATGGACAGGATGCCCTCGTGATGACAATTCTGCGTGAGTGGCCACGCCCGAAACTCGCCGGCACGCGTCCGCACGGCGAACACCGACACCACTCGCTCGAACGACACGAAGGACTCGAGGATCAACCCGTACTGCGCGGCCGGCTCCCCGAGTGCATCCCATGCCGCATCGATGTCCGCGGGTGAGTGCAGGCGGAATTGCCCCTTGCCGTCATAGCCCATGCGGCGTGTCTTGAGAATCGCCGGCGTGCCGATGGCCGCGATGGCGCAGACCAGATCGGCATGCGTGTTGACGGTGCGGAAATCCGCGGTCGGCAGGCCGATGGAACGAAACGTCGTCTTTTCCGCCAGGCGGTCCTGGGCCACGGCCAGTGCGTCTGCATTGGGAGCCACCCGGATGCGATCAGCCAGCCAGCGCGCCGTCTGCGCGGGGACGTTCTCGAAGTCGAACGTGGCGACGTCCAGGCCCTTGGCGAAGGCGACAAGGCGTTCATGGTCGTCCCAGGCCGATGCCGTGACCGGCGCGACGTCACCCGCGCAGACGTCTTCCCTGGTGTCCAGAACCCGGAATCGGACCCCAAGCGGTACACCTGCCAGGACCAGCATGCGTGCAAGCTGGCCGCCGCCAAGTATTCCAACTGTCGACCTGTCATCGCTCACGATGCGTTCCTCGGATCGCCATTCTCAAGAACCTGATTCGTCTGCCGCATGCGGAACGCGTCCAGCGCATCCGCCACCGCCGGATCATGCAGGGCCAGTACGGCGGCGGCAAGCAGCGCCGCGTTGACTGCACCGGAGCGTCCAATGGCCAGGGTACCGACGGGGATGCCGGCGGGCATCTGGGCAATGGAGAGCAGCGAGTCCATGCCGTTCAACGCGCGCGACTGGATCGGTACGCCGAGCACGGGAATGCGTGTCTTGGAGGCCAGCATGCCCGGCAAATGGGCCGCGCCGCCAGCTCCCGCGATGAGGACCTGCAATCCGCGCTGCACGGCGGTATCGGCGTATTCGAACAGGAGGTCGGGGGTACGGTGCGCCGAGACCACCCGTACTTCGTGGTCAATGCCAAGGGACTCCAGCGTCGACACCGCATGCGCCATCGTTTCCCAGTCGGAACGCGATCCCATTACCACGCCGATGCGCGGGTTCGCGGCTGTTGAACTCATGGTCGCCCCGTTTCAAAACGGCTATTATACGCGCATGGACAAGCGCCTGCTCGAGATCCTGTGCTGCCCCGTCAGCAAGACACCGCTGCGCCGCCTGCACAAGAACGAACTCAAGTACATCAATCAGGCCATTGCCGCCGATCGCGTCGACCGGGTGGACGGCAATGCCGTCGAGGGGCCGCTGGATGACGGCCTCATCACCACCGACAGCAAGGTTGTGTACCGCATTGCTGACGGTATTCCCGTGCTGTTGCCCGAGGAGGGCATTGGAACCACGCAGTTCAGTCAGTTCCCGTCCGCCTGATCACGTTCGACACGCATCGTCACGACTGGTGCGCAGGCCTGGCAGGCAGCTCTTGCCGATTGCAGTCGCGCGCGCGACACTCCACGTATGCCACTCCAACTGCTACTGTTGCTTGTCATGATGGCGGGTGTCGGTATCTGGCTGGATTTCACGCGTCAGCACGAGCACGCGCTGTACAGCGCACGACGCCTGTGCCAGGAACATGACGTGCAACTACTCGACCACACGGTCGCCCTGACGGCCATGAAACTGCGTTGGCGCACGCGCCAGTGCGTGCTCGAACGCCACTATGCGTTTGAAGTGAGCACTACCGGCAACAACCGCCAACCGGGGACCCTGTGGATGGTTGGGGGCCGGCTGGCAGGGGTAAGCGCCACATGGTTGAAGCCGACCGACACTGCCAGTCTGGAAGCGCGCGCCATCGTCGCGGAAGCACTTGACCGCATTTCACACGACTGCACTCACCGCGACACCTGACACGCCCCGGTGGCATGGCGGCGTGTCGGCAGCCAGGCCCTGCGATTCCTTACTTGACGACGTGCAAATGCGGTGGCCCGCCGCGTTTGACGGGTTCGTCCGCGCCCGCCGGTTTGTCTGCGGGAGGGCGATTCCCACCATCCCCTGAATCATCCGTTGGCGCGGGCGGTGGCGTCTGGTCGCCCTGTTCGGCGAACATCATGCCCTGCCCGTTTTCCTGTGCGTAGATGGCCAGCACGGCGGATACGGGAAACCGCACCGCATGGCTGACGCCCGAGAAGCGTGCCTTGAAGCCGACCCACTCGTCCCCGAGGTCGAGGTCGGCAACGGCCTGCATGTCCAGATTCAACACGACCTGTCCGTTGCGCACGGCCTGCGGCGGCACGCGTACGCCCTCGGCCGACGCATCCACCAGGACGTATGGCGTGAGCCGGTTGTCGCTGATCCAGTCGTAAATGGCCCGCAACAAATACGGGCGGTTGGAGGTCATGTTCGTCGTGTTGTCGTCGCTTCCGCCGTTCACGCGCGTAATGCCTCCTCTTCACTCGTCAGGCTTTGTCCAAAACCGGGTGTGTGAAACATGCGTTCCCCATATTCCAACAGCGGCCTGCCCGCCTTGCCAAGACTCACACCCAATGCCGGCAAACGCCAGATTACCGGTGCCACGACGCAATCAACCAGACTGAGTTCGGGATTGAGGAAAAACGGCGCGACCCGGAACAGGGGCACGGACGTCAGCAACTGTTCCTGCAAATGCCGGCGCGCCACACCCACGCCACGGCGGCCATTGCGGATTTGCCGTGTCAGCGGCAGCCAGTCCCGTTCGATGCGCGCCGCCGCCAGGCGCAGCCGCGCCCGCGACAGCGGGTCGGTTGGCATCAGCGGCGGGTGCGGATAACGCTCATCCAGGTATTCGCACACCACCCGCGTGTCGTACAACGCGGTATCGCGCTGGACCAGCACGGGAACGTCGCCGTACGGCGTCAGTTCCGACATGTCATCGGGAGGATCGGTCTGGTCGACCAGTTCGCGTTGATACGTGATCCCCTTGAATGCGAGGACCAGGCGCACGCGGTGACACTGGATGTCGTCCGCCGCGGTGTACAGTGTCAGCGCCGCGCCCGGTTGTGTCGTGTGGACCATGCGGCTCACCGCGGAACATCGTGATGGCGGCGCCGGGCGTAGCGTATCATCCGGCTGCCGTCACCGCGTTCAGTGGACGTCCTTCCAGAACGAACGTTTGACCAGCCACAGTAGCACCGTAAGGATCACCAGATAAAGAAGGACCCACGGTGCCATGGCGGTACGCTTCAAGGCCACCGGCTCGGATGCGTATTGCAGGAAGTCGGTGATGTCGCGCGTGGCCTGGTGGTATTCGGTGGGCGTCATCCTGCCGGGACGCGTCAACACCAGCCCTTCGAGCGGTGGCGCCGCGCCCGCCTTGGCCGGCTTGCCGTACTTGGCCGTCTGGATGCCCTGCAACGGCCACAGCACGTTCGGCATGGCGGCGTTCTTCAGTACCGTGTTGTTCCAGCCCACGGCCGAGGATGGATCAAAGTAGAACGAGTTGAGGTAGGTGTATACCCAGTCCGCGCCCTTCAACGCCACTACCAGGGAAAGATCCGGCGGCGGCTTGCCGAACCATTGCGTTGCCCCCTCGGCCGGCATGGCCGACACGATCGGTCCCAGGAACTTGCCGTTCGTGAAGTTGAGGTGCTGCATGACCTCCTTCTCGCTCAGGCCGAGATCCTTGGCCATGCGCGAGTAGCGCAGGAAGTGCAGCGAATGGCAGCCCGAGCAGTAGTTCATGAACAGCTTCGCGCCGCGCTGCAGCGACGCCTTGTCGCCCAGGTCGGTGCCGGACTGCATGATGCCGCCCGCCGGGGCGGCCGCCAGCGCGGAGAATGACAGCAGCAGGCCACCCAGGA
Organism: uncultured Rhodanobacteraceae bacterium; assembly: GCA_964402805.1. Taxonomy (GTDB): domain Bacteria; phylum Pseudomonadota; class Gammaproteobacteria; order Xanthomonadales; family Rhodanobacteraceae; genus Oleiagrimonas. Next base: position 682 of record CAYOEF010000211.1, on the reverse strand, counting down.
CGGCGGCCGCGCGGGCCATGAAGGTCTTAGTCATGTGTCGTCACCCGTTCCGGCACTGGCTTGGTGCTGTCGAGCCTGGTCCACAGCGGCATGGTGATGAAGAAGAGGAAGTAGTAGAGGGTCAGGAACCGGCCGATGATGGTCTCGGTCGGATCGGTGCCGGGGCCGGCGCCGATCTTGCCCAGCCAAACGAAGCTCAGCGCGAACAGCCCCAGCAGCACCTTCGACAGCACGCCCCGGTAGCGGTAGGACTTGACCTTGGCGCGGTCCAGCCACGGCAGCGCGAACAGGATCATGATCGCGCCGAACATCACGATCACGCCGCTGAGCTTGTGCGGCACCACGCGCAGCATCGCGTAGTACGGGGTGTAGTACCACACCGGCTTGATGTGCTCGGGCGTGACCATCGGGTTGGCCTCGACGAAGTTGTCGTGCTCGATGAACCAGCCGCCGAACTCCGGGATGAAGAAGATCACGAACGCCGCCACCAGCATCATCATGGCGACGTAGAACAGGTCCTTGACCGTGTAGTACGGGTGGAACGGCACGCCATCGGCCGGCGCGTCAGGCGACCAGCGGTTGCCCTTCGGGCCCTTCTTGATCTCCACGCCGTCGGGGTTGTTGGAACCCACCTCGTGCAGCGCGCCCAGGTGCAGCACCACCAGCAGCAGCAGCACCAGCG
>CAYOEF010000210.1:0-4806 GCA_964402805.1 uncultured Rhodanobacteraceae bacterium | reverse complement strand
AGCTCACGCAGCAGCGCTTTTTCCTCATCGGCATTCACCACGCCGATGCGGGCCAGGCCCTCCACGTGTGCCTTGCTGGCGGTGATATCGTGCAGCAGGAATTCCCGGTCCAGCACGACGTCGCTGCCGGCCATGAAGTGCATGATCCGCTCGTCGATGCGAATTCCCTTTTTCTGCCACAGTGGTTCAGACATGGGTTTCCTCATGTGGAATGGCAGAAAGTTCGTCCATCCCAATGGCACGGTTGATGTTTTGCATGGCCTGGGTAGCGGCACCCTTGAGCAGGTTGTCCAGCGTGGCCACCACGACCAGGCGCTTGCCATCCGCTGACAGCGTAAAACCGCCCACGTCGGCAAAGTGGTGGTTGGCGACCTGGCTGACCCACGGGGTCTGCTCATCGAGCACGTGAACCAGCGGCTCACTGTCATAGGCGGCATGGAAATGGCGCAGGACTTCCTCGTGCGTCATCGGGCGCGACAGGTACAGGTTGGCGGTGACGGTCAGGCCGCGGAAATGCGGCGCCACGTGCGGCATGAATTCGACCGGCAAGCCAAGCTGGAACGCGGCCTCGCGTTCATGGCCGTGGCCGGTGAGCGCATACGGGATGATGTTGTCCCTGAGTTTTTCGGGATCGTTCTTGTCCGATGGCGTCGTGCCGGCGCCGGAGTACCCGGACACCCCGAAACACACTGGCGGCGCGGCCAGCCATTCCTTCACCGGCTTGATCGCCAGCTGCATGGCGGTCGCGTAGCAGCCCGGATTGCTGATGCGTTTTTCGCCCCGCCAGCGCTCGCGCGTCAATTCCGGCAGGCCGTAGTACCACTGGTCATCGAAACGATGGTCGGCGGAAATGTCGACGATGAGGGTATCCGGTCGCGCCGCCTCGATCGCGTCAACGAACGGCGCCGACTTGCCGTTGGGAAGCGCCAGGATGACGATGTCGGCCCTGCGTGCGCCGACTGCCGCCGAGTCCAGCTTTTCGTAGCGCAGGTCGCCCTTGAAGACGTCGTTGTAGTCGGCCACGCGCTGGCCGTCGAGTTCGCGCGAGGACACGAACACCAGTTCCAGTGCCGGATGATGCGCGATCAGGCGGATCAATTCGACGCCGGTATGCCCCCGCGCACCCACGATGCCGATGGTCTTTTTTTCCTTCATGATGATTCGCCGTCGCTGATGGCCGTGTGCATCGTGCTCAGTCCTTCAATGTGGCCGGATGCTGCCTGCAAAACGCGACACAGCGTGCAACCGTGTCGAAGTCGTCGATGCCATACCAATAGGCCTTCCAGTGCCCGCACTTCAGGGTGCCGTCGCATTCGCCATCGTAGAAGGCATTGACGCGATTGTCGCGCCGCGAGCGCCAGAACAGGTGCGGGTAGTCACTGCGCATCGCCTGCCAGACCGCCCGCCCAAGCCCCTCGCCCTGGGCCTCGGCGGACACGGCGAACTTGTCCAGGTACGGCAAACCCTCTTCTTCCGTGATGATCATGGCCGCGCGGTAGTTTTCACTGACGTAGACGTGGCGCGGAATGACGTGCTCGAAGTAGTCGTCCACCAGGCGGCGCCCGAAGCTCGACTCCACCAGATCCCGCATGCGCGCGAGGTCCACGTCCTGCCAGCCCTCGCGCCGCAGGACTTTCTCCCCCTTTCGGACCAGGGTGCCGGAACCCTTGTAGGTGAACAGTTCACGCGCCAGGTGCGATGGCTTGGTGATCGACACTGACGAGGACAGCGGCAGGTCGTCCAGCAATTCGGCAATCTGTTTCAGCTTGAGCCGCATGCCGCCGTTCACCCAGGGCTGCGACATGAAATACGCGTACTCGGTGCTCAGGTTGATCGAATCGATGACTTGGCCCTCGCCGTCGAGCAGGCCGCCCGTGCCGGTGAGGAAAACGATCTTGTAGGGTTCGAGCGCGCGCACCAGCGCCTGCGCCGCGTAATCGGCGTTGATGTTGAGGATCTGGCCATCCGCGGTCTCGCCGAGACTCGCAATGACGGGAATGGACGACAGCCGCAGGCTGGTGTTGATGGGGCCAAGCTCGACGCTGTCCACGGTGCCCACCAGACCGCACTGTTCACGGTCGAGGTAGCTGGCGTTGAACACCCCCGACACCACGGACGTCGCACGCGTGTCCAGGTCGTGCAGGGCTTCGACCAGACGTAGGTTCTGGCGATGGAACACCCGCCGCACAATGCCGATGGCGGCCGGCCCCGTCACGCGCAGGCCGTCCACGGTATGACGCTCGATGCCCGCCTCGGCCAGGGCGGTGTCCAGTTGCGGGCCGGCACCATGCACCACCACGGGCGTGAGGCCCACCTGCTGCAGGAAGGCCAGCGACGAGGCCAGCGCTTCCAGGTCGTCGCGCAATACGGCGCCGCCGACCTTGACCACCGCGAACCGTTCCGCATCAAGCTGCGAAAAGCGTTTCAGGTATTGCCGGATCTCGTGTGTGCTGCCCATGCCGGAAAGCAGCCGCACGATGGTCTGGCGTGTATGCATCTCCGTACTGGTGTTCATGTCCGTCCCTTTTCGACCGCGGCAGCCACCGCCGTCACGTAGGCCTCAAGCTGGTCCAGCGCCACCCACTCGTCGGCGGTATGCGCCTGTGCGATGTCGCCGGGTCCATACACGAACGTCGGATAACCGGCCGCGGAAAACTTGGCGGCTTCGGTCCAGAAATCCACGGCCGCGCCGGGCGGCAAACCCAGGTCGGCGGCCAGGGCCGCGGCTTCCTGTCGGCGCAGCTCCGCTTTCGCCGGATCACCCGCCGGCAGTGGCGGGCCCCGAAAGGTTTCCTCCAGGCGGGTCCCCGGCAGTGCCATGGCGTGGAAGCTTTCCAGCAGGCGGTCCGCGTCCATGTCGGGCAACGGCCGCATGTTGAACTTGAGTTCGCAACGCGGCGCGATCATGTTGGCCTTGATGCCGCCCTCGATGCGGCCCACGTTGAAGCGCAGCCCGCTGAGCCCGCCGAATTGGCGATCAGCCAGACCATCCACGAAAGCCAGCGCGGTGTGGCCCCACTGCATGGCCTGGTGGACCGCGCTGTCACCCGGTGCCTGCAGGGCCGAGGTGTGCCCCACCCGACCCGTGAATTCCATGCGCACCGACTGGATGCCACGGTGCGCTAGCACGGCGCGCGCCCTGGTGGGTTCGGCGACGACGATGCCTGTGAAGGTCGGAACCCGGGACTCGGGACTCGGGAGGCGAGAGGCGGGATGGGTTTCGAGGAAGGTCTTGATGCAGCGGGCGTCGTTGGCTTCCTCGTCGGTGGAGAACAGGAGCGCCAGGTTGCCGTCACTCGTATTGGCGACCGCCAGCAGCGCGGCGGCGGCACCCTTGATGTCACATGCACCCAGGCCGATGGCACGGTCGGAGGTGACCTCGAGATCGTGCGGATTGCGCGTCCACCCCGGCGAATCGGGCACGGTGTCGAGGTGCACGTTGAACAGCAAGCGCGGCGTCCCGCGCACCGCCAGCAACGATACCGCCCCCGCGCCATGATCCGTCACCGTGACATCGAAACCCGGCAACTGCCCGCGCAGGTAGTCGAAAATCCCACCCGCGTCGATCGCGCGTGGCGGATTGCGGGTGTCGAAGGCGACAAGGGCCTTGAGGTGCGCGAGGGTCGCGGCAAGGAGATTGTCGGAGACGGGGGACCGGGGACCGGTCGTGCGTGAGGTTGTCGAAGTCATGTGAGTGTCGATAGAAACCTGGATCCAGAAAGTTGGCGCAATGTCCGCGGCCTCACACCGGGCCCCTGTTCACCTTCGCCCACAGCATCGAACTCATCCCGAACAACTTGATGAACCCCTCCGCCTCGGCGACGCCCCAATCGGCCGACTGGGCATAGGTGGCGTCGGCGGCGCGCAGGATGTGCGGGGACTCCACCGCGACCGCCTGCACGCTGCCGCCGGCGGATTCCAGCGTGACCGTGCCGTTGACCGTCGCCTGGCTTGACGCAAGGAACGCCTCGAGATCGGCCTTGAGCGGATCCCGGAAAAAGCCTTCGTAGACCAGCTCCACCCACTTGCGCGCCACCACGGGTTTGAAGCGGTTCTGGTGCTTGCTCAGGACGGCCTCTTCCAACGCCCGGTGCGCGGCCAGAAGCGACACCAGCCCCGGCGCCTCGTAGACGATGCGGCCCTTGAGGCCAATGGTGGTGTCGCCGGTATAGACACCGCGGCCCACGCCGTAGGGTGCGAACACGGCGTTGAGCCTGGCCAGCAGCTTGTCACCGGCAAGCTTCACGCCGTCGAGCGACACGGCCTCGCCATGCTCGAAACCGAGTGTGACACGCACCGGTTCGCGCGGCCATTGTGCCGCCGGCTTGCACCAGCCACGCGCCCCCTCGCCGGGCGCCTGCCACTGGTCGATCTCGCCACCGGAAAGCGTCACGCCAAGCAGGTTCTCGTTGATGGTGTAGCTTTGCTGCTTGCCGCGCACGGAAAACCCGCGCTGTTCGAGGAACGCCTGCTCGTAGGCACGCGTTTCCGTGTGCTCCTTCTGGATTTCCCGAATCGGCGCCACGATACGGTAATTGCCCAGCGATTTGACCGTGAGGTCGAAACGCACCTGGTCATTGCCCATGCCGGTACAGCCGTGTGCAATGGCATCGGTGCCGAGTTCGGCCGCACGCGCCAGCGCGGCTTCGACGATCAGGTAACGGTCGGACACCAGCAGCGGGTATTGGCCCTGGTAACCCTCGCCCGCCCACACGAACGGCTTGACGAAATGCCGCCACAGCGCCGGCCCGCCATCGACGGTCGTGTGACTTGCCACGCCAAGCTCACGCGCGCGGCCCTCGATAT
>CAYOEF010000209.1:0-4849 GCA_964402805.1 uncultured Rhodanobacteraceae bacterium | reverse complement strand
TCCTTGTTTTCAATCAGGTGGAAGAGCTTGATTTTGTCGGCCCGTGGGAAATGTTCGCCACGTGGCACAAGATTGCCGATGGACCGGCGTGTCACCTTGTTGCGCACGGCTTGTCACCGGTGCTCTGTGCGAAGGGCATGTCGGTCAATCCCACGACCGACTTCGAGCACTGTCCGCAACTCGACTACTTGCTCGTACCCGGTGGCCAGGGTACGAGAAAGCTGGTGGACGATCCGGTCGCTATCGCGTTCGTGGCCCACCAGGCCGCCAGTTGCAAAGCCGTGCTGTCGGTATGCACCGGGTCTTTCGTGCTGCACGCTGCCGGCCTGCTCTCCGGCCGGCGCGCCACGACGCATTGGGGTTCGTTGGATCGGTTGCGCGCACTGGGTGATGTCACGGTGGTGGAGGAGCGCTTTGTGCGGGACGGTGGCGTCTGGTCGTCCGCCGGGGTATCCGCCGGCGTCGACCTTGCCCTGGCTTTCATTGCCGACGTGGCCGGTGAGGACGTGGCTGGCAAAGTCCAGTTCCAGACGGAATACTACCCATCCCCGGCCAGGTACGGTGACTACGGGAACCATCCGCAATCGCCACGATATGTCAGGAATGCCTGACGGTTCGTGGCAATGATCCGACGTCCTGCCGTGCAGTTCACCGGCGGCTCCATTCAAACCTTGCATATGACGGGGGAACTAACTCGATGAGCATGATCACGGGCGTAGCGGTTGCCGTCATCATCAGCGCGTTGTTTGCGACACTTCTCTATATGGCAATTGCCGGGCCACTGCGGTCCCTGCTCCGGCGCACTTGTCCCAACAGTGATGCGGTACGGTTTTGGCAGCGTTTCACGCTGGTCATGCTCTACCTGCTGCCAATCCTGTTGGCGATCGTGTTCGGCGCGCCGTCGATGGAACGCGCCGGCAGCACGGGATTGGGCTCCGTGATAATCCACTCGGCCATCGCAAGCCTGGTCGGTGGTTTCATCGTCCTGGCGGTCATGGGCCGGTGGGTCCGCATGCTCTCGCAGAACGCGCCGGACCAATCGACGGCGCAACAGGCGGATGATCAGAACGAACCTTCGCGCACTACGACCCGATAATGTATATCGGCGCGGCGCCACGCCGATCCACGATTCGCCACGATGCAATTCAGACGACACGCACAAAGGGAAAAACCTGCATGTTGGCCGAGTACAGGACAAAGACCAATATCGGCGTTGGCAGGCGTCTTGACGAAAACCCGTTCGCCTGCACGGGAGCACTGTTGCGCAAGCGACCGGCGATTGATTTGGGGAAACGCGCGCCGGCATGCATTGGCCAGGTGAACCGCCGGGCGGCATTATCACGTACCATGTAACGCGTGCATTGAATACGGGGACGTCGCATGACTGATTTTGCACTTGAGCCACTGCTCGCTCCAATCGAGGGTGGGGAAACACCTGCCGGTCCGGACCTGGAGTACGACGCGGATTTCATGGCACTGGAGCGGGCCGCCGCGCCTACGGCCGAACGCGTCATGGGTGACGAGGTCAAGGAAGCCAAGGAGCCGGACTGGGCCGACGTGGCGGACAAGGCAACCGCCTTGCTGCAAAGGTCCAAGGACCTGCGTGCCGCCGTCGCATTGACCAATGCCTGGGTCCATCGGTCCAGCCTGCCGGGCTGGGCCGCCGGACTGGAATTGATACACGGGTTGCTGGACACGTACTGGGATGACGTTCACCCGCAGCTGGACGCCGATGACAACAACGATCCGACCGAACGCGTCAATGCCGTCGTCACCCTCGCCAACATCCAGGGCGCCCTCGGCTACCTGCAATCGGCACCATTCGTGCAATCGCCCCGCCTGGGCCGCTATTGCCTGCGGGACCTGCACATCGCCAACGGCGAGATCAACCCGACGGGCACGAACGGCGATTCGGCCCCGCCTTCCGTGGTCGAAATCGAAGCCTGTTGCATGGATTGCGCCGAGGAGGACCTGGCGGCCACCCGCGATGCGATCAACGCATCCCTGGAACACGCCCGCGCCATCGACCAGCTATTCACCGACCGGATCGGGACGGCCGGCCCCGACCTGCGCCCGCTGCTGGACGAGCTGCAGGCACTGAAGAAATTCATTGATCCGCAAGCCGCCAAGCGCATGCCCGACGCGGCCGAGCCCGCCACGGAAGGCGACAGCGAGGGAGGCGGCAAAGGCGAAGGCGCCCCCGCAGCCGGGGGAAACACGCCGGCCGCGGTCGATCATGGGCGCATCAACGGGCCGCAGGACGTCATCCGCCAGATCGACGCCATTTGCGACTATTACGCACGCGTGGAACCGTCAAGCCCGGTACCCCTGTTGTTGCAGCGAGCCAAACGGCTGGTCGGCAAATCGTTCGGCGACCTGCTGCAGGATCTCGCGCCCAGCGGCATCAACGAGCTCAAGGCCATATCCGGGGGCGCCGCGGACGCCGCCGCCGAATAGCCGCGGGCGCATCCGTCAATAAACGGCTTTGCAGGTGCTGTTGCCGGCGCGGACGAACAGTTGCCGCTGGAACGGATCCCATTGCATGGTCAGGCCGTGCCCCAGGCCGGTCGTTACCGTGACACCGGCGCCCTGTGTCACCGGGCCGTAACGGGAAACCTTGCCGTCAGCCGTGGCCACCGAAGCCTTGAGCGTGTAGCTGGTCGGGTTTTGGCATGACGCGGGCAACGCAATCGCCTTTGATACCGAACGTTGGGAACCTCCTACTGGCGGCAGTTTGCCGTTGGCGAGGGTGACCGGTTGCCCCTTGGCCCCGCAACTCCCGGCCAGCGTGTAAGTGACCACGAAATGCTGTGGCGGGGTGACCGCGACGGCCGCCATCGTGGTCGGCTCGGATTTGCAGCCAAACAGGAAGGCCTTGCGTTGCGCCGTCAGTTGCACCACATAGGTCCCGGCCGGGAGACTGGCAAGCCCCGGCCACGCAAGCTCGACCCGCGATGGCTGCGCACCGACCAGGTGAGGTTGTGCGGAAACCGGCTTGCCCTGCGCATCGAGAACGACAACCTTGGGGTTGGCGCATTGGGTATCCAGCAGGTTGGCGCCGGTCAGAATGAACTTGGGCGCCTGTTTTCCGCCTGGGCGCAGTACGAACAGGGGCCGCTTGTCCAGCGTCTGCACGCCATCGATGATCGGCAACGGGTCACTTTGTGACGAGGTGTCATCACCCAGCGTAGTGACCGTGGTGGAAAGCACCGACAACACGGCATCAATTTCACCCGGCGTGCAGGCGGCCGCGGGTATGTCCAGCCACGCCCCAACGCGCTTGGCGGCCGCCGCGGCGCGCATGGCGTCGGCACGGGCACGCTTGCCGATCGTGGCAACCGGTTTCATCGCGTCATTGCCAAGGATCTGCTTCAAGGCCGCTTGCATGTGCCCCAATTGCCCGGCAATGGACTTCAGTTTGGCCGCATGCTGGGGAGCCTGGAGCGCCCGCGCCTCAACCGCGCGTTGCAGCTTGCCCAGCTGCGCAACCACCATGGCGCCGGTCAGGCGCTGCGCCACGCCCTGGCCGGAAGGCGGCGGCGCGGCGATTGCCGGCAGCATCATCACCAGCGCCAGCAGCAGCGCCGGGATGAGCATTCGGCACCCACTGGCCTGTCGAAGCATGCGTCCCATGTCAGTCGCCTTCCGGACAGAATGCATTGTAGGGACGATCAGCCGAACAGTCCCATTGGCCACGCGGCAGCATGAGGCCCGGCTGCACCACGCCGTAGCCACGGTAGTTGGCGGTCACGGCGCTGATGTCGATGAAGTGTCCTGCTCCATTGATCCGCAGTGACTGGCCGGCAAGGGCCGCCACCTGCGGTACGTTCACGACCTCGGCGCCAACCACCGGGATCGTGCCGCCATTCACGGACAAGGCGAAGAAATACGCGGGCGGCATTCCAATTCCCGCCACGGTCTGCACGCCATACGCGCGCACGCGGATCGGATCACTCGCCGTGCCGATGTTTCCCTGCGGTGCCGACCACAGGCCGATACCGTTGAACGCAAACGCGGTGCCACTCTGGTAAATACTTCCCTGGCGGGCGATGATCACCGTGGGCGATGAGCCGGCGTTGACGGTATAGTTCTTGCTACCCACTGCAGCCAGGGTGATCGTCTTGCCATTGACGAACCCGAACGCGCCGTCAGAGGAAAAACCACCCAGCACGTCCACCTGATTGTCCGGCGAGGTCAGCTGCACGCCGCCACTGCCCGCGCTGCCGGACAGGGAGGGCGTCGCGATGCGCCCGCCCGACTGTGTGATGCCCCCACCACTTTCCAGCGTCAGGGAGTTGCTGGCGGTGATGTCGCCAGCAAGGTTGAGCGTACCGGGGGTGGTGAGCTCGAGCGTGATGTCGCTGCCGGTCAGCTTGCCGAGGGTCAGCGATGGTCCACCCGCGATCAGGGTGATGACGCCGCTGCCCGCCTTCGCGACGGCATTGCCGCGGACGTTGATGATGCCCGTGAGCTGGCGGATGGGCGCGTTGTTGCTGCTCAGCGTCAGGCTGTCCACATCCACGCTGTCACTCAGGATAATGCCTTTACCGGCTGTCAGATCCAGGGCCCCGTGCAACGTCAACGCACGCCCGGTGGTCATGAGAGCGTTGGGATAGTCCACGGTCAGGTTGGTCGGGATCGTATTGAGGACAGGAAACTGCGCCAAGGCGTTGGTGTCGTACAAATCGAACGTGCCAACGCTGCCACCACCGCTGGCGTCCAGCGTGACGAGCTTGCCGCCGAAATCGTTGCCGGTATTGGCCAGCGTAACGTCGTGCTCCCCACCCGTCACGGTCAACGTGGACGGCCCGCCAACGTGCAACGCGCCAGCCTGCGTGATGTCGCCGGC
>CAYOEF010000208.1:0-4889 GCA_964402805.1 uncultured Rhodanobacteraceae bacterium | reverse complement strand
GGAATCAGGTGGCCCCACCACAGCTGGCGCGAGATGCACCAGTCCTGGATGTTTTCCAGCCATTGGGTGTAGGTGGTGGTCCAGTGCTCGGGGACGAACTTGATCCGGCCTGACTGCACGGCCTCGAGGGCAGGCCCGCTGATGGCCTTGCGGCCTTTTTCGGACGTGAGGTCGACGAACCACTGGTCGGTCAGCATCGGTTCGATGACTGCATCGGAGCGCTGGCTGACCGGAACCTGCAGGATGTGCGGTTCCACCTTGACCAGGAAGTCCTGTTCCTCCAGGTCGCGCACCACCGCATCGCGCGCCGCGTAGCGGTCCAGGCCGCGGTACGGCGCCGGCGCGTTGTCATTCATGCGGGCGTCGAGTGTCATGATGACGATCATCTCGATGCCGTGGCGCATGGCGACCTGGTAGTCGTTGAAATCGTGCGCGCCGGTGATCTTGACGCAGCCGCTGCCGAAGTCGCGCTCGACGTAATCGTCGGCAATGATCGGGATCTTGCGGTCGCACAGCGGCAGGTCGACGTACTTGCCGACCAGGTGGCGGTAACGCGCATCCTCCGGATGCACGGCAAGGGCGCCATCGGCCAGCATCGTTTCCGGGCGCGTGGTGGCGATGGTCATGCCGCGCATGCCGTCGATGGGGCCGTTGCTGAACGGGTAGCAGATGTACCACATGTGGCCCGTGCGCTCGACGTTGTTTACCTCGAGGTCCGACACGGCCGTGCCCAGCACCGGATCCCAGTTGACCAGGCGATTGCCGCGATAGATGAGTCCGGCGCGATACCAGTCGATGAATACCTTGCGTACGGCTGCGGAAAGGCCCTGGTCCATGGTGAAGCGTTCGCGCGACCAGTCGGCGCAGGCCCCCAGGCGCCGCATCTGGCGCGTGATGGTCGAGCCGGACGCCTCCTTCCATTGCCACACGCGCTCGACGAAAGCCTCGCGCCCGAGCGCATGCTTGTCCGTGCCTTCGCCGGCGAGTTGGTTTTCCACGATTTTCTGGGTGGCGATGCCGGCATGGTCGGTGCCCACCTGCCACAGCGCGTTCTTGCCGCGCATGCGTTGGTAGCGCATCAGCATGTCCATCACCGTTTGCTGGAACGCGTGCCCCATGTGCAACGTGCCGGTGACGTTCGGTGGTGGCAGCAGGATGCAATACGGCTCGCCGTTACCGCTGGGCTTGAAACAACCGTGGTTTTCCCACCATTCATACCACTTCGATTCGATCTGGCCAGGCTCGAAACTCTTGTCCATGAATACTCTTCAGCAGGTACGCACGCCATGTGGCATGGAACGTCAATGACAAACTCCCAATTGTACGAGCATGTGCGGTGCTGCCCAAAACCGCGCGGTCGTTTGACTTAACGAAATACCAACCTACAATGCCGCCGGAGTTGCTATGGTCGCAACCTGACCGAGGTGGCGTGGGCGTATGGCGCCACCTGGGGCCTTGGGTGGTGGAAACTTTCGAGGCGAAAAAGCGGCTGCGTGAGGACAGGTTTTTGACGGTTCGCCAACCCATGGTGGTTTCATGGGCCGGGAAGCGGCGGAAATACGAACTACGCAGACGTTTTTGCAGCCCGGAAGTTTTTTGCCGCCAAGGCTCCTGACCCCAGTAAAGATTGTGGTGAGTACCCTGCATGGGTTTGAGACGGCTGACGTTGCCTGGCCTGCCGCTGCTGGCGCTATTTTTCGCCGGGACCTGCGCGGCTGCCATACCGCTTCCGGCATTCCTGCCGGCGCCGACACCCATGATGCAGTCCAGGGCGCGCCTCCACCTGGCCACCGAATCGCCGGCACCCGCGTTGCACCTCGGCGGGGCGGCCGCGCGCGACATGTTGTTGACACTGGCCTACAGCTTGCGCGACACACCCTACCGCTGGGGCGGACATACGCCCGGCAATGGTTTCGACTGCAGTGGCCTGGTGCGTTACGTGTTCCGCCGTGCGTTGGGCATCGACCTGCCACACCGCGCGCTGCTGCAATTCCGCAGGGGCAAGCCCGTGAAACGCACCCAGCTCGAGCCTGGCGACCTGGTCTTCTTCCACACCGAGGGCCGCCGCGTATCCCACGTGGGCATTTACCTCGACGACGGGCGTTTCCTGCACGCGCCGCGCACGGGCGAGGACGTGCGTGTGGACCGGCTCAGCAATCCGTACTGGAATCGCCACTACGCCGGCGCACGGCGCCTGCCTGCGCTGGCCGGGCACGGTTGACGGCTGCACCGAAGCCCTGTCACGGTTGCGTGCCACGAAGGTATCCGGGAAGATGAATGTCGATACCGGCATCCGGTTGCCGATGACCGGGCCATGTGTGCCGCGTGACCGGAATTGCCATGTCCTTTGATATACCGCCTGCCACCCGCGCGCTGCTGATTGCCAATGTGGTCGTGTTCGGGCTGCAGCAGTTTTTCCCCGAGCCGCTGCTGATCCATTTCGCCTTGTGGCCGTGGGGCGCGGCGCAGCCGGCGCTGTCGAGCCACGGCGTGGTGCTGGTGGGCTTCCAGGTGTGGCAACTGGTCACGTATGCGTTCATGCATGGCAGCCTGACGCACATCGCGTTCAACATGTTTGCGCTGTGGATGTTTGGCGGGCCGATCGAGCGCCTGTTCGGGAAGCGGGAATTCCTCGTCTATTACTTCGTGAGCCTCATCGTGGCGGGCATCTGCCACGAGTTGGTGGTGTACTTCTTCACCGGCGGTTTCTATCCGACGATCGGCGCTTCCGGCGGCATTTTCGGCCTGCTGCTGGCCTTCGGCATGATGTTCCCGCACGAGCGCATCATGCTCATCATCCCGCCCATTCCGATGCCGGCATGGGTATTCGTCACCGGGTACGGGGTGCTGGAACTGGTGCTCGGCATCACCGGCACCGAGTCCGGCGTGGCGCACTTTGCGCACCTTGGCGGGATGCTCGGTGGCTTCCTGCTCATCGAGTACTGGCGCGGCAAGTTCCCGATCAAGCCGCGCCGGCGACTGATGCGATGAGGCGGCAAGCCGGCCGTGCGGCTACCGGCTTGCCGCCACGGTTCACGTCCTGGCCTTGAACACCAGGCGGTAGATCCACAGCAGGATGATCGCACCGATCACGCCGAATACCAGGCCCCACAGGCCGCCGACGCCGGCACCGGACGCGGTCGCACCGGCGCCAATGCCGAACACCGCCTTGGCGATGAAGCCGCCAAGCAGCGACCCGACGATGCCGATGATCGCGGTGATGATGAAACCGCCCGGATCCCTGCCCGGCATGATCAGCTTGGCAATGATGCCAACGACCAGGCCAATGATGAAAACCCACAGCCAATGCAGCATTGGATACTTTCCTCAGGTTGCAATGGGAGATGCGCGCGGGTCTGGGGTACCGGTGTCGCCACCCGCGGCGCAGGCGTAATGGTCGCCGATTTGCACGTTCGTGGCTACCCGCGGCCTGCACCCCGTGGCCTGACGGTTCAGGCGTGTGCGTATGATAAAATCCACCGCCGCGATGCATGTCGCGTTACCCGGTGAACATTCCATGCCGAAGCTTGCGCAGCGCGTGGGCCGTGCCAAGCCCAGCGTCATCATGGCCATTTCCGAACAGGCGAAGTACCTCAAGGCGGAAGGGCGCGACATCATCAGTTTCTCGATCGGCGTCCCCAACTTCCTTCCGGGCGCGCACGTTTACGCGGCTGCGCGGGATGCGCTGGACCATGACTCGGGCCAGTACGGCTCCAATCGGGGTGCCCCCGAATTGCTGGACGCCTTCCTCGGGCACATCGCGGCCATCGGGCTGACCGGTTATACGCGCGCCAACTGCGCGGTCGGCGTCGGCGCCAAGGAGGTCCTCTACAACCTGGCCGAAGTGTTGCTGGACGCCGGTGACGAGATCGTTTTCCCGTCGCCGTACTGGACCACGTACATGGGCATCGCCGAGATCGTCGGCGCACGCGCCACCGCCTTGCCCTGTCCACCGGAACATGACTACAAGCTGACGCCGGGGCAACTCGACAGCGCGCTGGCGCGCAAGCCGAAGGTGTTCCTGTTCAACAACCCGTCCAATCCGACCGGCATGGTGTACACGCGCGAGGAGATTGGCGCGCTGGCCGACGTGCTGGCGGCTTATCCGGATACGTGGATCATCACCGATGACATCTACAACCGGATCGTGTTCGACGGCATCGGCTACCACAATTTCGTGCACGCTCGCCCGGAATTGCGTGAGCGCCTGGTTTTCGTCGATTCCTTGTCGAAAACCTACGGCATGCCTGGTTGGCGCGTGGGCCTGCTTGCGGCGCCCGAGGACGTCGCCAAAGCCGTGGTGACCCTCAACTCCAACCACATCACGAGCCTGCCCGGCGTGGTGACGGCCGCGGCCGTGGCGGCGCTGACCGGCCCGCAGGATATCCCTGCCGAACGTTGCCGGGAGTTCGCGCGCCGCCGCGACATCGTCGTCGATGCACTCAACGCCATCGACGGAGTGCGTTGCCCGCGCCCCCAAGGCGCGTTTTACGTGTTTCCGGACATGTCGTGCGCGTTCGGCAAACGACACGGCGACCGGGTCATTCGCGACGATGTCGAACTGTGTGCCGCGTTGCTCGATGCCAACGGCGTCGCCTGCATACCGGGATCTGCTTTCGGCGAGCCGCGCAGCGTGCGCATAAGCTATACGTGCCCGGCCGAACAGCTCGAACCCGGCCTCGGACGCATCAAGGCGTTTTTCGCCGCATTGGAATAACCGTCAGGATGGACCTTGGTTCATCATTCCGGCAGGGTGGTGCAGGAACCACGCTGCAATCCGTCTACATGGAGTACAAGCAATGAAAGCCCCCGTTCGAGTTGCCGTTACCGGTGCCGCCGGCCAGATTGGTTATGCGTTGTTGTTCCGCATTGCGGCAGGCGACATGCTG
>CAYOEF010000207.1:0-4956 GCA_964402805.1 uncultured Rhodanobacteraceae bacterium | reverse complement strand
CTGCAGTGACGCCTGGTCGTGGATATCCACGTTTGCGTTCATCAGCTTGACGCCGCCTTCGGCGGCCTGCGCGCTGGCCACACCGAGCAGCAGGCCCAAGGCAAGGATGGATGAGACGAGAATTCGCTTAGCCATGCGCTGTCACCCGTTCCGGTACCGGCTTGGTTCTCTCCAGTCCGAAGAATGTGTACACCCAGAGGAACACGAAGAAGCCGAAGTAAAACACCATGCAGATCCAGCCTATCCAGTGCTGCCAGGCATACAGGTCGATATTCGGACCGAGCAGGCCGGTGAGGATTTCCGGCGTGACTTCGGCGCCGATCAGGCCCAAGACGAGGAACGCGATGACGAACAGCGCCAATGCAATCTTGTAGCACAGGCCCCGGTAGCGCACGGAATTGACCTTGCCACGATCCAGCCACGGCACCAGGAACAGCGCCAGGATGGACAGCCCCATCGCCATGATGCCCGGTATCTTGGCGGGGATCGAACGCAAGATCGCGTAGAACGGCGTGAAATACCACACCGGCTTGATCGACGGCGGCGTGACCAGCGAATTGGCGGGGGCGAAGTTCTCATGCTCGATGAAAAACCCGCCCATTTTCGGCGCAAGGAAAATGACGCAGGCGCAAATGATCAGGAATACCCCGACGCCCATCAGGTCCTTGACGGTGTAATAGGGGTGGAACGGAATGCCGTCCTTGGGCGCATCCGGACTCCAGCGATTGCCCTTGGGCCCGTGCTTGACGTCCACGCCGTCGGGATTGTTCGATCCCACCTCGTGCAGCGCGCCAAGATGCAGCACCACCAGCAGCAACAGCACCAGTGGCAGGGCGATCACGTGCAACGAGAAGAAGCGGTTCAGTGTCGGATCGCCCACGATGAAGCTGCCCATGATCCACGTCACCAGTTCGTTGCCGATGAAGGGCACCGCCCCGAACAGCGACGTGATGACCTTCGCGCCCCAGTAGGACATGTTGCCGTAGGGCAGCACGTAACCCATGAAGGCTTCGGCCATCAGCACCAGGAAGATGAGCATGCCCAGCAGCCACACCAACTCGCGCGGCCGCTTGTACGAGCCGTACATGATGCCGCGGAACATGTGGAAGTAGATCACGATGAAGAACATCGAGGCGCCGGTGGTGTGCATGTACCGGATCAGCCAGCCCCAGTCGACGTCACGCATGATGTACTGGACCGAGATGAACGCCTGGCTCATCCCGGAAAAGCCGATCTGCGCGCTCGGGTCGTAAAACATCGCCAGGAAAATCCCGGTGATGATTTGGTTGACCAGTACCAGCAATGCCAGCGACCCGAACACGTACATGACGTTGAAGTTCTTGGGCGCGTAGTACTCGAGCATGTGCTTGCGGTACATCGCTCCCAGGCCGGGCGCACGCTCGTTGAACCAGTCTCGCGAAAATACCTTGGCCATTACGCTGATCCCTTGCTGTTGATCACGTCGTCACCCCGGTTTCGGTCAGATGTATTCTTTTGAACTAATACCGAATATGCGTACATGCGTATCATCCAGCCACTCGTAATCGGGTATCGCCATGTTCAACGGCGCCGGGGATCCATCGTAAACCCGCCCGGAAATGTCATAGCGTGAGTGGTGGCACGGGCAGAAGAAGCCCGATTCCCAGTTCGGATCGAAGGTCTGGGGACCGATCTGGGGCTCGAAGTCCGGCACGCACCCCAGATGCGTGCAAATGCGGATCATCACCAGGTACTGCGGCTTGATCGAGCGGTGCGGGTTCTTGCAGTTGGCCGGTTGCTGCACCGCTTCGCAATTCGGATCCTTGAGGCGACTGGTGACCTCGGTTGCCGTCAGGGTCGCGAGCTGTTCCTTGGTGCGGTTGACCACTGCCACCGGCAGCCCGCGCCAGCCATAGTCGACGATCTGGCCGGGCTTGACCTTGCTCACGTCGATGGTCACCGGGCCTCCGGCCGCGTTGGCGCGTGCGCTGGGTTCCCACGATTTGACGAAAGGTATGATGGCCGTTACCACGCCGGCGGCGCCGACCACGGCCGTTGTCGCGGTAAGAAAACGGCGTCGACCTTGATCGACAGCTTCGGTGGTCATCTGGCTCTCCGCATGCATCCCATGAACAGGGCGTTGCCACGCCCGCCAACCGGCCAAGTGTAGCGTCACCGCGCAAGGGCGCACAATGTATGGCGCCGCGCAAGGAATTCCGCGTGCCGGCTGCCCGTTGCAAACGGGTAGAATAGGACGCACCGCGATCGGGCGCCGTTTCGCCCCATGCGCCATAACGCCGCACCAGACACCCGCCGTCGCCCGCCCGCAGGCCCCCGATCCTGATGAGTCGTTTCCTACGCACCAGCGCATTCGTCGCCCGCTTCGTGGTGACCGGCCTCGCCATCGCCTTCGTGGTCAGCCTTTTTTGGCCCGATGCGGGGCACACGCTGCGGTCACGCCTCGGGCTTGGTACGGGGGCCGATGCCAGCGTGGCGACAAGCACGCCGGCGCCGTCAGCCGCCGCGCCCTCCCCCGTCGATCCATCGTCCTATGCCACGGCCGTGAACCGCGCCGTGCCGTCGGTCGTGAACATTTACGCCAACCGGGTCGTCACGGAGCAGCCCACCCTGCCGTCGCCACTGCCCGACCTGCTGGGCAACATCCCCATCGGGCCATCGTATACGCACCAGGAACAGAGCCTTGGCTCGGGCGTCGTGATCGACAGTACCGGTTATGTCCTGACCAACAACCACGTCGTCGCCCACGCCCAGGACATCCGCGTGATGCTCCATGACGGTCGCGTGGCCCGGGCCCGCGTGATCGGTACCGACCCCCTCACGGACCTCGCGGTGCTGAAGGTGGACGCGGGCCACCTGCCCGCCATACGCCTGGCAACCCGGAAACCATCCGTCGGCGACGTCGTCCTCGCCATTGGCAACCCCCTGGGAATCGGGCAGACCGTGACCATGGGCATCGTCAGCGCCACGCGCCGCCAGCTGGGCCCGGACAATCCCGAGACGTTCATACAAACCGACGCCGCCATCAATTTCGGCAATTCCGGCGGGGCACTGGTCAATACCGACGGGCAACTGGTTGGTATCAACACCGCCCTGCTGGGACACGGCACCGAAGGCATCAGCTTCGCCATCCCGACGGTCACCGCGCGCAACGTGATGCAGCAGATCATCGCCAACGGCCATGTGACGCGCAGTTGGTTGGGCATCCGCTGCATCCGCATGCCCGGGGCCATCACCCGGAATCCGGCAACGACACCCGGCGTCATGGTCACCAACGTCTACGACGGCGGTCCGGCCAGCGTGGCCGGCATTCGCCGCGGCGACGTCCTGTTGCGTCTGGACGCGCACGCCATCGTCGATCCCGTCGCACTGTTCCGCCGCGTCGCGGCCATGCAACCGGGGACGCAGGTGACCTTGACGGGGACACGGGCCGGCCAGCGCTTCAAGGTCACGCTGGATCTGGCGCGGCGACCGGTCGCGAATGCCGCGGCGGGCGGCGGCAAATCCTGACCGCCGCCATTCGTGGCACGGGCACGGCGCATGCCGGAAGGAACCGGCGTGTAACGTACAATAGTCCACGAACACGTCCCGCCGGCTCCGCCATGCGCATCTACCTGCAAACCAAGCCCGCATCCGGTGAAGCGCCACGCTATGTGCAACTGGTGCTGGAGCAGGATCTGCTGGGTGCATGGACCCTGTACCGGGAATCAGGGACCCAGGGCGGTCGCGCCACGTTGCGCAAGCAAGTATTCATCGATTGCGACGAGGCGTTGAGCGCGTTCGAGGAAGCACGCGATCGCCAAACCCGGCGCGGCTACCAGGTCATGATCACGCAAGGTATGGACTTCCCCCATGGCCGATGAACTTGCCAACGACCGTCTGCTGCGCGCCCTGCGGCGGGAACCGGTTGACACGACACCGATCTGGATCATGCGCCAGGCCGGTCGCTATCTGCCCGAATACCGCGCCACCCGGGCACGCGCAGGCAGCTTCCTGCGCCTGGCGCAAACGCCCGAACTGGCCTGTGAGGTCACCCTGCAGCCGATCGAGCGCTTCGACCTGGACGCGGCCATCGTGTTTTCGGACATCCTCACCATCCCGGGCGCCATGGGCCTGGGCCTGAAATTCGTGGCCGGCGAGGGTCCTGCGTTTGAGCATCCATTGCGGGATGCCGCCGCCATCGACCGGCTGGCGGTGCCGGACATGGGCACCGACCTGCGTTACGTCACCGACGCGGTCCGCCTGGCGCGACGCGAGCTCGACGGCCGGGTCCCCCTGATCGGCTTCGCCGGCAGTCCCTGGACTCTTGCCTGCTACATGGTGGAAGGCCATGGGTCACGCGACTTTGCCATGGCCAAGGCCCTGTGTTGGGACCAGCCCCGCCTGGCCCATCGCCTGCTCGACGTACTGGCCCGCAGCGTCGCGGCCTACCTTGCGGCACAGGCGGAGGCCGGTGCCCAGGTGCTGATGCTTTTCGACACCTGGGGCGGGCTGCTTTCGCCTGCCATGTTCCATGAATTCTCGCTGCGCTACCTCGCGCAAATCGTGGCAACACTTGCGGATGACGCGCATGCGCGGGACGTGCCGGTCATCCTTTTCTCGAAGGGCGCCGGCACCCACCTGGAAGCCCTGGCCGATACGGGATGCGCCGCCGTCGGCGTGGACTGGACCATCGACATCGGGACCGCACGCGAACGCGTTGGGCACCGCGTTGCCCTGCAGGGCAACCTCGACCCGGCCGCACTCGGCGCCCGCACCGACACCCTCGTGCAGGCCGCGCAGGCGCTCGTCGAACGCTTTGGACCGCACCCCGGCCACGTCTTCAACCTCGGCCACGGCATCACGCCGGACGTGATGCCCGACAAGGTCGCTGCACTGGTTGATGCCGTGCATGCCGCCGGCCGCGCCATGCATGCCTCGGCGTGAATTCGCGAATACCGTCCGTCACACGGGCGGCCC
>CAYOEF010000206.1:0-5000 GCA_964402805.1 uncultured Rhodanobacteraceae bacterium | reverse complement strand
CAAGGTGCTGGCCAAGCAGCATCCGGAGATCAAGACGATTTCCATCCTCGGCATGAGCGACCCGTTCTCGCGCGCCACGGCGGAGGCTTTGCGTGACGGGGCCAAGGAAGCGGGGCTCAAGATCCTCTCCTACGACATCACGCCCCCGACCGCCGACATGACGCCGCTGGTCAGCAAGGTGCAATCGCTGCACCCGGACGTGTTCGCGGTAGGTGGCGAGCCCAGCAACCACATCGAGGTGGTCAAGGCCATGCAGTCCCTGGGCTATCAGCCGAAGGCCCTGGTGATGCATTACGGCATCAATACACCGGACTTCCAGAAGGCGGTCGGCAAGGCGGCAAACTATGTGATCGGGGCCACGCTGTGGGACCCGAACCTCCCTTACAAGGACCCCGTGTTCGGCACCGGCGCCGATTACGTGGCGCTTTCGCAAAAGGTCTACAACGTGACGCCGGACTATACCCAGGCGGCAAGTTCCGCCACGGGCGAGGCGTTCGCGGCCGCGTTGCAAAAAGCCGGCCTGACCCCGCCCTTGTCGAAGGCCGACAAGGTGAAGCTCAAGGATGCGCTGGAGAACATCCGCGTCGAGACGTTCTACGGCCCCATCGGGTTTGACAAAACGGGCCGCTGGTACCACGACAACACCGCCCTGGCCCCGGTCATCACGCAGATGATCGACGGCAAGCAGGTGCTGGTCGGACCGGGCAAGCTGGGAACCCAGAAGATCGTGTATCCGCGTCCCGCCGGCAGCTGACCGCGCCGGCAGCCACCGTCGTTGCATGGGGGCCTGAGCGTTGGATCTGTTCCTGCAGACACTGGTCAACGGGGTGCTGATCGGGGGCGTTTACCTGATCATCACCCTGGGGTTCAATCTCGCGTTCGGCGTGCTGAGCGTGATCGACTTCGCCGTCGGCGAGTGGGTCATGCTCGGTGCGTTTGCGGGCTACTGGATGACGCAGTACCTGGGCATTGACCCGCTCACGTTCCTTCCGGCGGTGTTCGTCCTGTTCGTCATCGTGGGGTTCATCGTGTACCCGCTGCTGCAGAAGCTGCTGCAGGGACGGCAGCATGCCCGCCTGCTGATGGTGCTGGTGTTCACGTTCGGCATGGCGGAGCTGCTTCGCGGCGGCGCCCTGACCGCGTGGGGATTCGACCGGCGCTCGATGGAATCGTTTTTCTCCACCCGCAGCCTCCACGTGGCCGGGCTGGTGATGCCGCAGATCCGGCTGTTTGCCTTTGCGGTCGGCATCGCGGTGGCCATCGCCATCGCGTGGATGCTGTACCGGACGCGCTTCGGGCTGGCCGTGCGCGCGGTGGCACAGGATGTCAACAAGGCGCGCCTGATGGGCGTCGACACCAAGCGCGTGTCGGCGATCGTGTATGCGCTCTATACGGGGCTGACCGGCATGGCCGGCGTGCTGATCGGTGTGATCCACACGGTAACGCCGGGCATGGGTGCCGAGTACACCATCCTCGCCTTCTTCATTGCCGTCCTGGCAGGACTCGGGTACGTGCCCGGCGTACTGCTCGCGTCGATCGTGCTCGGCCTGATCCAGGCCTACGTGGCCGTCTATGTTGGCGGCGCCTATTCGCTGCTGGTGGTCTTCCTCAGCCTGTACCTGATGCTGCTGGTGGCGCCACGCGGCATCCTCGGAAGGGGGAAAGCCTGATGCGCCGCGCGACCAGCCATCTGATCCTGATATCGATTGCGTCGCTGGTGGTGATGCTGGTGCTGTTGTTCGTGCTCGACGATGCCACCTTGCGGGTGGTGACCGGCGTGTACATGTGGGTGGGGCTGGCACTCAGCTGGAACATCATCGGCGGTTACGGGGGTTACCTTTCGTTCGGGCACGCGGCATTCTTCGGCGTCGGCGCCTACCTCACCGCCATCCTCATCAACGTGCTCGGTTGGCCATTCCCGGTCGCGGTACTGGCGAGCGGCCTGGGCAGTGCCGTGCTGGCGGTGCTGATCGGCGTGCCAACCCTGCGCCTGACCGGCGCCTATTTCGCGATCGCCACGTGGGCGGTATCGCTGTTTCTCCTGTATCTGGCGAACGTGCTGGGTGTGACCGGCGGGCCATACGGCATCAGCCTGCCGCCGCTGTACGGCGAGCAGATGTTCAACGTGCTGATGTTCGTCCTCGGCTGGTGCGTCTTTTTCGTGACCTGGCGGTACGTCGAACACGGGCCGTTCGGCCGCAAGCTGGAAGCCTTGCGCGAGAACGAGACGGCCGCGGAAATGCTGGGGATCGACGCCAACCGGCAGAAGCTGGTGGCGTTCATCATCAGCGCCATTTTCCCGGCGCTGATCGGTGGGGTCTATGCGGTGTGGATCGGATTCATCGAACCGCGCTCGGTGTTCGGGTCGCAAATCAGTGACCCGATGGTGATGATGGCCATCCTGGGCGGGCTGGGAACGGTGCCCGGCCCTGTGCTTGCGGCCGTCGTGCTGTACCTGTTCAACCGGGTCCTGTGGATCAACTGGGGCGCGACCACGGCCTACCTGGTCATCATCGGCCTGCTGACGTGCATCGTGGTGCTGTATGCGCCCAGGGGATTTGTCGGGATGCTGCAGTCGCTGGGCACGCGTCGGCGCGCTTCGGGCAAGCGCGTGCGGCACGGCGGGAGCGAGCCGTGAATGCGAATCCGGTCCTCGTCGTCGAAGAAGTTTCCAAGTGGTTCGGGAAACTGCACGCCGTCCAGCCCATAAGCTTTACCGTCCAGTCGGGAGAGGTGCTGGGCATCATCGGGCCGAACGGAAGCGGCAAGACGACCCTGTTCAACTGCATCTCGGGGGTGCTCCGTCCGAGCAGCGGTCGCGTGGGGCTGCTCGGCGAGGACATGACCGGACGGCGCCCGCATCTTTTCGCTCGCAAGGGGCTTGGCCGCACGTTCCAGATCGCCACACCCTTTGCTTCCATGACCGTCATGGAGAACATGCTGGTACCCGAGCTGGTGCCGGACACCGAGGCGTCACGCGAAAAGGCGGCCGGCATCCTCGACATGCTGACACTGACCCGGCTCACCGATGATCCGGCCGGCGACCTTTCCGGCGGCCAGATGAAACTGCTGGAGCTGGCGCGGATCATGATGTGCGATCCGGCCGTGGTGATCCTCGACGAGATTGGCGCCGGCGTGCACCCCAACCTCAAGAAGGTGATCGCCGAAAACATCCGCCACTACCGCGGCCAGGGCGTGGCCTTCCTGCTTATCGAGCACGACATGGATTTCGTGCGCGAGGTGTGCGACGACGTCGTCGTGATGGCGTACGGCGAAGTAATCGCACGCGGCACGTTCGCACAAGTGACGCAATCCCCGCGCGTCATCGATTCCTACCTTGGCGCCGAGGTGGAACGATGAGCGGTTTCGAGATCACCGGACTGCGCACCGGTTACGGCCGGGTCGAGGTCGTGCGCGGGGTATCGGCGGTCGCGCCGGTCGGCGCGGTCACCTGCATCTTCGGGCCCAACGGCAGCGGCAAGTCCACTTTCCTGAAGACGATCGCCGGTGTGCAGCCAGTGTGGGGCGGCGACATCGTGTACCAGGGCATTTCCATCCGCGACCAGCGCACCGAGGAGCGCATACGCGGCGGCATCGCGACCATACCGCAGGACAGCAGCGTGTTCTCCGAACTCAGTGTCGAGGAAAACCTGCGCATCGGCGGCTACACCATTCGCGACCGCACCGAACTGCGAAGCCGCATCAGCGAGATCTACGAACAATTCCCCACGCTTGCCGACAAGCGTCGCGCGCGCGGCAGCGAACTCAGTGGTGGCCAGCGGATGCTGCTCAGCGTCGGTCAACTCCTCATGACCAACCCGACATTCCTGCTGCTGGACGAACCTTCCGCGGGACTTGCCCCGTCCATCGTGAAGGAGGTGTTCGCACTGTTCGGCAGGCTCAAGTCCGAAGGCAAGGGTGTGCTGATGGTGGAGCAGAACGTGCGCGACGCCCTGACGATCGCGGACGAGGTATACATCCTCGTACAGGGCGAGCTTGCCTTCCAGGCATCGCGCGCCGACATTCCCGACCTGAAAACCCTGATGGACGTCTACATGCAGGTATAGCGGCTCGCGCCCCG
This sequence comes from uncultured Rhodanobacteraceae bacterium, assembly GCA_964402805.1. Lineage (GTDB taxonomy): Bacteria > Pseudomonadota > Gammaproteobacteria > Xanthomonadales > Rhodanobacteraceae > Oleiagrimonas. The sequence goes on along the minus strand of CAYOEF010000206.1, from coordinate 919 downwards.
AGGGATAGCCAAGCCCGGTACGGCAACTTGACGCTGTCGCCCACGCTCACCACAATGGCGCACGCTATTCCAAAAGGGAGTAGCCCCGGGTCGGACGCGAGTCCGCATCCTGCGCGGTGGCCGTCATCACGAGCATGCGCTCCGGCTGCCGCGGCGGTTCGTTACGCGGGCGAGACTTTGGTGGCAGTGGCGATGACCGGGGACGGCCGTCGTCCATCACTGTTCCCGCACACCGCAAGCAACGCATGGACCTCCTGCCCGCACACTTCGTTTCCAGCCTGGCCAGCATCATCGTCATCGACCTGGTCCTGGCGGGCGACAATGCCGTGGTCATCGCTCTGGCCGCCCGTCGCCTGTCACACCATCTGCAACGGCGCGCCATCTTCTGGGGCACGTTGGGCGCCGTGCTCCTGCGCATCGCGATGACCGTTGGCGTGGTTTACCTGCTGAAGCTTCCCGGGCTCATGCTTGCCGGCGGCATCGTGTTGGTCCCGATTGCATGGAACCTGCTGCTGCAGAACGATGCGCACGCCGATCCGCACATCCGCGAAGCGACCAGCCTGTGGGCCGCCATCCGCACGATCATTCTTGCCGATGCGCTCATGGGGCTGGACAACGTGCTCGGCATCGCCGGCGCGGCGAAGGGGCGCGTGGAACTCGTCGTCATCGGCCTTTTCATCAGCGTGCCGCTGGTGGTCTGGGGCTCGACGCTGATTCTCAAGCTGATGGAGCGATTTCCCGTCATCGTCTACGTCGGCGCCGGCACGATTGCCTGGACCGCGGCGCGCATGATCGGCCACGACGACCTGCTCCATGGCTGGTTCGTGGCACGCGCCTGGACGCAATGGTCGCTGGACGTGCTGCTGGTGGCCGGCGTGTGCGGCCTGGGATACCTTGCCGCACGCCACCGTCACAAACA
>CAYOEF010000205.1:0-5017 GCA_964402805.1 uncultured Rhodanobacteraceae bacterium | reverse complement strand
AATACCAGGATGTCGCCGCGTGGCGCGTCGCGCGTCAACTCGTCGACCGCGCGCGCGACGTGCGCCGGCTCACCCTGACCCGATTCCTCCTCGTCCGGCGGGCGCCAGCGCACCTCCACCGGCCAGGTACGGCCTTCCACCTCAATCACGGGAGCATCGTCGAAATGACGCGCGAAGCGGGCGGTGTCGATGGTGGCCGACGTGACGATCACTTTCAGATTGCGCCGTCGGGCAAGCAACCGTTTCAGGTAACCGACCAGGAAATCGATGTTGAGGCTGCGCTCGTGGGCCTCGTCGATGATCAGCGTGTCGTAGGCTGACAGCCACGGGTCGGACTGGGTCTCGGCGAGCAGGATGCCGTCGGTCATGAACTTCACCAACGTGGCATCACCCACCTGTTCGTGGAAGCGAACCTGGAAACCAACCTTGCCGCCAACCTCGGTGCCCATCTCTTCGGCCACGCGGCGCGCGACGGAACGTGCGGCCAGGCGCCGTGGCTGGGTACAGCCCACCATGCCCGCCACGCCGCGCCCGGCGGCCAGGCACAACTGCGGCAACTGGGTGGTTTTGCCGGAACCGGTCGCGCCTGCGACCACGATGACCGGATGCTTGCGGATGGCCTGGATGATGGCATCGGCATGTGCGCTTACCGGCAGCGCCTCGTCGAGCGCAAGTGGCGGCCGGCTTGCCGCCCGTGCACGGCACGCGGCCACGGATTTGTCGATGGCGTCGGCCAGGGCGGCAAGCTGTGCGGCGTCGACGCGATGCGCACGGGACAACTTTCGCCAACGCCCGTGGAGCCGCCCGTAATCGCGCGTCAACACCTTGTCGAGTTGACGGCGCAGGGCCTTCAGGCCCGCACGCTCGTCGTCGGTCACGTGTCTACCCATCGGGCGTGCATGATATCCGGTGCCAACGTGGCACGCAGGACATCACGGCATGTCGGACGGTGGCATGCCGTTGATCAGCAGCGCGACCACCGCAATGATCGCCAGCACCAAAAGCGCCTCGGCCGCCGACGTCGCGACCAGTGCGCCGAACGCGCCATGGCGACGCCGCGGATGCACGTCCGACACCATGGCCGGGCCGAAGCGCACCCCCGGCACGTGCCAGAATCGGTTGGTCGCGCCAAGCAGTGCCAGCACGGCAACGAGCGCCAGCTTGGTGACGAGGATCAGCCCATAGCGGGTCTGCCACAGCGACTGCCAACCGTCCAGCGCCTGCCACGCGTTGTAGATGCCGGTAACCACCACCAGGGCAAGCCCCACGGTGGCGACTGTCGAAAAGCGCAGCGCCACGAACGCACGCGCCGCGGTCGCGGCCTGACGCCGCAAAACCGGATAAAACACCAGCATGAACACGATCACCACGCCGCCCCACAGGCCCGCCGACACGAGGTGCAACCAGTCCATCCACACGCGCAACAGGAAATCGCCGTGGTCGGCGGCATGCCCCGTGGCGCTGCACGTGTAGGCAACCACCGCGGCCAGCGCCAGTGCGGCGGCGAGAAGCGTCCGGCGCCGCTCGGGGCGCAACAGGGACCAGACAATCCACAGCAGCACCACGGCGCCGGCGCGCGCAAACCAGACCCGGCCAAAGTCGGTACGCATCAATACCAGCGGCACGACGCCGCCCATGGCGGACAGGGGCCGGCCACTGATTGCGATGCTGCGTGCGACGAGGATGGCGACCGACGTCAGCGTCAACAGCGCCAGCGTGCCGGCCAGCATCCAGCGCAGCCGCTTGGCGAGAAGAGTGTGCCACGATGCGCCGGTATCCTCGACCGGTTCGAGCCACAGCCATGCCGCCAGCGTGCCAAGGACCAGGATGACCGCGAGGATGTCAACGCCGCTGATCGCCTCGTGCCAGGGTGCGACGCCCATGGATCACTTTTCGTTCAAGGTGAAGGTGTATTCGCCGTGCGTGTGGTGACCGTCCTTTGCCGTCACATGCCAGTAGACGTGATACTGGCCCGGCGCGAGCGTGCCGAGGTCAACGCTCAGGATCCTGTGGTCCGCGCTTACCTTGGCCTGTCCCTTGCTCACGACCTTGCCCGCGGCGTCCTTGACGACCAGCTTGTTGAACAGGGGCTGCACGTCGCTGTTGAAAGTTATGCTGACGGACGTTGGCGCTTGCGTGAGCACGGCGTCCTTGGCCGGCTGCGAACTCTGCGGAAATGCGTGCGCGAGGGCGATGGCCGGCACCAGCAACAAGGCGAACAGGGCCAGGCGGCACAAACGGACGTGATTCATGATTGTCTCCGGGATGTCTTCAAGAGTCTGGTTGCACAACAGGATTGTCGACAGGGTCGCGGCACGTGGTCCCACGGGGGCCTTTACCTGCAACCGCCTACTCCCCGCCTGTGCGCCCGACCAATGGTCGCGTGCAGCAGACCGTCCCATTCAGCGTTTGTGTCAACGGGGAGATTATAGACCCGCGCGCCGGCCGCCACTTGGCACGGCATCCCTCAACCCCATATCGTCGTTGTACGGGCTGGCGATACCGACGACCGGCCCGGCCGCGCCAGCCATGGGATGATGCCGCATGAACGACCACCAGTTCCATATCGACCTGACCGACACGACAGAATGCGGCGTATATACCGTCGCCACGACCGACATGGACACCATCGCCAGCGAGGCATCGGGCGGTGAATTCAACGTCCACCACGTCGACCTTGCCGGCTGCCGCGACCGGGATGCGTTCGTGCGCAGCATGGTCGCCGGCTGGCCGCTTCCCGCCGATGACGCATGTGACTGGGATGGCCTGGTTGGGTACCTCCAGGACATGGAGGGCCTGCCATCACGCGGCCACATCGTGCTCATGCACCACCCGGACGAATGGCGGCACACCGACCCGGATGCCCTGGACGCGGCCCTCGACGTGCTCGAGGAAACGGCGGCAATATGGGCCAGCGAAGGCGTGGTGTTCTTCGTGTTCCTGGCGTTCGACACGCAACCGGCGCCGCCAGCAGCCTGATCGGACGCCAGCGGGCACGGCACGCCAAGGGCACGGCACGCCGTGCCCCTACGGAATTCCGCGTCATGCGACGTAGGGGCCCGGCGTGCCGTGCCCGGCGGTGTGCTCGCCTAATCCGATCCCGGCCCGCGCATGGGCACGGGGTGGCCGTACAGCGACAGCGCATCATGCGGCCCGTCGTCCGCCCCGATGTCGTACTGGATGGGCGGATCGGCCGCGAACGGGCCGGTCAGCTTCGGCCCACGCAGGCTCACCCACAACGCCTTCAGGGGGTGGCGCATGGCATCGTTGGCCGCGGTACCTTCGAAACCGCAATGCGCCATGCAATTGGCACATTTGGGGTTGCGCCCGACGCCGTAGTTGTCCCAGTCGGTATTGTCCAGCAGGGCCTGCCACGTCGGCTCGTAACCCTCATCCACCAGCAGGTAGCACGGCTTCTGCCAGCCGAACACGTTGCGGCACGGCATGCTCCAGGCAGTGCACTGGTAGCCCTGGTTGCCGCATACGAAGTCGATGAACAGGCTCGACTGCGACAGCGGCCACTTGCTGTGCTTTGCCTTCTTGCGCGTGAAGATCTGGCGAAACAGCTCCTTGGACTGGCGCCGTCCCATGAACACGTCCTGGCGCGGCGCATGCTCGTAGGCGAATCCGGGTGAGAAGGTGATGCCGTCGACCTTGAGGTCCTTGCTCGCAAAGTCGAAAAACTCGGCAACCTCGTCAGGCCTGGCGGTCTGGAACAAGGTGGTGTTGATGTTGACCCGGAACCCGCGTCGCTTGGCCTCGCGAATCGCGGCGACGGCCGTGTCGAACACGCCCTCGCGGCCCACGCTCTCGTCGTGGCGTTCCCGCATGCCATCCAGGTGCACGGAAAACGTCAGGTGGCTGCTGGGCGTGAAAAGGTCGAGTTTCTTCTGCAGCAGGATGGCGTTGGTGCACAGGTAGACGTACTTGTGCCGGGCGATGAAGCCGTCCACGATCGCCTTGATGTCCTTGTGGATCAGGGGCTCGCCGCCGGCCAGCGACACCATCGGGGCACCGCATTCGTCCACGGCGTGCATGCATTCCTCGACCGACAGCCGCTGCTTGAGGATGTGCGAGTCGTAGTCGATCTTGCCGCAGCCCGGACATTCCAGGTTGCATTGAAACAGGGGCTCCAGCATCAGCGTCAGCGGGTATCGCTTGACGCCCCTCATCCGTTTGCCAAGCACATAGCGTGCGACCCGGTATTGCTGCATGAGAGGTATGCTCATGACGACCTCCTTGATATGCGTGGATCAGCGCAGGGCTTCCCTGTTCACCTTACGGCATCGACTCCCGTGTGCGGTTGATCCGCATCAGGCGCGCGCCAGCCCATGTTCAGCCATGGCCTGGCGGCAAAACGTGGTTGAATTCCTCGCGCAGGCGCCGCCACTCGAGCTTCAGCCATGGCGTGAACGCTTCCGGGCGCTCCGCGATTTCCGAATCCAGCTCGGCGGGCGTGACGAAGCGCCAGGACTCCACCTCGTGACGGTTGACTTTGACCGGATCGGCGCTCTGCCCGACATAGACCCAGCACAACTCATGTTCGGCGCCCAGGTCACCGTAGTCGGCCTGGTACTGGAACTTGTAGACAAAACGCATGGCGCCGCGCATGCCCAGTTCCTCGCGCAGGCGCCGCGCAGTGGCCGCGGGCATGTCCTCGCCCACCCGCGGATGGCTGCAACAGCTGTTGGCCCAGTAGCCTGGCCACAGGCGCTTGCCCTTGCTGCGCTGCTGCAGCAAAAGCTGGCCGGCCGGGTTGAACACGAACAGCGAGAATGCGCGATGCAGGATGCCGTGCCCGTCATGGCAATCAGCCTTGCTGCGCTGGCCTATTTCGCGATCGGTTGCATCGACCAGAATGAGGGCTTCGGAGTCGAACGACACCACCGCGTCCGGCTTGTGTTGCAGCGACTCAACCAAAATGAACCTCCAACGCCTGGTAACCCGCCTTCGCCATCGCGGAGATGACCCGCGCGGGGCCATCCGGGCACAGCGCAATCATCGCGCCGCCGCCGCC
>CAYOEF010000204.1:0-5044 GCA_964402805.1 uncultured Rhodanobacteraceae bacterium | reverse complement strand
GTCGAATTGAACGTGTTGGTCTCGATCAGGTCCCCGCCGCCATCGAGGAACGAATCGTGGATGTCGCTCAGGATGTCCGGCCGGGTCAGCGAGAGCAGGTCGTTGTCGCCCTTGAGGTCACGCTCGCAGCCGGCGCCATGCGTGTGTTCATGCACGTGCCGGCTGTCGCAGCCATGCGCGAATCGCTGGCCACGAAAGCCGGCCTCGTCCAGCTGATGGCCTTGCAGTATGGTTCCCATGGCGCCATCAAGCACCACGATGCGTTGCTCCAGCGCATCCAGCAGGACCTGCGTGCGCGTCGGGTTGTGCCAGGGCAGAAGGGAAGCGGTCATTCATGTGCTCCGTGTCGGTTTGCGTGCCAGGAGGCCCAACACTTCAAAATGTGGCGGACGTTGTTCGCGTGCGATGCGTGCGCAATGCACCACGTCCAGGCCCGCGTTGCGGGCCAGCTCGGCAAGTTCCTGGCGTCGAAACCCCAGGTTGCGATGATCAAACGGCTCGACGGCGGCCTTGTGGCCGTGGCGGGCCAGGGTCACGGCCAGGAACCGGCCGCCCGGCCGCAACGCGTGCGCCGCCTCGGCCACGGCCTTGGCGGGCCTGTCGGCATAGGTGAGGGCATGCAGCATGAGCACCAGGTCGAATCGGCGCTCGCCCAGTTCAAGCGAATGCATGTCGCCCCGGCGCACTTCCACGTTGGCATAGGGCTGCAGCCGCTTGCGCGCCGCGCGCGTGACGCGCTCTCCGGCATCCACGCACAGGATCGAGCGCGCATGCGGTGCCAGGAGTTCCGCGGTCACGCCGTCTCCGGAGGCGATGTCCAGCACGTCGCCGGTGTCGAGCAGTTGCAACAGGGCCCGTGCCAGCGTCTCCCACGTGCGTCCGGGCGAGTAGTGGCGCTCCATGTCGCCGGCCACGGCGTCGGCCCAGCCCTGCTGGCCCGCGCGGTGGGCCAGGACCCCCGGCAAGCGGTCGGCGTCGGCCTGCAGCAAGGCATCGTCGACGTGGCTGCGGAGGGCCGCCACGACGGCGGCCTGGCCCGCGTCCAGATCGGTACCGGCACGGTAGTAGGCCGACACGCCGGAACGGCGATCACGTACCAGCGCGGCTTCCTTGAGCCGGGACAGGTGTGTGGACACCCGCGGTTGTGCCAATTGCAGCACGGAGGCCAGTTCGGCCACGGTCAATTCCTCGCGTTCGAGCAAGGCCAGCAAGCGCACGCGCGTCGGGTCGGCGAGCAGACGCAGCAGCGTCGAGGCCGAAACAAGGTCCATCAATGCATCCGTCTATCGCGATAAAACGATCACGTCAGGATAGACAGCCTGCATGGGTGCGTCAAGCGTGGCCGCGATGCTACTGGCCGGTGGCGTCGTCCGGCCCGGGCCGTGTCGGGATCGAAACCGGCGCGGCGGGCGTCGGCATCGCAGCATGGCCGGGGGCCGGCAGGAGTTCGAGCATGGGGACGCCCGGGTCGGCCAGTGGCGGCAGGACGCGGTCGTGCTGGTGGAGCGCCAGCCAACCGGCGACGCCGATGTTGAGCACGACGAGCAGCGCCAGCAGCCAGCGCCAGGTCACCGGCCACCTCCGCCGCGGCGTCCCGTCCGGCATGCCGGTGGCCGGGCCATCCCGCGCCAGGCGTTGCCGCTGCTCATGCCGGCTTGTCCGCCCATGCGGCCAATCCCTTGAGCACGGCATCCGGGTAACGCGTCACCGCATGTTCCAGGAGCGCTTCGAGCACGCCCGCGCCGCCGCCGCCAAGCAACACCCGCGGTTCGCCATGCAGGCGCGACTGGACCCGGTCGACAAACCGGTCCACCAGGGCAGCGCAGGCCTGCCAGCTGCCCGACGTAAGCGCATCCGCGGTGCTGGTGGCAATATCGACCAACTGGCCCGGCTCGCGCGGGCGTACGCGCGCGGTGGCGCCGAGCACCGCCTGTTGCATCAGGCCGGCGCCGGGTGCGATCAGGCCGCCAAGATGGCGACCGCCCGCGGCCAGTGCATCAACGACCAGCGCGGTGCCGCAACTGACCAGCACGCATGGTGCATGGCCCTCGACATGCGCGGCCACCAAACCCAGGAAGCGGTCCACGCCCATGGTCGACGGGTCGGCGTAGGCGGTGGTGACGCCGCACGCCTGGCGCGGTGTGCGCACCCAGTGCACCGTTTGTCCAAAACGCTTGTGCACGGCGGCCGCTACGCTCGCCTCGCGCGCATCGTCGACGACCGACGCGACCCACACCCCTTCCGGGCGCGGCAGCGGCGACCAGTCGCGGGCCAGGTTGTCGGCCACGCGTGGCGTCCACTCCAGGGCACGCACCGATCCCGTTTCATAGCCGCGCCCGGCCAGCGCCCACTTGAGTCGCGTATTGCCAAGGTCCACCAGCAGTTTCACCGTACCCGCACCTTGATTTCCTGCGCACTGTCGATGCCTATTTCACCGTCCGCCGTACGCACGCGCAAGCTGCCGTCGCGATCCACCCCGGCGACGACACCCGCCACCGCGCCACGGGCCGCGTCGATGCGCACGGATTTCCCGCGCAGCCAGTCGCGACGGGCGAAGTCGTCAATGAACGCGCCAAAGCCGTTGACGCCAAAACGCGCCAGCCCCTCGCGCAGGCGCACAACCACCCGCGCTGCCAGGGCGTTGCGATCCGGCGCCATGCCCGCCGCCAGGTCGGCGAGATCGATGACCGGTCGGCCGATGCATGCGCGCGTTTCCGGCGGCAGGCGCACGTTGATGCCAACGCCTATGATGGCGGTGGCCGGCCCGCGATTGGCCCCCGCGACTTCCACCAGTACGCCAGCCAGCTTGGCGTCGCGTGCGATGAGATCGTTGGGCCATTTGAGGCTGACGTCGTGAATGCCGAGATCTTCCAGTGCATTGGCAAGCATGACGCCGACGGCCAGTGACAATCCGGGCAGTTCGGCCAGGCCCCGCGCGAAGCGCTTGAGGCAGGACAGGCTGAGGTTGAGCGCCGGTGGCGACGTCCAGGAACGGCCGATCCGGCCGCGCCCCGCGGTCTGCCTTTCGGCGAGGACAACCGACAGGTCCGCGGCGGCGTGGCGGCGGCGCGCCAGTTCGCTGGACGTGGAGTCGAGATCCCAGCACACCTCGACCGTGCCGCGCGCGTCCGGACCCAGGTGCGCTTCGATGGCATCGGCATCAAGCAGCTGCACTGGCCACGGCAGGCTGTAGCGGCCGACCAGATCGACGTGGACCGGCAGCCCGAAGTCGCGCAACCGCGCCACGCCTTCGCGCACGGCCGGGACCGACGCACGCATCCCGCGGGCCAGGTCCGCCTCAGTTACGGGCGTGGCGGCCGCCAACAGCTCGAGCAGCGCGCGGGTCGGGACACGGTACGTCATGGGCATCGTGGTGGGGATTGTCCGAACAGGTCCTGTCGTGGCGTGGCCCGGCGGATCACGCCACCGGCCATGTCGCCACGGTATCAGCCATCCGGTGCGAAACGCACGCGAAACAGGGCGCCGCCGAGTTCCTGCGATTGCGTAACGTCCAGCTCCGCGCCATACGCCTTGACGATGTCCTGCACGATGGCTAATCCGATGCCGTGGCCATGCACGCGTTCATCGCCACGCACGCCACGCTGCAGCACGTGTGCCACCTGGTCTTCGGGGATACCGGGCCCATCGTCCTCGACACTCAGTACCAGGCCCGGCCGCCGATGCCCCCGCGCCGCGACGCCGCGCACCGACAGGAGTACCCGGTGCCGCGACCACTTGAACGCGTTCTCGAGCAGGTTGCCCATGAGCTCGAGCAGATCGCCCTGCTCGCCGTAGAAGAGCCCGCCATCGGTGTCGAAGTCGAATTCGCACAACACCCCCTTGTCGGAATAGACCCGTTCCAGGCTCTTCACGATGCCCTCCGCATGCGCGGCGACCTTGACCGGCGTTGCGAAGGTGCGGTGGCCGGACGTGGCCGCCCGTGACAACTGGTAGGCGACCAGTTCGTCCATGCGCTGCACCTGCGCCACCAGTTCGTCGTGGAGTTTCGGCTCCACGTGCGAGGACTCCAGTTGCGCGCGTATGACCGCAAGCGGCGTCTTCAGGCTATGCGCAAGATCATTCAACGTGTTGCGGTAGCGCGCCAGATGCTCGCGCTCGCTGCGGATGAAGCGGTTCAGGCTGTGGGTCAACCCGGACAACTCGAGCGGGTAATCACCCGGCAGGCGGTCGCTTTCCCCACCCTCGATGCGCGCCAGGTCGGACGATACGCGGCGCAGCGGGGACAGGCTCCAGCGCAACAGCAACAACTGCAGCAACACCAGCACCAGGCCCAGCACCAGCAGCCACAGGAACAGGGTGCGACGGAACACGGCCAGTTGTTGTTCGAGCTTGGATTCGGTCTGCGCGACGCTGAAGGTGAGATTGACGTCCTGCCCCGAGGGCGTCACGTAAATGGCGCTGAGGCTCAATACGTAGACCCTTCCCGAGTCGGTCGGCAGGGGCCCGCGGAATGCCGGCTGGCCCGGCACCAGTTGCATGTCCAGCGGCAGGCTGCGCCCGATGGCCGATGGCGACTCCCAGTGGAATCCGCCCGCGCCGTTGATGGTCGCATACAGGCCCGAGCCGGGGCGCAGGAAATCGGCACTCGGCATGGTGTCCGGAACCAGCACGCGGCCACCGCGCGCCACGTCGGTCGCCGACAGCAAGGCATAGACATAGCCCTGCATGCGATCTTCCAGGCTGCTGCGCGCGCCCTCGTAATACGCGCGGTCAAGCACCAGCCCGGTCAGTCCCAGGAACGCGACCAACGCCACGATGGTGGCCAGCGTGGACCGCGAGGCCAGGGACAATGGGTGCCGCGACACGACTAGTCATCCTCCCCATGGCGACGGCCGGTGCGTGGCGGTGGCTCAGGCGTCGCTGCCTTCCGGTTCGTTGCGCTCGATGGCAAAACGGTAGCCGCGACCGCGCACGGTTTCAATGGGCTTGACGTCTCCGTCCGGGTCCAGCTTGCGGCGCAACCGGCCAATGAACACTTCCAGCACGTTGGAATCGCGGTCGAAATCCTGCTGGTAGATGTGCT
>CAYOEF010000203.1:0-5054 GCA_964402805.1 uncultured Rhodanobacteraceae bacterium | reverse complement strand
GCCGGCGCGACGCCGGCTCACCATCGATGCCCACCCGGGACGCGCGTCCGCGTCACGAGACGGCCAATGCGTCCAGGAATTCACGCCGCCAGGTGGCGATGTCGTGGCCGCGCAGCACGTCCATCATGGCTTGCCAGCGCGCCTTGCGTTCATCAAGCGGCATGTCCAGTGCACGCGCCAGCGCTTCGGCCGTGCCGTCCTGGTCGTGCGGGTTGACCAGGACGGCATCGCCAAGTTCCTCCGCCGCGCCGGCAAAGCGCGACAGCACCAGCACGCCCGGATCCTCCGGATCCTGGCTGGCGACGTATTCCTTGGCAACCAGGTTCATGCCGTCGCGCAGTGGCGTCACCAGGCCGACGTCGGCGCTGCGGTAATAGCCCGCCAGCGCCGCATGGGGAACAGTCTGGTTGACGTAGTGGATGGGCACCCAGTCGGGCTCGGCGAGGGCGCCGTTGATGTGCCCCGTGCGGCGTTCCAGCACGCGCCGGATGTCGCGGTATTCGGGAATGTCGCTGCGCGAGGGCGGGGCGATCTGCAGCAGGCATACGCGATGGCGCCATGTGTCATCCTGCAGCATGGCCGCGAAAGCGTCGAACCGCTGCGGCAGCCCCTTGGAGTAGTCCAGGCGATCCACCCCGACCATCAGCTTGTAGTCCGAAAGGCGCCGCCGCAGGCGTCGCACCGGCGTCGAATTCATGGCCGTGCGCGCCATGCGTTGCGCGCCGTCGACGTCGATGCTGATGGGGAAATGCCCGGCCCGGAAGTGTTGTCCGTCCGGCAGGCGGATCACGTCGTCGGCTTCGAGGGTGGCGTTGGCGATGGTGCTGAAATAGCCGCGTAGTGCCTGCAGGTCCCGTTGCGTCTGCACGCCAACGAGGTCGTACGCGCCCAGGGTGGAAAAGAGCTTGCGATGGTTGGGCAGCGTGGCCAGCAATTCGCCCGGCGCCAGGGGCGTATGCAGGAAAAAGCCGATGGGGTTGCCCACGCCATGCGCGCGCAGTCGCGCGGCGAGCGGGATCAGGTGGTAATCGTGTACCCAGAGCGTGTCGTCGGGCCGGATGAGTTCGGTCAGGCACGTCGCGAACAGGTCGTTGACCCGGATGTAGCCCTCATAGTGGCTGCGCTGGTAATCGCAAAGGTCGTTGCGGTAATGCAGCAGGGGCCACAAGGTGCGGTTGGCGAAACCCTTGTAATAGTCGTTGTACTCGGTACGTGTCAGGCCGATGGTGGCGTAGGTGATGCGATTGACGCGACGGTAATACACCTTCCCGTTGTGGTTTGGCACGACCTCGCCGTTCCAGCCGAACCAGATGCCTCCGCGCTCGCGAAGTGCCGACTGCAGCGCGGCGGCGAGGCCGCCGGCATGCTCCTCGCGTGGATCGACGACACGGTTCGAGACTACGATCAGTCGCGCCATGATGGGCTTCCTGTTGCTGGCCAACCGCCTGTGCAGCGTGGCACCGACGGTTGCCGATGGCCGGATACCCGATATACGTGGGGGCTAAAGTGCATCTTCCCAGCTTCGTGACAGCCGCATGGCCGCCTGGATCAGGCCGACGAGGGAATAGGTCTGCGGGAAATTGCCCCACAGTTCCCCGCTGTCGGGGTCGATGTCCTCGCTCAACAGGCCCAGCGCGTTGCGCCGGCTGAGCATGTGTTCGAACAGTTCGCGCGCCTCGTCGCGGCGGCCGCAGGCGGCGAGTGCCTCGATGTACCAGAACGTGCAGATGCCGAAGGCGGTTTGCGGAATGCCGAAGTCGTCCTGCGTGTGGTACCGGAAAATGTAGCGGCCATGGCGCAATTCGGTGCCGATGGCATCCACCGTGGCGATGAAGCGTGGATCACAACCCTCGATGAAGCCGATGTTGGCCAGCAACAGCAGGCTGGCATCGAGATGGCCGCCGTCGAAACGGTCCACGTAGTGTCCGAGTTGGTCGTTCCAGGCGTGTTCGTCGATCAGGGTGTGCAGGCGTGCAGCCTGCTCGCGCCAGTACCCGGCACGGTCCGCCAACTGCAGTTGTTCGGCGATGCGGGCAAGCCGGTCGCAGGCGGCCCAGCACATGGCCGCCGAGTAGGTGTGCACGGCACGCCGACCGCGAAACTCCCACAGGCCGGCGTCGGGTTCGTCGGCCAGGCGTGCCGCCAGCTCGCCCAGCGCTTCCAGGCGGTGGAACGTGCCGATGTCGCCGGGCGCCTGCAGGCGGCGGTCGAAGAACAGCTGCGCCGAGGCCAGCATCACCGAGCCGTAGACGTCGTTCTGGCGCTGTCGCCATGCCTCGTTGCCCACGCGTACCGGACCCATCCCGCGATAGCCGAGGAGGGATGGCGTTTCCGATTCGGGCAGCTCGCGCTCGTAGGCAATGCCGAACACCGGGCCAATCTCCTCGTCCTCGTTGATGGCCAGGTTGAAGGCATAGCGGATGTAGGCTTCCATGCTCGCGGTGGCACCCAGGCGGTTGAGCGCGCGTACCACGAAGGCCGCGTCGCGCAGCCAGCAGTAGCGGTAATCCCAGTTGCGTCTCGACTCGGGGGCTTCGGGAATCGACGTGGTGAGGGCGGCCACGATGGCGCCGGTGGCTTCCGACTGGCACAATTTCAACGTGATTGCCGCGCGGATCACGGCCGCCTGCCACTCGAAGGGAACGGACAGGTAGCGCACCCATTCGTGCCAATAGGCCGTGGTGCGCTCCAGCGCCTCGCGCAGAAACAGCGAGACATCGCGCGCGACACTTTCGTCCGGTCCCAGGACCAGGTACAGCGGCCGCTCGAGCACGAAGGGAAGGCCGCGTTCGACGAACAGGACGGGCAGGTTGGAGGTCAGGCGCAGCGTGATGTCATCGAGGATGTAGCGTACGTGGTTGCTGCCACGCGTGCGTTCCGGCGTCTCGGCGCCGTGGTTGCACAGGGGCCGCAGCCACATGCGCACGCGCGGTTTGCCGGTGACGGGGCGCACCCGCCGCATCAGCGTGGTGGGGTGGTACATGCGGCCGTGCTCGCGGTAGCGCGGTGCAAAATCGGTGATCTCCACGCACGCGCCATGGCGGTCGTACAGACGCGTCACCAGGATGGCCGTATTGGTGAGGTAATCCTGTTCGGCATGGTCGAAGTCCTCCAGCTCGAACGACCAGTCACCGCCGCCGATGGCCGGTTCCAGCAACGCGCAGAAGGCGGGATCGCCGTCGAAATGCGGGAAGCAGCACCAGCGGATGGCGCCGTGGCGGTCGATCAGCGCAGCCAGCGTGCCATTGCCGACGGCCCCCAGTTCAAGCGAGTTGCGCAATTCAGTCATGTGTCATCGTCGTGAAGATGGATCAAGGTGTGGGTGGATGGCTTGCGCCGGAGTGAAGGCGCGCGCCGACGGCATCGAGCCATGTCCGCATCGCCGCCGGACCGGGCAGCGTGAAATGGGCCTGGGTTGGTTCGCGATCACCAACCCGGATACTGACGCCACCGTGCGCGTTGACCGTCGCGAAGGCGCCTTCGTCGGTGAGGTCGTCGCCGGCGTAGACCGGCACGCGGCCGGCGAACGGGGCTTCGCGCATGAAAGCCTCGATCGCGCGGCCCTTGGTCATGTCCCCGGGCTTGATTTCAACCACGTGGTCGCCTGCCTGCAGGACATAGCCGGTCAACTCGCCGGCAATGGCCGTGGCGCCGGCGATGACGGCGCTTGCCAGCTCCGGTGCCTCCCGGTAATGGAGCGCCGTGCACGGGCCCTTGTTCTCCACGCGCATGCGCGGCAGGCGCGCCGCCAACGTGGCCACCCGATGGTGCAGCGCTTGCCGCATGATGTCGTCGCCAGGCGCATCGGCACGACTGCCGTCGCCGCGGCGGCGCTGCAGCCCGTGCAGCCCGGCCGCGGCGACCAGGGGCGGCCCGAAAATGCGGTCGATGTCGTTGATTGGACGCCCACTCACGGGAGCCACGGCACCGTCGAGATCGTGGTGCAACCGGGCCAGGGTGGCGTGCAGCCCCGGCGGTGCGCGCACGGCGTCGGGATCGTCGCAAAAGGCAACGAGCGTGCCGTCGATGTCGAGAAACAGGGCCCAGTGCGCAAGGCGATCGGGCATTGGCGGACGAGTGATCATGAGCGGTGCACGCATGACGCACATGATGTCGCATTCGGAGCCGGCGGGCACGCGCGCCCGTCGCTTGCAATCATCCGGTTTGCCCGCACCTGTCTGTAAACGCGCCAAAACGCACAACTATACCGGAGAATACCGCAATGCGGATGGACAAGCTGACATCCCGCTTCCAGCAGGCGTTGGCCGATGCACAGTCGCTGGCCGTGGGCCGCGACCACAACATGCTTGAACCGGTCCACGTACTGCTGGCACTCATCGACCAGCAAGGTGGCTCGACGATGCCCTTGCTGACCCAGGCAGGCGTTGACGTGCCTGCCTTGCGCCGCACGCTGATGGACATTTTCGATGGCTTGCCACGGGTGTCCGGACAGGACGGCAACATCAACGTCGGCAACGAACTCAACCGCTTGCTCAACCTGACCGACAAACTTGCCCAGCAGCGCGGTGATGCGTTCATCGCCAGCGAGTTGTTCGTGCTTGCGGCACTCGAGGACAAGGGCGCGGTGGGCCGTGCGCTCAGGGACGCCGGCGCCGACAAGACGCGCATCAACGCGGTCATCGAGCAGATGCGTGGTGGCCAGAACGTCGACAGCGAAGGCGCCGAGGACCAGCGTCAGGCCCTGGAGAAATACACCATCGACCTCACCGCGCGTGCCGAGTCGGGCAAGCTCGACCCGGTGATCGGCCGCGACGAGGAAATCCGGCGCACCATCCAGGTACTGCAACGGCGCACCAAGAACAACCCGGTCCTGATCGGCGAACCGGGTGTGGGCAAGACGGCCATCGTCGAGGGCCTGGCGCAGCGCATCGTCAAGGGCGAGGTGCCCGAAGGCCTGCGCGACCGTCGCGTGCTGGCGCTCGACATGGGCGCGCTGATCGCCGGCGCCAAGTTCCGCGGCGAGTTCGAGGAACGCCTCAAGGGCGTGCTCAACGACCTGGCCAAACAGGAAGGCCGCGTGATCCTGTTCATCG
>CAYOEF010000202.1:0-5091 GCA_964402805.1 uncultured Rhodanobacteraceae bacterium | reverse complement strand
GCACGCCCTTGAGCGCCTTGTTGTCGCGCTCGATGGCGGCCATGGCGTCATCGACGAGACTGCCGATTTCCGGTTGTTTGGCGCGCGCCTGCAGGTAGCCCCAACGCGCTTCGGGCGGCACCCAGAAGATGTTGTCGGCCGTGTATTCGTCGCGGTCTTCCAGCACCTGGTAGCGGGCTTGCTCTTCCTTGATGTAGTAGTCGCTGTCGGGGTTGGCGACGCCATCCTCAATACGCTGGCGCTGCTCCATGAAGGCATCGGAGATGTATTTGAGGAACAGCAGGCCCAGCACCACGTGCTTGTATTCGGCCGCGTCCATGTTGCCGCGCAGCTTGTCGGCGGCGGCCCAGAGCTTGTCCTCGAAGCCGAGGGCGGCGGACGTAGCCTTGTTTTCCGATTTGCTCATGCAGCTGATCCGGTCGTTACAGGGCGTACGGGGCCGCAAGGACACAACCCCGACGCGGCGACATGGCCCTCGGCGCTGCCGCGTATTCTGTGGCCTGGAAACATGGTTAAGATCCCATCATCGAACAGGTCGTGGAACATGTCGACCACAGTCAGGGCCCGGTGACCCTGCCCGCCACTGACCACGACCTGGAATGCACGGCCCTGGCGCGCGCCGTGAAGGCCTGCATCGAACGGCGCGCATTCATCAACGCGCATCGCACGATTGTGCTTAGAGGTGGTGCAGGCTTCTCTTCCAGCAGGCACGCTGCCGCCACGCGTCACAGGAGCGGCGGTAACCCGAGTTCGGCCAAGAAGCCATTGTGGCATCGCTTGGCCGTGGTGAGTTCGGACTCGATTTGCGCCAACTCGTCGTGCACTTGCGCAAGGCTCACCACGGGCTCGGGCACCGCGGTGCGGACGTAGCGCGAGATGTTGAGGTTGTACGCGTTGCCCGCAATTGCACCCGACGGGAACAACGCTGCTGCTCGGCGCGGTTCTGGCGGGTCTGGACAATTGACCGACGGTGTTTATCACGCAGCGGGTGTTGGACTCTCCGCAGTGCGCGCTCACGTCGTGACTTCCTTGATTCGCGCTTCGAAGCCGGCCAACCGACCTCGCACCGCACGCACACCGTAATGGAATGCGAGCACGGCGGCAGGCCATTGTCGTATTTCAACCCCGTCAATGATCTGTTGACGCAGCAAATTGCGGGTGGTGGCCCAAGCGAGAGGCAAGCGATTGGCACGCACGAATTTTATCAATCCCTTGAGTGCTTCAGGCCTGTCCGCATACCGGTCGCTCCACTTGATTTCCAGCGCTGCCATGGGCTTGAGCGATTGCGAGGATTCCACCAAATCCACCTCGCAATCGTCTTTGCCCCAACGCGCATAGTTGAGCCGTGCCGCTTCGTGAAAGCGTTGCGCGAACAAGGCGGTTTCCACCAGATGTCCAAAACCCGGGTCGTCCGCCGCCTTGGCGCCAAACAGCCCGGTGTACATCGCCGAATTGGTCAGGTACACCTTGAATTGACGCTCACGCTGGTAGCGCCGGCCATCCTGATCCACGCGGAACACGCGCTTGATGAGGAATGCCGCCTCCAGGTATTCGATGTACTTCTGGATGGTCTGCTTTCCCACGCCACTGCGCTGGGAAAGCTGCTCGAACGAAACTTCCTCGGCGGTATTGAAGGCCAGCAAGGTGAACAGTGAATTGAGCTCCTGAATGTCTTTGATGCCGTACAACTGTGGCAGATCGCGCAGCAGCACCTTGTCCACGATATCGGATTTGACAAAGCGCTCCGGGTCGCCGCGCACCACCGGCGAGAGCGCCAGTTCGGGATATCCGCCGTAGTTCACGTACTCGGCAAACTGCACGTTCAAATCGGCGATGTCACGCAAGAGGTACTCCCCGGGTGTTTCCTCATGAATCGCCGCTGGTTCGGGGCGCAGGTGCAAGTATTCGGAGAAGGTCAAGGGTGGCAACAGGAAATCAGTAAAACGCCCGGCACCAGACTCGCTGCTTTGCCGTTTCAGCGCCGCTGCCGCCGAACCGGACACCAGGATGCGCAAATCGGGCCGGTGATCAACCAGCGGTTTGAGGTGCTTTTCCCAGTCTTTGTGCGACTGAATTTCATCGAAAAACAGATAACGCGTGTCTTCGCCGCCCGGCGTGATCTCCTCAATCTGGTGGATCAAGGCTTCCAGCGACTGCCCGTGCAGCAGCGGATGGTCCATTTCCACGTAGGCAATCCGCGACGCCGGCACTCCGCGCTGCAGCAGATCCGCGATCAGGTGGCGAATCAGGATTGTCTTGCCAACGCGGCGTGGGCCAAGCAAAACCACGGCGCGCCGCAGATTCGGCTCCAGCAGCAGCTTTCGCACCGCACCGAGATACGCGCGCGGACGCAAAGCTGCGATTGCCCGATCCGTCCCGACCGCCTGCCACCACGGGTTCAGCCGCTTAAGATGATCTGCAACTTGTTGATCAGAAACCTCTTTCATGCGAATTTCTGGTTAAGCACAGCTTGCTGTTCTTAAGTCTATCACGGCGGGTTCGTCACGGATGTCCTCGAGGAAGTAGCGGGACCACCCTGTCGCGAACGCAGCGCGTGTCGCGAAAAAACGGGCCGCCTGCAATAACGCAGGCGACCCGTTTTTCAACGCAGCGGGGGCAACCCCCGCGACTACAATCAGCCGGCCAGTACGCCCGATGCCTTCGCCGCGTGGGTTGCGACGATGTCCATGAGCTCAGGGGAATAGCAGTCGTACGGATCCACGCCAAGTTCATTCAGGCGGGCACGCACGGCACCCATCTGATCGGGCTTCACGCCACCTTCGATGACCGAGGACACGAACGCCGCGAACGTCGGCGGAGCGAAACCGGCATCCTGCGACAACTCCGGATGGATGAAGGCGAACGGGTGGAACACGTGCGAGGCGTCTTCGATCACCCCGTACATGTGTGCGCCGCAACCGGTGCAGGCGTAGCGATGCAGCAGGGCATCGGGATTGACGACCTTGAGTTTCTCCTCATGCTTTGTCACGTGCACCGCCTCGCGCGGCACGGCGGCAAGCATGGCGAACATGGCGCCATCCGGTTTCCAGCACTTCGTGCAGCCGCAAAGGTGGTTGAACAGGTAATCGTTGTCGACCTGGACTTCGACCTTGTCGGTAGCGCAATTGCACGAGAGCGTGCCGCCGGAAAAGCCGGAACGGCCGGACTTGAGGCCGTCGTCTACTGCTGGATGAAGATGGACTGCAGGCATGATTGGAACCTCCTTCGTATGGGAACAATACCGTTGAACCGCTCCGATGCCATGCAACAGGTCACCGGGCGAGTCGCCACGCCACTGCGAAAACCCCGGACGACGGGTTCATGCAGTGGCACATGACAGGGCAAAACGCGGGCTGCTGCAGGATGCAGTCGATTGCTTCACCTTGCCTGAAAATCTTGTCTTCCGGCCCGTGTGACCGGGTACGTGGCCAATTGGCCGCCGTGATCCGGATCACGACGAATAGCGGCCAATAACGACCTGAAGACCATGTCGCGATCACCTGTATAGTGCCGCGCAGACAGGCGTGTCAAGCGTCACGCGACAAGCGCAATGTCCTGTTTTTCAACGCTCGCGCAAGGCTTTGCCGGTAAACGCGCAAAGCCCGACCACGCAGCGTACCCGTGATGTCACAAATACCCTGAAATTGCCAAAGAACGATCGGTGAAAACCAGGCATCCATGTATTTTGGCGGCCTTTTTTTCAAAGCCACCAATTGTCGACATGACGCCTCGGGCCGTCACATCACCACTTCCGAACCCACGCGCCTGTATCCGGTCTCGGTAATGGCCTCGCCACCGGCACTGACACGCACGCCGCAATATTTGAGGCTTGGAATCTTGGCCTCCGGATCCAGCGTCGGGTTGGTCAACAGATTGACCGCCGCCTCGTAATAGCAGAACGCCATGAATACGTTGCCGCGGGCAATCTTGGAGTCGGCGCGCACATACGCGGAAATCGTGTTGCGTCGTGTGGTCAGGGTGACTATCGCACCGGGTTCCACACCCATGTCCTCCAGGTCCTCCGGGCACATGTAGCACACCGGATCCGGCTCGATGGCATTGAGCACGCGCGAACGCCGGGTCATGCTGCCGGTATGCCAGTGCTCGAGCTGGCGGCCGGTGAGAAGCACGAACGGGTATTCGGCGTCCGGACGCTCGTCCGGTTCGACGATTTCGCACGGCACGAACAGGCCCTTGCCGCCCGCGCGCGGGAATGCATCGATGAAGGTGATCGCGTCGCCCGGATCGCCCACGTTGCGGCATGGCCACACCACGGCATCCTCGCGCTCCAGGCGCTCCCACGTGATGCCGGCCATGTTGTCGGACGCCAGGCGGATTTCCGCGAACACGTCGGCCGCGCCGGCGTAATTCCAGTCAAGGCCCATGCGTCGCGCCAGTTCCTGGATGATCCACAGGTCCTGGCGCACCTCGCCCGGCGGATCCAGCGCCTGGCGCCCGATCTGTACCAGGCGATCGGTGTTGGTGAATGTGCCGGTTTTCTCGAAATACACCGTAGCCGGCAAGATCACGTCGGCGTTGTAGGCGGTTTCGGTAAGGAAGATGTCCTGCACGACAAGGTGTTCGAGGCTGGCCAGTCCGGCGCGCGCGTGGCGCGCGTTGGCATCGGACATGGCCGGGTTTTCGCCCATGATGTACATGCCCTTGACACGTCCGTCGTTGGCGGCGTCCATCATTTCCATGGACGTCAGGCCCTTCTTGGGGTCGAGCTTGCAGCCCCAGAACTTTTCGAACCGCTCGCGGCACTTTGGCACTTCCACATTCTGGTAATCGGGATACGCCGACGGCATGAGGCCCATGTCCGACGCGCCCTGGACGTTGTTCTGCCCGCGGATCGGGTGCAGGCCGGTACCGCGCCGCCCAACCTGGCCAGTCAGGAGGGCAAGCGTGATGAGACAGCGCACGTTGTCGGACCCGTGCTGGCTCTGCGAGCAGCCCATGCCCCAGATGATCATCGAGGCCTTCGACTTGGCGTAGTCGCGGGCAGCATGCTTCAGGTCTTCCGCCGGTATGCCGCAGATGGGCGCCATCGCCTCCGGGCTGTAGGCCTGGATGTGTTCCTTGAGCGACTCG
>CAYOEF010000201.1:0-5132 GCA_964402805.1 uncultured Rhodanobacteraceae bacterium | reverse complement strand
CGGCGCCTCCAACGACATCGAGCGCGCCACCAAGATGGCGCGCAACATGGTCACCGAGTGGGGCCTTTCGGAAGAGCTTGGCCCGGTGACGTACGCCGAGGATGAGGAAGAAGTCTTCCTGGGGCGTTCGGTGAGCCAGCACAAGAACGTATCGGACGAGACCGCACGCAAGATCGACGAGGTCGTGCGCGCGATTCTCGACAATGCCTATGAGACCGCGACCAAGCTGCTGACGAAGAACATGGACAAGCTGCATCTCATGGCGAATGCCCTGCTGAAGTACGAGACCATCGACAGCAAGCAGATCGACGACATCATGCAGGGCCGTGAACCGAATCCGCCGGCCGGGTGGGACAAGTCGACGCCACCCGCGCCACCACCGTCACCGACGATGAGCGGCGGGGGTTCCAACCCCGGCGAAGTCGGCGGGCCGGTGCACCAGACGTGATACCGTGTGCTGCTGCGTGACACGGTGATTTGAAGCGGGACGAACCCATGTTCGTCCCGCTTTCACATGCGGGGAACAAGCCCGGTGCAAACCCGGGTTCCAGCGCCGGCGTGAACGGATTCAGCTGCCGTTCGACGGCGTGCCGGTGAAGACCAGGTGGTCCTTGTCGGCGGTGACCAGCGTCAACGTGGGCGGCGCTGCGTGGGTGTCGATCCGGTAGGCCACCGGCTGCTGCAGGCGTGAACTCACCGCGCCGTCCAGGGCGCTGACCGCCGGGTCGGCGCAAGCCATCATGGTGCTGGTCATGACCGGGACCGAAAACGTGCCATTCCCGGTCTGGACCTTGCCGCTGAGCACGTTGCAGGCGTTGCCGACCTGGACGAGCCCCCTGCGGAAGTCGAGCTGCAACGGCTTGTCGGGACGTGCCATGAGCTCATCGATGGGCGCGCCGGCGGCATTGGTGGCCTGTTGCAGGCTCCAGTGGTATTGGCCAAGCGCCTGCAGGGCCTGGACCCGCATGGTGGTTTGATGGAATGGCGACGACGCGCAGCCGGCCATGGCCAGGGCGAGGCAGGAGGCGAGCAGGGTGCGCGGCTTCATGCGTGCCCCGCACGGGTGCGTGCTGGCTGATGCCGTACTTTGACGACGGGTACATGGACTCGATACATGGCGGCTTGACCTGTTGGTTGGCGTCACTCCTGCTATTGTGCACCAAGTTGCATGCGGAGGTTTTCCATGGGCATTCCAGCCTTTGCCGCGCTGTCGGCATCCACGCCACTGGCCCCGTTTTCCATCCATCGGCGTGCCCCGGGACCACACGACGTCCAGATCGAGATCCGCTATTGCGGCGTATGCCACTCGGACATCCATTTCGTCCACGATGACTGGGGACGCGCCGTATACCCGATGGTGCCGGGTCACGAAATCGTGGGCGAGGTATCCGCGGTGGGCGCTGACGTACGGCAGTGGGCGGTCGGTGACCGGGTCGGCGTCGGGTGTTTCGTCGATTCATGCCGCCATTGCGATGCCTGCCGGCGTGGCGAAGAACAGTTCTGCGAAGAAGGCATGAGCGCCACCTACAACGGGTTTGAACGTACCGATGGCGTGCTGGACAAATCACGCCCGACCTACGGAGGCTATTCGACGCGCATCGTCGTTGACGAGAACTACGTGTTGCGCATTCCCGAGGGCATGGATGCGGCCCGGGCCGCACCACTGTTGTGTGCCGGGATCACCACGTATTCACCGCTGCGGCGTTTTGGCGTCGGCTGCGGAACGCGCGTGGGCGTGATCGGCCTGGGCGGACTCGGACACGTCGGCGTGAAAATCGCCCGTGCGCTGGGCGCGCACGTCAGCGTGATCAGCCACTCGCCGGACAAACGCGAAGGCGCGCTCGCGCTGGGTGCGGACCAGTTCGTCTGTACCCGCGATGCGGCGGCATTCGAGCAGCATGCCGGCGCGTTCGATGTGCTGCTGGACACGGTTTCGGCGGTCCACGACTACAACGCCTACCTGCGTCTGTTGCGCTGTGGCGGGACCATGGTGCTGGTCGGCTTGCCGGGCCCGGCGCCGGTGCGTGGCGACGTGCTCGTACACGGCCGCCTGGCGCTGGCCGGCTCCATGATCGGTGGCATCCGCGAAACCCAGGAAATGCTGGATTTTTGCGGTGAACACGGCATCGTGGCCGACATCGAACTCATTCCCATCCAGGATATCAATCGCGCCTACGAGCGGGTCATCGCCGGTGACGTGCATTACCGCTTCGTCATCGACATCGCAAGCCTACGCGCTGCGTGAGCCGTGCCGACCCAGCGGACGTATGGCCACGCCGGCCTTGCACAAGCCTTCGTGCAGGGCTTTGGCGAAGGTCGCCGCGTTGGGCCGGTCGCCGTGCACGCACAAGGTGTCGGCACCGACTTCGATGGTGGCGCCCCCGCTGGTGACGACGCGGCCGCTCGTGCCCAGCATGATGGCCTGTTCGACCGCGGCCGGAATATCCTCGATGACGGCGTCGTGCGCGGTACGTGGCACCAGCCGCCCGTTGGCTCCGTAACGACGGTCGGCAAAGGCTTCGCCACCGGTGGCCAGGCCGGCTTCCGCGGCTACGCGGCACAGTTGGCCACCGGCAAAGCCGATGACGCGCAGCGAGTCGTCGACGTCACGCACGGCTTGCACCAGCGCCGCCGCCAGCCCGGTATCGGCCTCCAGCATGTGGTACAACGCGCCGTGCGGCTTGACGTGGCCGGGCGCGAGTTGCGAGCGCCGCGCCATGGCCGCGAATGCACCCAGCTGCACCACGCACATGGCGTAAAGTTCGCGTGCCGAGATGGCCATGGCGCGGCGTCCGAATCCGACCAGGTCCGGCAGGCCTACGTGCGCCCCGACGGCGACGTGGGCACGGGCGGCGGCCTCCAGCGTGATCTGCATGGTCACGGGATCGCCTGCGTGGAACCCGCATGCGATGTTGACGGAGGATACCCACGGCATCACCTGTGCGTCCGCGCCCATTTGCCAGGCGCCGAAGGACTCGCCCATGTCGCAGTTGAGATCGATCGAGGTCATGACACCTCCAGGCGTTTTTCGATACGTGCGACGAGGTCGCGCAGGGCCAGGTCGCGGTGTTCCAGCAGCGCGCGGGCGCGTTCCGGCCTGATCCACTCGAAGCGCAGCACGTCGCCCGGGCGGCATTGCGCCAGACGCGGCAGGTCGACGCCGGCAACCTGGCCGATGCGTGGGTAGCCCCCCGTCACCGGATGCTCCCAACCCATGATGATCGGTTGGCCATCCGGTGGCAATTGAACGACGCCGGGCACCAACCCTTCGCTGATGAGTTCGACCGGCGTGTGCAGCCGCAGCCGCGGACCGGCCAGTCGCACGCCGACGCGGTTGCTGTCGGGGCGGACGGAAAATTCCCGCGCGGTCAAGCCGTACAGGGAACCGGGGTCCAGCATCGCCGTGTGGCTGGCACGCAGCAATCGAATGGTGCGCACCGGCGCCGTATCGAGCCATGGTCGCGGATCGACGGACCAGGCGTGCGCATCCCGCGCGGTCGTGCGCCCGCGACCCAGTGGCAGTACGTCACCGCCGGCCAGGGGGCGTGGCATCGGCCCGAGTGCGGCGTTGACGTCCGTGCAACGGCTGTTGAGCCAGGGTGGGACGTCGATGCCCCCGGCGACGGCGAGATACGCCCGACAGCCATGCGCCATCGCACCCGTCCGCAAGATCGTGTCGGCCGGGATCGCCACCATCCGCCACATGGGTACCGGGGCCCCGTTTGCGGTGGCTGCCGGCAGCGGTGCACCGGTCAGCGCCACGCGTGCCGCCCACGGGAATTCCAGAGTCGGCCCGACCAGCGTCATTTCGAGCGCGCACGCGCCGGGTGTGTTGCCTGCCAATGCGTTGGCAAGGCGCATCGCGGGCAGGTCGGCGGCGCCACTGCGACCAATGCCGAGATGGGCCACGCCCGGCCTGCCGGCATCCTGCAACGTGGTGAGAAGGCCCGGTGTCAGAATCGACAGGCCGCGCATGTCAGTACGCCTCCATGGCACCGGACGACATGCCGTCGACACACACGAAGCGCACGCGGTCCCCGGGTTCCAGCAGGCAGGGCCGGGTGCTGGCGTGGATGTCGAACAGGCAGGTGTTGGTATGCCCGATCAATTGCCAGCCCCCCGGTGACGGGCGCGGATAAATGCCCGTCTGCGTGCCACCGATGGCGACGGCGCCCGCGGGGACCACGGTCCGTGGCGTCGCGCGCCGCGGCGTCGCCAGGCGGGAGTCCATCCCCATCAGATACGGAAAGCCGGGGCTGAAGCCGATCATGGCCACGCGATATTCGGCAGCGACATGGCGGCGAATCACCTCGTCGATCGACAGTCCGGCATGCTGGGCGACATATGCGAGATCCGCACCGTCGTAACACACCGCGATTTGGTGTACCCGCGTGGCGGCATCGTTGGGCATGGACCCTGTGGCGTTGACAACGGCACGCACCTGCCGGTACCACCGCGCGATCGCCGCGCGGCCGATCAGGTCGTGGCGCAGAAGCACGCTCGCATAGGCCGGGACGATGTCCACCATGCCTTCGATGCGTGCTTCGCGCAATGCCCGGGCAAACGCGTGGACGCGTGCGTTCACGACCGGATCGAGCCTGGAATCCAGTTTCAGCAGGCAGGCATTTTCGCCCATTCGTTCGTAGGTCGCGTACACGCCTGTTTTCCCTGGCGCCCCGGCAAGGGCGGCTTGTGGTGAATTGCCAACACGTATTCAGTCCGGGTTGTGCAACGAAGAAACTCTAACATTGCCCCCGGTGCGTTATGCTCGCTTTCCGTGTTCCCGACCAAGGTGATGTTGCATGTGGTACGCCATCATGGCCACGGATGTGGCCAATTCGCTGGAGCGCCGAAAGGCGGCACGTCCCGCCCATCTGGAGCGCCTGAAACAGCTCCAGGCCGAGGAACGGCTCATGCTCGCCGGCCCGTTCCCGGCTGCCGACCATGGAACAAGCGAACCCGCGGGGTGCACGGGCAGCCTGATCATCGCGGCATTCGAGAACCTCGCGCAGGCCAGGGCGTGGGCGGCAGCCGATCCCTACCAGGCCGCCGGTGTCTATGCCGACGTGGATGTGCGTCCTTTTCGCCAGACACTCCCGTGAGCGCTGCCGTACCGACCGAGATCCTGCGTC
>CAYOEF010000200.1:0-5167 GCA_964402805.1 uncultured Rhodanobacteraceae bacterium | reverse complement strand
CCGACCCGACGGTTGAACTTCATGCGCCCCACTGCCGAAAGGTCATAGCGGTCGAAAGTGAAGAACATGTTGTGGAACAGGTTTTGGGCCGCATCCTTCGTGGGCGGCTCGCCAGGCCGCATCATGCGGTAGATTTCGACCAGCGCCTCCAGTTGCGTGGTCGTCGTGTCCACGCGCAGGGTGTTGGAAATGAACGGGCCACGATCCAGGTCGTTGACGTACAGCGTTGCCACTTCGGCAATACCCGCCGCGCGCAGTTTCGCCAACGTGTCCTCGGTGATTTCGTCGTTGGCCGACACCAACAGCTCGCCGGTCTTGGTGTCCACGATCGACTTGGCCAGGATACGCCCCATCAGGTAGTCGTCAGGCACCTGCAGCGTCTTGATGTCGGAATTGGCCAGGTTGCGCACGTGGCGCGCGGTGATCCGCTTGCCGGCCTCGACCAGGACCTCGCCCCCGGCGACCAGGTCGAAATCGAGTGTCTCGCCACGCAGGCGCTCGGCAACCAGGTCGAGGTGTGCGCCGTCCTTCTTGTCAAGGTGGAACACGCTGTGTTCGAAGAAGATGTCCAGCATCTCCTCGTTGTCATAGCCAAGCGCGCGCAAAAGCACGGTCACCGGCAGCTTGCGGCGCCGGTCGATGCGCGTATAGAGCACGTCCTTGGGGTCAAACTCGAAGTCAAGCCACGAGCCGCGATAAGGAATCACGCGCGCCGAGAACAACAGCTTGCCCGACGAATGCGTCTTGCCACGATCGTGGTCGAAAAACACCCCCGGCGAACGGTGCAGCTGCGACACGATCACGCGTTCGGTACCGTTGACGATGAAGGTCCCGGTGTCGGTCATGAGCGGCATTTCGCCCATGTAGACTTCCTGCTCCTTGACGTACTTGACGGCCTTCTTCGAGGCAGGGCTGTCCTTGTCGTAGATGACCAGGCGCACCTTCACGCGCAGCGGCGCCGCATAGGTCATTCCGCGGTTGCGGCACTCACGCTCGTCGAACAGCGGCGTGCCCAGGCGGTAGTCCACATACTCCAGTGCCGCATTCCCGGAATAGCTGGAAATGGGAAACACGGAAACCAGCGCCGCATTCAGTCCAATGTCCTCGCGCTTTTTCGGCACAACCTCTTGTTGCAGAAACTGCGCGTAAGAATGCGTCTGTATCTCAAGCAAGTTGGGCACGTCCAGAACACGCGGGCGCTTGCCAAAGTTCTTGCGGATACGCTTCTTCTCGGTCAACGAGTAGGTCATGGTGGCTACCGTTACATTTTGTTGTCGCCGCGGAACGTCCCGTGGCGACGGGATCTTCGAGTGGGGTGTTGCGTCAATGACGGCCTGTCGCGTTGCGACAGCGCGACATGTGCAGTCCGGACCCCATCTCATCAACAGGCAAAGCCCGGGAACTCACGTTCCCAGGCTCGCCTGAATCATGTCGAACCGGTGACGCACAAGGGCGTCAATTACTTCAGCTCGACGGAGGCGCCGGCCTCTTCCAGTTCCTTCTTGAATTTTTCGGCGTCATCCTTGGAGACGGCTTCCTTGACGGTCGCGGGCGCACCCTCGACCATCTCCTTGGATTCCTTCAGGCCCAGGCCGGTAATCGAGCGGACCGCCTTGATGGCGGCGACCTTGTTGGCACCGAAGCTCGTGAGGACGACGTCGAATTCGGTCTTCTCCTCGACCGCAGCCGCTTCACCGGCTCCGGCGCCCGGCGCTGCGGCAACGGCCACCGGGGCTGCCGCCGAAACGCCAAACTTCTCTTCCATTGCCTTGACCAGTTCCATCACCTCGAGAAGAGGCTTTTCGGCGATGGCGTCGATGATTTCTTCATTGCTGAGAGACATGTGGAAACTCCTGGAAATACCACAAAGTGTTGTGATGCAAGTCGTTTGCCGAAAAAGGCGGTGCGTCAGGCTGCCTGCTTTTGCCGGCCTGCCTCGCCGATCACGCGCGTGATCTGCGTGGCCGGCTGCGACAACAGGCTCACCAGCTGTGTGGCCGGCTGCGACAGGACGCTGAGCAACATGCTCAAGGCCTCGTCACGTGTCGGCAGCGTCGCCAGTACCTCGACGTG
Organism: uncultured Rhodanobacteraceae bacterium; assembly: GCA_964402805.1. Lineage (GTDB taxonomy): Bacteria > Pseudomonadota > Gammaproteobacteria > Xanthomonadales > Rhodanobacteraceae > Oleiagrimonas. The sequence goes on along the minus strand of CAYOEF010000200.1, from coordinate 3,094 downwards.
TGATGCCGGATAGACCTTGCCGCCAATGGCCACGAGCTTGGCTTTGAGTTTGTCGTTGGCCTTGGCGAAATCCTTGACCAGCCGACCGGCCGAGCCCGGATCGTCCATCGAAAAGGCATACAGCAGCGGACCCACCAACTGGTCGGCCGTATCCGCGTAGCCGGTACCCTGCACCGCACGCTTCACGAGCGTGTTCTTCGCGACACGAAGAAATACGCCCGACTCACGCGCCTTCTTGCGCAACTCGGTGAGCTGTCCGACGGTCAAGCCAATGTATTCGGCTGCGACCAGCGAATGCGCTGTATTGGCCACGTTCGCCAGCTCGGCAACGACCTCTTTCTTTTGCTCAAGACTGAGCGCCATTGCTTTCTCCTGATAAGGATCCGCCACGCTCCGCGCACCGGAACCCGTCGTCAGTTGGTCCCGCCATCCTGGCAGGCCCCGGTGTCTTCGACACCTTGACTGGTGGCCGTTCCAGGAAATCCTGTCGCGGGCAGCACCATCTACGCAGGCCACATGACGTATTTAGGATGTCTCCGTGTCACCAACACCGTTCCAGCGCCGGCCACCTCCCTGGCCTGCCGTTGGAGACGCGACATCACCTGCGGTCTTTGACGGCCACACGCGCATCCGTGACGGATACGACATGCTGCCCCCAAAACTTTTGCGTGCCGGGGTTTCGACACGCGTGACAATCTATTTGTTCACCAGCGACCCGACATCGACCGGCACGCCCAGGCCCATGGTGCTCGACACGGCGACCTTCTGCAGGTACACGCCCTTGGCGGCAGTCGGCTTGGCCTTGACGAGATCGGCAATCAACGCGCGGATGTTGTCGGCAAGTTTCTCCACCTCGAAATCGGCCTTGCCGACGGTGCTGTGGATGATCCCCGCCTTGTCGTTGCGGAACTTGACCTGGCCAGCCTTGGCATTGTTGACGGCGGTGGCCACGTCGGCAGATACCGAGCCGTCCTTCGGATTCGGCATCAGGCCACGCGGCCCCAACAACTGGCCCAGGCGGCCGACCACGCGCATGGCATCGGGCGTGGCGATCACACGATCAAAGTCCAGTTCACCACCCTTCATGCGCTCGGCCAGGTCATCCATGCCCACCGCGTCGGCACCCGCCGCCAGGGCAGCCTCGGCCTTTTCGCCCGACGGGCAGAATACGGCGACACGAACCTTCTTGCCGGTGCCATGCGGCAGCAGCGAGGAACCGCGCACGCCCTGGTCCGACTTGCGTGCATCGATCCCCAGGCGCACGGACACGTCGACGGATTCAACGAATTTGGCCGTGGCGTTGTCCTTGACGATCTGCAGCGCGTCACCGAGGGCGTAGGTCTTGCCTGCCTCGATGCGTTCCTGCATGGCCTTGCAGCGCTTGCTCGACTTTGCCATGGTTCAGTCCTCCACCGTCAGGCCCATGGAACGGGCGCTTCCCGCGATGGTCTTGACTGCGGCGTCAAGGCTGGCAGCGGTCAGGTCCGGCTCTTTCTGCCTGGCGATCTCTTCCAGTTGCGCGCGCGTGACCTTGCCCACTTTTTCGGTGTTCGGCTTGGCCGATCCCTTCTTCACACCCACCACCTTGCGCAGCAGGACAGCCGCGGGCGGGGTTTTGGTGATGAAGGTGAAACTGCGGTCCGAGTAGGCGGTGATCACCGTGGGAATCGGCAGGCCCGGCTCCAACTGCTGCGTGGCCGCATTGAAGGCCTTGCAGAACTCCATGATGTTGAGGCCGCGCTGGCCCAGCGCAGGCCCGACCGGCGGTGATGGATTGGCCTGGCCCGCAGGTACCTGCAGCTTGATGTAGCCGATAACTTTCTTTGCCATGGTTTCAGGATCCTCGCGAGTTCAAGCGCCTCTCGGCTCCTCGTGTTTTGATGGTGTCAAGGCCTGGATGGGGCCGCAAACGACGACACGCCGCCAACGTTGATGGCGACGTGAACTGTGCAGCATATGCGTGTTTTGATCGGATGTCAACGTGCGCGAGCAGCGTACCGAACCCTGCCCTCAGCCCTTTTCGACCTGGGCGAACTCCAGTTCCACCGGTGTCGAACGCCCGAAAATGAGGACTGCGACCCGAAGGCGGCTTTTCTCGTAGTTGACTTCCTCGACCACGCCGTTGAAATCGTTGAACGGGCCGTCGATGACACGCACCATCTCGCCCGGTTCGAACAGGACCTTGGGCTTGGGTTTGTCGACACCCTCGCGCACGCGGTCGAGGATGGCGTTTGCCTCGCTCTCCTTGATCGGCAGGGGATGGTCCGCGGTCCCGCCGATGAACCCCATGACCTTGGGAGTTCCCTTGACGAGATGCCAGCACTCGTTGTCGATGTGCACACCGTTGCCTTCGGTGCTCGTCTCGATCTGGACCAGGACGTAGCCCGGGAAAAACTTGCGTTCGCTGCGACGCTTCTGGCCACCACGCATCTCGATGACTTCCTCGGTGGGCACGAGCACCTCACCGAACTTGTCCTGCATGCCCAGGCGCTCCATACGGTCGAGCAACGATCGCTTGACCTGCTTCTCGAACCCGGAATAAGCATGCACCACGTACCAGCGCTTCGCCATGACGGTCTCCTACCTAGCCAACCTTCAGCAGCCAGTCGAGAATGACCGACTTCAGGATCAGGTCGATCAACCCCAACAGCAACGCCAGGATGATCACCACGACAATCACGACGGCGGTCGTCTTGATCGTTTCATCACGCGTCGGCCACACGACCTTGCGTACTTCGAAGCGCGTCTCCGCAAGGAAATGCCGTGCCATGCCCCCGAAGGCGGTGAAGTTGGCAATGACGCCGGCGACCACGATGCCGACGACGAGCATGCCAACGCGCGCAAGCTGGGCCTGGTCGGCGAACCAGTAAAACGCGAAGACACCGGCAGCCAACACCAACACCGCGAGTATCAGCTTGGCCACGTCCATCCCGGGTCCGCCGTTTGCTTGTTCCGCTTTCGTGTTCATGTCACCTGTCGATCGACTGCGTCGGAAGCCCGCCGGCACGTCCTGCCTGTTTGGCACGCCAGGAGGGACTTGAACCCCCAACCTGCGGTTTTGGAGACCGCTGCTCTGCCAATTGAGCTACTGGCG
>CAYOEF010000199.1:0-5222 GCA_964402805.1 uncultured Rhodanobacteraceae bacterium | reverse complement strand
CCCCTTCACCGAGCCGTCGGCGGAAGTCGACATTCGCTGGGACAGCGCCGGGGGCGACGAACGCTGGCTTGAAGTGCTCGGTTGCGGCATGGTGCACCCGAACGTGCTGAGAAACTGTGGCGTGGATCCCGAGCGCTATACGGGATTTGCCTTCGGCCTCGGCGTGGAGCGCTTCGCGATGCTGCGTTACGGCGTCGAGGATCTGCGTGCGTTTTTCGAGAACGACGTGCGTTTTCTCGAGCAATTTGTTTGATTGAGGACATGGGAAGCCAGCACCCGAGCCGAAAAAACATCCTGTCGTCATTCCGGCACACGCGGAGAGCGGCCACGGAGGGTCGCATTTTGGGGCGCGGGGAAAGCCGGAATCCATTTTCGGTCCTGCCGTGATTCCATGGTGCATCGCGACCCGCGCCGAATGGCGGCAACAACGCGTGTGGCCGAGGAACCGATCCCATACCGTCGCGCCTGTACCAAAACGATGCATTTGAAGCGTTACCCGGAACTCCCATCATGAAATTTTCCGAAAACTGGTTGCGTGAACTGGTCGACATCGATGTCGATCGGGCAGCGCTGATTCATCGGTTGACCATGGCGGGCCTGGAAGTCGATGGCTGGGAAGCGCTCGGCGAAGGGCTTGACGGCGTGGTTGTCGGCGAGATCGTGGATGCGCAAGGCCACCCGAATGCCGATCGCCTCCAGATTTGCGATGTCGACGTCGGCGGCGATGCGACGGTCCAGATCGTGTGCGGAGCGCCGAACGCACGCGTTGGCCTGAAGGCGCCACTGGCCACCATCGGCACGCGCCTGCCCGGTGGCCTGGTCATCAAGAAGGCCAAATTGCGCGGCGTCGAATCGTTCGGCATGTTGTGTTCGGCACGCGAACTGGGCGTCGACAACGACGCGTCGGGACTGATGGAACTGCCCGGTTCCGTTGCGAACGGCACGCCGGTGGCCCGGTGCCTTGGCCTCCCGGACGCCAGCATCGATGTTGGATTGACCCCCAACCGGCCAGATTGCCTGGGCATGTGGGGTCTGGCGCACGATGTGGCGGCGATCCTTGGTGCGGCGACCCGGTTGCCGCAGGTGGCGGCCGTGGAGGTGACCAGCACGGCAATCCGCGAAGTCAGGCTCGATGCCGGCCCGGATTGCCCGCGTTATACCGGACGCGTCATTACCGGCATCGATCCGCGGGCGCCCACGCCGGCATGGCTGGCTGCACGCCTGCACCGGGCCGGCCTGCGGCCCGTCAGCGTGATCGTGGACGTCACCAACTACGTCATGCTGGAAACGGGCCAGCCGCTGCACGCCTTCGACAACGATCACGTCGAGGGCCCGATCGTGGTGCGCCATGCCCGTGAGGGAGAAACGCTTGCCTTGCTGAACGGGCAGGAGGCCCGGCTGGATGACGGGTTCCTGGTCATCGCCGACGCCACCGGGCCATTGGGCGCGGCGGGGGTGATGGGTGGCATGGCCTCGCGCGTGACCGACGCCACGCGTGACATATTCCTGGAAAGCGCGCACTTTGCGGCCGCGGCGATCATGGGCAAGGCGCGCAAACTCGGTCTGCACACGGACGCATCGCACCGCTTCGAGCGTGGCGTCGATGCCCAGGGCTGCGTGCGTGCCCTCGAGCGGGCCAGTGCATTGCTGCTCGAACTGGCTGGCGGCAAGGCCGGCCCGATCGTCGTGGCGGAGCTGCCTGACGCCTTGCCGACGCGCGCGCCCGTTCCGCTTCGGCGCGAGCGCCTGGCGCGCGTCCTTGGCCTTGGCATCGACGATGCCGAGGTGTTGCGCATTCTCGAGGCCCTGGACATGCACGTCGTCCAGGACCCGGACGGTTGGCAGGCCACGCCACCCGATCGCCGGTTCGATATCGAATGCGAAGAGGACCTCATCGAGGAAGTTGCGCGCATCCACGGCTACGAGCGTATCCCGGTGCACGCCCCGAGTGGCCAGCTGAAACTGGAGACCCGGTCCGAGGCCCGGTCGACCCCGCTCGCCATCGCCCATCAGTTGGTCGGGCGCGATTACCTTGAAACCATCAACATGGCGTTTCTCGGCAACGACACCTTGCACGCGTGGGGCATGGACGTGCGGGCCGTCGCCCTCGCCAACCCTTTGAATGCCGACCTCGCCGTGATGCGCCCCTCGCTCCTTCCTGGCCTGGTGGAGGCCCTGCGGCACAACCTTGCGCGCCAGTTGACGCGCGTGCGCCTGTTCGAGCGCGGCCACGTGTTCACGGCCGCCGCCGAGCCGGGATCGCCCCCCTGCGAGGTGGCGCGCGTGGCGTGGGTGGCTTGTGGCGATGCCGATGCCGAACAGTGGGGCGTGACGCCGCGTGCTTTGGATTTCCATGACATCCGCGGCGACCTGGATGCGCTGGTGGCAGCCACGGGCGAGCCTGCGTTGTGGCGCGTTCAGGAAGGCGATCTGCCTGCATGGCTGCACCCGGGGCGCAGTGGACGCGTGTATCGTGACGGCCGCGTGGTGGGTGTCATCGGCATGCTGCACCCCCGATGTCTTGCGGCGCTTGACCTTGCGCGCGACGTCTACGTCGCCGAACTGGACCTCGACGCCCTGTGCGAACGGCGATTGCCACATGCCGCCCCGGTGGCGCGTTTCCCGTCCGTTCGGCGGGATATCGCCGTGGAGGTTCCCGTTGCCACGCGCTGGGCGGACGTGGAGGCGTGCGTGCGCAAGGCGCTTGGCCCACGCTTGAAAACCTTGCGCCTGTTTGACCAGTACCAGGGCGGGGAAATCGCCGAAACACAAAAAAGTCTGGCTATAGGCTTGATTTTACAGGACGAATTGCGCACCCTAGTAGATGAGGACGCAAATCGGTGCGTGGCGGATGCAGTGGCCGCGCTGGAACATGATTGCAACGCGCGATTGAGGGGATGAGATGACTCTGACCAAGGCGGCCATGGCTGAACACCTGTTTCTCGACGTTGGACTGAACAAGCGGGAAGCCAAGGAATTCGTGGACGCATTCTTCGAGGCGATTCGGGAATCGCTTGAACGCGGAGAACAGGTGAAGCTGTCGGGGTTCGGCAACTTCGATCTGCGCGACAAGAACCAGCGCCCGGGCCGCAATCCCAAGACGGGTGAGGAGATCCCCATTTCGGCACGGCGCGTGGTGACGTTCCGGCCAGGACAGAAACTGCGACTGAGGGTGGAAGCTTATGCTGGATCCGGGGAATAACGCAGAGCTGCCGGCCATCCCGGCAAAGCGTTACTTCACCATAGGTGAGGTCAGCGAGTTGTGTGCGGTCAAGCCGCATGTGTTGCGCTACTGGGAACAGGAATTCCCCGCGCTCAATCCAGTCAAGCGGCGCGGCAACCGGCGTTACTACCAACGCCACGACGTGTTGATGATTCGCCAGATCCGCTCCCTGCTGTACGAACAGGGCTTCACGATCACCGGCGCGCGCGCGCGTCTGGAAGGTCCGGATGCGCGGGCCGAGGCGACCATGTCACACCAGATCGTGCATCAGGTCCGCCTGGAACTGGAAGAAATCCTCGGCATCCTGCGCCATTGAACGGACCTGCCGTGACAACTGTTGGCCAGGCATGATGCGGTCGCCGTTGCCGCGCGTCATCGACGCGTGGGCAATTGCAGCATGGCCACGGCCCCGGTGACATCCTGGCGCGGCTGCAGCGACACCTCCCACTGGTAGAGGTCGCACAGGCGCTTGACGATCGCCAGCCCCAGCCCGGCGCCGCTGCCCTGGGGAGCATCCTTGCCGCGTACCCCGCGCTCGAACAGGTGCTCGGCATCCTCCGGCTTGATGCCCGGGCCGGTGTCCTCCACGACGATACGGTCGTCGAACACGTGCACCGTCACTTCGCCCTCGCGGGTGTACTTGATGGCGTTGCCGACCAGGTTGGTAAGCACCACCGACAGCACCGAGGATGGCGCATTGACGGTCAGCGGTTGCGCCGTGCCCAACGTGAGTTCGATGGGGCGTCCGCGCAGTTGCGCACGCTGGCTTTCCACCACGTCGGCGGCCACCCGGGTGGCATCCGTCGTCTCACCCATGGTGGGGCCGCGCCGTTCGGCACGCGAGAGCAGCAGCAGGGCCTCGATCATCTCCGTCGCATGGCGGGAGGCACGTTCGATTCGCTTCAGGCGCTCACGCAGCTTGTCCGTCAGGTCGGGAGACGCCTGCAACAGTTCCGTGGTGCTGGAGATGACCGCAAGCGGCGTACGCAGTTCGTGGCTGACGTCGGAGTTGAACTCGCGGTCACGTTTGACCATGGCGGTCAGGCGCTCGGAATACTCGTCCAGCGCGTGCGCCAGTTCGCCGACTTCGTCACGCGCGAAATGCGGTGCCAGGGGTTCGGCCTTGCCCATGCGACGGAAATCGCGCAGGCGCTGTGCAAGGTCGGTCACCGGCCGCAATACGCGCCGTGACAACCAGGTGCCGATCGCCAGCGAGAGCAGGCTGAACACCACCACGGCCACGATGAGCCAGGTCAGCAACTGCCGCTTGCCGAGTTCGCCGCGGCTGACGTCGTAGCGCACGAAACCGATGATGCCGTCCTTGCGCTGCACGGCCAGCTTGTAATGGTGCCGCGTGCCGTCGGCATCCGTCGTGTAGATGTCGTGCACACCGGTGGAAAGGTTTTGCCAGGCCAGCGGCATCTTGTAGAGCTTGCGTTCGCTGGTGAACCAGCCCTGCATCAGTTCCGTGTGCGGCGGTTTGCCGGCAAGCGCCTCGTCGACCGCCTGGTCCACGTCGTGCTGCAGGGCGTTGACCACCAGGTGGTCTTCCACTTCCGAACGCACGTACATCGTGGCTACCGCAAACAGGACGCTCAGCCCCACGCCAAACAGGGCGAAAGAAACGATCAGGCGTGTGCGCAGCCTATGCCGGGAGCGCATCGGGGTCGAACATGCGGTAGCCGATCCCATGGCGGGTGTGGATCAGCGCCTTGTCGAACGGCTTGTCGATGACGGCGCGCAGGCCATGGATATGCACGCGCAACGAGTCCGAATCGGGCAGTTCCTCACCCCAGACCTTCTGTTCGAGACTCTGCCGCGTGACCACGGACGGGCTGGCTTCCATCAGCGCCTGCAACAGTTTCAGGCCGATCGGGTTGAGCTGGATCGACTTGCCGCCGCGCATGACCATCAGCGTGTCCAGGTTGAATGACAAATCCGCCACTTTCAGGACGCGGCTTTGCGGGCCCTTGCCGCGTCGGGCCAGCACTTCCAGGCG
>CAYOEF010000198.1:0-5263 GCA_964402805.1 uncultured Rhodanobacteraceae bacterium | reverse complement strand
TTGCGTAGCCGTTCGCCCCACGACCACCCGAGCATCCTGTTCAACTACATGTCCACCGAGCAGGACTGGCGCGAGTTTCGCGCGGCGATTCGCATCACCCGCGAAATTTATGCACAACCAGCGCTGAAGCCCTATGCCGGGCGTGAACTCGCGCCGGGGGACAAGGCGCAAACGGATGCCGAGCTTGATGCCTTCGTCCGCCGGCATGCCGAAACCGCCTATCACCCCTCGTGCACCAACAAGATGGGTCCCGCGTCCGACCCCATGGCCGTCGTCGACGGGCAAGGCCGCGTGCATGGGCTGGAAAACCTGCGCGTGATCGACGCATCCATCATGCCCCAGGTCGTCAGCGGCAACCTCAACGCGCCGACGATCATGATGGCGGAGAAGCTGGCGGACGTGGTGCGCGGGCGCGACCCTTTGCCGCGTTCCACCGTGCCCTACTACAAGGCCAACGGCGCGCCGGTACGACGCCAGCCGGCGTGAGGCGGAACACTCGCGTGCGTTGACGGGGGTTGCCGATGCGCTATCCGGCGCGCCGGACGGCAGGCGACGCCGTGCCCGGACGTATGCAACGAATGTGTCGGCCGGGGGTTGGAACTTGGGTGTGGCGTTGCCATCTAATGGGGTAACAGTGGCAACATTGGAACCGCGACAACCCCACACCCAAAAGCGTCCGCTTGCCGCAAAATGCCCGTGACCCATGGACGTGCGGGAAACGACGCGAGGAGCCAACCGATGACTGAGCGCGATGAGTACACTGGCCTGCGGCGTTCGGAATTTGTCCAGTCCCTGACTGGCTACTCGCGGGCGCAGAAGGCGCAGCAGTGGGAGGGCACGTTCAGTGATTACCTGCGCGACATCGTGCAGGCCGACCCCGCCCGTGCGGCACGCTCAAGCCACCAGTACATCTGGGACATGATGCGCTGGTATGGCCTCGATACCCCGTCGGCCAACGAAGGCGTCACCCGCTACAAGCTCTTCGAGGACGAGTTGTTCGGCGTTGACGAGGCGCTTGAACGCGTCGGCAATTATTTCAAGGCGGCCAGTGAGGGATCGGAGGTTGGCCGGCGCCTGCTGCTGTTGCTGGGGCCGCCGTCCGGCGGCAAGTCCAGCCTGGTCACGCTCCTCAAACGTGGCCTGGAGGAGTACAGCCGCGCCGACGAAGGCGCGTTGTATGCGATCAAGGAAAGTCCGATCCACGAGTCGCCGTTGCTGTTGATCCCGCACGGCAAGCGTGACGAGTTCCAGGCCAGCTACGGGGTGCTGATCGAAGGCGAGCTGTCGCCGTACACCCGTACCATCCTGGACGACAAGTACGACGGCGATTTCACGCAGATGCCGGTCCAGCGCATCTTCATCGACGAGGCGGCGCGCCACGCCGTCGGCACCTATGCGCCGCACGATCCGACCACGGCCGATATTGCCGACCTGGTCGGCTCGGTGGACCTGTCCAAGGTGGCCGAGTTTGGTGACGAGGGCGACCCGCGTGCCTGGTCGTGGTCCGGCGCCGTGTATGCCGGCAACCGCGGCCTGCTGGAGATGATCGAAATCCTCAAGGTCAAGCGCGAGTTCCTGTACCTGTTGCTGACGCTGACCCAGGAACAGGTCGTCAAGGTGTCGCGTTTCCCACTGATCTACATCGACGAGACCATCGTGGCGCACACCAACCTTGCCGAGTTCCGCCGCTTCGTGCAGGAGAAGGAAAACGAGGCGCTGCTCGACCGCATGGTCATCGTCCAGGTGCCCTACACCCTTTGCTACACCGACGAGGCGCGCATCTACAAAAAGCTCACCTCGGCCACGCCGTCGTTCCGCGAGGTGCATCTGGATCCGCATGCGTTGTCGGTCGCGGCGGTGTTCGCCATCCTTACGCGGATCAGGACATCCGAGCGTGTCGATCTTGATCCGAGCAAGAAATTGCGCGTGCATGCCGGGGAAGCCGTCGAAGGCATATCGGATGCGGAAGCCGAACGCATCCGGCGCGAGCAGCCGGGCGAGGGCATGGACGGCGTGTCGCCGCGCTTCGTGGTCAATGCCCTGGCAGGCGCCATCAGCCAGTCCGAGCACAAGAGCCTGACCGCCATGGAGGTGCTGCTGGCGCTCAAGGACACGATCGAGTCCGACGCGCGCATGGATGCCAAGACCAAGAAGGAATGGGTCGACCACCTGGTCACCACGCGTAAGGAGTTCTACAACCGCTGGGTCAAGGAGGACGTCCACAAGGCGCTGTTCGTGTCGTTCCAGAACGAGGCCCAGGAGTTGCTGAACAAGTACCTGGACGAGGTCGAGGCCGTACTCGACAACCGCAAGGTCGACGATCCGATCACCGGCGAGGAACGCGATGCCGACGAGCGTTTCCTGCGCAACGTCGAGACCAAGATCAACGTGTCCGACTCGGGCAAGACCTCATTCCGCCAGGAAATCGTGCGCAAGGCCATGAGCGCCTACAAGCGCGGCAACAAGTTTGCCCTGTCCGACCATGCGCGCCTGCGCGAGGCCATCGAGCAATACCTGTTCGAGGAACGGCGCGATGTCCTGCGTCTGGTCACCTCCAGCGCACGCCCCGACTCCGATGCCCTGGAGAAGATATCGGCGGTCGAACATCGTCTCATCAGCGACTACGGTTACGACGAACATAGCGCCCACGAAGCGTTGAATTACGTTACGACGTTGCTGTCGCAAGAATGACCGGCTGCGGCCGGTATCGCGAGGTTCAACACGATGAACACGCGTCGCGAGCACAAGCTTCCGTCCAAGCTGGCGTACGATCATCGTTGGTATGACCTGTTCTCGCGCGGCGCGCGCGATTGGTTGCGCCACAATGAAAAGGTCCGCGAGTCGGTACGCGAGCATTTGCCCGACCTCATTGCCGGTGCGGACGTGTTGAGCCGCCCGTCGGACCGCACGGTGCGCGTGCCGGTGCGTTTCCTCGAGCACTACCGCTTCCGGCTGAGCGAGCCGGAGCAGCAGTCCGGCGTGGGCCAGGGGGCCGGCGAGCCCGGCAAGACCTATCGCCAGGGCCAGTCCAACGGGGGCGGCAAGGCAGGCGCCGGTGGCCAGGGGCGTGGTGGCCTGCGCTTCGTGCTCGAACTCAAGATTGAAGACATCGTCGACTGGATGTGGGACGAGCTCAGGCTCCCCGACCTCAAGCCGCATGCGACCGACGCCCTGCGCGAGGAGGCGCTGGTGCGCGAGGGCTGGGACCGGCACGGGCCGGACGCCCGCCTGGACCGTCGGCGTACCATGAAGGAAGCCATCAAGCGGCGCCGGGTACAGCCCGACGGCATCCCGTTTTCCAATGAAGACCTGCGCTACCATCAGCTCGCGCGGCGCCGGCTTCCGGCGACCGATGCGGTGGTCATGCTGATGCTCGACGTGTCGGCTTCCATGAGTGCCGACCGCCGCAAGCTCGCCAAGGCGTTCTTCTTCTGGGCGGTGCAGGGGCTGCGCCGGCAGTACGGCAACGCGCTGGAGATCGTCTTCATCGCGCATACCAATGAGGCCTGGGAATTCAACGAGGAGGAGTTTTTCCAGGTGACTGCGACTGGCGGCACGGTGGCCTCCAGTGCGTTCAAGCTCGCCCTGGACATTTTCGCGAAGCGCTACCCCTCTGGCCGCTACAACCAGTATGTGTTCTACGCCTCGGATGGCGACAACTTCGGCGACGATCGCAGTGTCGCCGACAAGCTGCTGTGCAAGCTGGGGGACTTGTGCAATTTCATGGGATTCGTTGAAACACCTCAGAACCCACATGAATCGGGGCTTTCGGAAACGGGACGACTGTTCCACTCCCTGCGGGCCCGGCACTACCCGGTTGGTGCCTATACCGTGCACGACAACGCCGATATCTGGGAAGCCATTCGCAGCTTCTTCCAACAGCAGGCGGATGCGGCGACCACTGCGGAGGAATGACCATGCGTGCCACCGGCGAGTTCAGCCAGGAGCAGCTGGCGCAATTCACGCCCCGGATGGAAGCCCTGGCCGAGCGTCACGGCCTGGATTACTACCCGGTCGACTTCGAACTCGTGCCCAACACCTTCATGATGGAGGTGGCGGTATACGGGCTGCCGATCCGCATGCCGCACTGGTCGTTCGGCGTGCGCTACATCTACCAGCACGTGCAGCATCGCATGGGCGGTTCGCACATCTTCGAGGTGGTTTTTCCCGGCAACCCCAATCGCGCCTACCTGGTCAACGACAATGGCCTGGCGCAGAACACGCTGGTCACCGCGCACGTCCTCGGCCACGCCGACTTTTCCAAGAACAATGCACTTTTCGCGCGCATGCAACGGGAGGTCGGCTACCACGTCGTCTCGCAGGCCGCCGAGCGGGCGCATGCCATCCAGGAGGCCATCGAGCAATACGGGAAACGCCGTGTGGAAGCCGTGCTGGATGCGGCGTTGGCGCTGGAACAGCACATCGACGTCGACCAGCCGATCAACCGGCCCAATTACCCGAGCCGGACCATGCCACGCGAGCCGTCACGTCCGGACGGGTTTGTCGCCCGCTACGCGACGCTTCCCGGCGAGCCCGAGCCGGCCCCGTCGCCCGGTCCGACCCGCGCACCTATTCCGCCGCATCCCGAATCGGACCTGTTGTGGTTCATCGCGCGCTATGCGCCGGACATGGAAGGCTGGGAGCGCGACATCTTTCTCGCGGTACGCGAGGAATCGTTCTACTTCTACCCCGTCTTCGCGTGCCAGATCATGAACGAGGGCTGGGCCAGCTACTGGCATGCCCGCCTGCTGCGCGAGGCCGACTTTCTCCCCAATGCAATCTATCTGGATGCCATCAAATCCCATTCGGACGTGATTCGACCCTATGCGGGCGAGAACGACATCGCACTGTCCATCAACCCGTACCACGTCGGGTTTGCGATGTGGGAGCACATCGTCGAAACCGAGGGGCTCGATGCCGCGTTGCGCATCCGTGCGGAGGAAGACGATTTCAGTTTCGTGCGCAACCATCTCGACGAGGATCTTGCCGAGAAGTTGCGGCTGTTCGCCTACCAGCGCCGGAAAACCAGCGCGACGGAAACTGAACTCAAGATCGCCGAGACCGACATCGACACGCTGCGCGAGCAACTCATTGCCCCCAAATTCAACTTTGCCGCGCCACACGTGCAGGCGGTCGAACTGTCCACCGACGGCAGCCTGACGCTGCGCCATGACCACGCCACCGACGGTCGCGGCCTCGATCTCGATCGAGCCGGCAAGGTGCTGGAGTACCTTGCCAAGGTCTGGCGCCGTCCGATCGCACT
>CAYOEF010000197.1:0-5263 GCA_964402805.1 uncultured Rhodanobacteraceae bacterium | reverse complement strand
GACCAGGGCGGCCAGCGCCTTGAGCGCCGGCTTGCCCATATAAGCCTGTCCGCCAAACCAGTTCATGGCATGCATCTGGGAGCTGCTGCTGTCAGCCGCATAAGCCATGTTCGGCAGACCGGTGCCCGCGAACGCGAGCCCCAAACCAGCCGCAAGTGCCAATGCAAACGCCGTCTTTCTCATTTCAATTACCTCTATCCAAGTCAATCTGAAAATGCGGCGCCATCGTGACGCCGCTTCCCGAAAATCAGTCGCCCGGTTGTTCCGTCGCCGGACGCGACCGGGTGTCGGCGCGGGCGGCGGCCGCCAGCCACGCCCGGACATCACCCGACGGCCGCGTCGGTTGAATACCCAGGGCGGCCAGCATCAGGCTTTGGCGGATGTAGGCCAGGGCAAGCTCGACCACCATGGGTTGTGTCGTCACGAGACCCTCGCGCACGTGCCGGGTCAGCTGCCCCACAAGGGCTTCACCGCCATCCGCGACCACGAGCAGCCAGCGCGACCCGTCTTCCGGCGCCATGGCATGGGGGTGGATGTCGCCACGGCAGCCCCCGCACGGCGGATCGCAAGCTTCCATGCACAACGTGAGGATTTCGACCCCGCGTGCGCGCGTCTTTTCGAGCACACCGGCCAATGCGGCGGCCTCCGGAGGCTGCAGTGCGATCGCCAGGTGTTGCGTGGCCGCTTCGATAACCTGGCGCGCGCGATTCAACAACTCCTCGCCCCGTACGTTGAAAATGGATGCGGGGCGCGCGGCGCGCCTGAGATCACCCAGGACCTTGTCCGCTTCGGCGAGTACGCGCTGGTGCTCGTTGCGGATCGACCGCAACAGGGCATCCGGTGCCACGGCCGCATAGCGCTGCCCCTTGTGCCCGTCGGCCTGCAACACGGCGCCGCGTTGGCGCAACCGGTCGGCGACCGCGTAGATGTTGGCACGCGGAATGCGCGAGCGCTTGGCCAGTTCATAACCGCTCAATTCGCCATGTTCGACGAGCGTCATGTACGCCAGCGCCTCGTACTCCGTAAAGCCGAGACGCTGCAGATACTGGGCGGCTGTCGGTATTTGGTCGTTAGTAGTCATGTGAGCAACTACTATAGGCAAATCGTGGTGCATGTCAACCGCACGACGTTCTCGCGGCGCGCTGGCACCTGTGTCGAGGGCGTGCCGGCACCGGTGCGCCTGCGTCCGTGCGCTGGCGTGTGCATCCGTGCCGTGCATCGCTCACGCGTGTCCACACCGGCAACCCATGAACCCGATATGTGACGTCCGATACTACCGTTTGTCGGAAAATCACTACCGTTTATCATACAAAACTAGATATTCGTCGACACATCACCGACACTCCCGCGCCATGTTCACAGGGGGGTTGCACGATGAAGCGAACGCGCACAAGGCGCACTCGCGCGGCGAACGATTCGCACTGCGGCGCGCGTACATCTGTCCATGCCGGCTTCACGCTCGTGGAGCTGATGCTCACCATCCTCGTAACTGCAGTCCTGGTCGCCATCGCGGTACCGGGGTTCCAGCACATCATGGCGTCCAGCCGCCTCACGAGTACCGCCAACGAGCTCGTGGGTGCGCTCAACACGGCGCGTATGGACGCGATCAAGCACAACGGCACCACGCAGTTTTGCAGCGACGACCAACACGCCAATGGAAGTGACACGCTCGGCACGGCCTGCCAATCCGCTACCGGCGCGGTGATTGCCCTGGTCGAGTCCGGCGGTATGGCGACCGCCTCCACAATACTTGCGCCAGTCACGATCGACGACGGCCGGCAGCAGCTTGAAGGGCACGCCGCCGCCATCCAGTTCGCGCCCAACGGGCTTGGCCACGCGATTGGCACGACACTGCCGTTCACCGGGCTGGTCGCCGATGTCGCCAACGATGCGGCCGGCCCACGCGGCCATCGCCTGGTGTGCATGACGGTCGGTTCGACCATTCAAGTCATCACGACCGACGGGAGCGAGACATGCCCCGGTTGATCCCTCCGGCAAGGGGCCATCGAGGCGGCGCCCGCCACCAGCATGGCGTCGGCCTCATCGAAGTCATGGTCGCGGTTCTGGTCGTATCGATCGGCTTCCTCGGCATCGCGGCACTGCAGGCCCATGCGTTGACCACCAACAACAGCGCCATGGCGCGTTCCATGGCAACCATGGCCAGTTATTCGATCCTGGATGCGATGCGTGCGGATCGCGTCGCCGCATTGAGTGGCGCTTACAACCATACCGTGCACGGAGACAATTGCCCGGCCGTGGGTGACGCCCTCGCCAGCCGCCAACTGAACCAGTGGTGTCAGCTCCTCGCGGGTAGCCTCGGGGCGAGCGACGCGACCACGGGCGAGGTCAAATGCGTCAACCAGGGCGAATGCACCATCACCATCGCCTTTGACGACAGCCGCGCCGGCGGCGGTGACAGCGTGCAAACCGTCACGAGGGCCATGTTGTGACCGTCGTGGACAAAAAATTCGGGGGGTGGCGTCATGCGCGTCACGCGCATGGCCTCACCCTCATCGAACTGATGGTCGCCATGGTGCTTGGCCTGATCGTCATCGCCGGCGTGGCCAGCGTGTTCCTGGCCAACATGCGCTCGTACCGGACCAATGCAGCCCTTGGAGACGTCCAGTCCAGCGCGCGCATCGCCTTTGAATTGATGACCCGCGACATCCGCGACGCCGGATCGACCGGGTGCAACAGCGCCAACGATCGCGTGCGCAACGTGCTTGCCAACCAGGCCACCGACTGGTGGGCCAACTGGAACAACGCGGTACGGGGTTATGCGGACGCCGCGGAGGATCCGGCCCTTTCCAGCGAGACCGGCGCCGGTGCTCCGGTCGCCGGCAGCGACTCGCTGGAAATCGTCAGCGCAGGCGCAAACCCGGCAGGCACGGTCGCACTCTACGACGGCACGAATGCAAGCTTCACCCTTGCCGCACCGGTCGGCGACATCGGCGCGGGCGACGTGGTCATGATCTGCTCGCCCGGGCACGCGGCCATCGTGCAACTTGACAAGGTCACGGCGGGCGCCGGCGCCACCGCGAACACCAGCACCGCGAGCTTCATTGTCGGCGGCACTCCCGGCAACACCTCCGTCGACCTGGGCTATCCGGCCGGAAGCTGCGCGCAACACGGTGCGGCAACGGTTCTTCAATACTGTTTCCCGGCCAACTCGCTGGTCTCCCGGTTGCGCGCCGCGACCTGGTATATCGGTACCAATCCGCTCGGCGGCCATTCCCTGTACCGCATGACGCTCGAGACCCAGGGCGGCAAGCCGACCACCACCGCGCAGGAAATGGTGCGAGGCGTCGCGACACTCGAAATCACCTATCACCAGGCCGGCGACCCCACGTTGGCCGGGGACTTCTTCACCGCCGACAAGGTGAACCAATGGAACCACGTCGACGCGGTGCGCATGACCCTTACCCTGCAAAGCAGCGACGGACGTGCGAGCACTGACGCGACGCCCATCAGCCGCTCGTTCACCACCACCACGACGCTCCGCAACCGGGTCCACTGACATGATCAGGCTCGACTTCCGATCGACTCCCGACCATTGCTCCCGACGCCCGGCCACGGGCCCACTGCGCGCGCAAAGGCCGGCCACCCCGTGTGCAAGGCAAGGCGGCATCGCACTGGTCGTCGCGCTTATCCTCCTGGTGGTCATTACCCTCGTCGGCCTCGCGGCCGTCAACGGCACCATCATGCAAAACAAGATGGCCGCGAACCAGCATGACCGGGAAATCGCGTTCCAGGCCGCGGAGGCCGCCCTGCGACAGGCGCAGGTGGTCATTACCACCCGCGCCAGCCGGGCTACCCCTGCGCCGGCGGGGATTGAGGATTGTTCCACCCCGAACGGCAACGTCACGCCCACCAACACCTGCGCACCCAATCCATTCGACGATGCGGGCGCGGGGAATTTCGTGACGGACGTCCCCACCGAGGTATTCAACCCTGGCCCATTGTCAGCCGGGCAGCCTCAATACGTCATCCAGTACACCGGGCGATTTCTGGCGCCACCACGTGACATACACACCACGTCCAGTTCCAGCTATGCCGATCCCACGCAAAGCACGCCCCTCGCCGATTACTACCGGATCACGGCACGCAGTGCCGACCCTGCGGATCTTGGCGATCGGGCGGTTGTTGTCCTGCAGTCGGTATTCCAGAACTGACATTGGCCATCGCATCGAGACGACGCGGCGGCACTTATCAAGCAAAGCCCCGGAAACCCCATTTTCACGGCTCAACCATGACCATGCGCCCAACCAGAAAACAAATCATCGCCCTCGTTGCCGGCCTGCTCATTGCAAGCACTGCTTCGGCAAACCTCTATCAGGACGATTTCAGCAGCACGGCAGCCAACCTGGACTGGACGCCGCTGGGTGATGCCTGTCTTACCGCGGGTGACGATTCGGGTTCCATCCCGTCGTGCAAGTCGCGTGGGATTGCCGTGGCCACCGACGAAACCGTCCCCGGCCAAGGGGCACTGTTGCTTACACCAGCCACAGAGCAGCAAGCCGGCGCGATCCTGTCCGCCTTCAAGCCGTTTCCATTGAACGAAGGTATCGAAATCACCTTCACCACATATACCTTCGGAGGTGATCGCGGGGGCCTGGCCGGAAATGGTGCGGACGGCATGGCCTTTTTCCTGACCGACGGCACCAAGGATCCGCCGACGGAAACCGGCGCGAACGGCGGGAGCCTCGGCTATAGCTGCTCCAATCTCAACGTCAATGCCAACGGGTTGGCTTATGCGTATCTCGGATTAGGCATTGACGAGTACGGAAACTATCTCAACTCCGGAGACAACGGCAGCAAGGGGATCTACAACACGCACAACGCTTCCTACGGCACCACCATACACGGAACCAACAAATACCAGGACAACGCCAACAACGTGTTCTGGAGCGGTGGCGGAGGGCAGTTCCAACCCCAGCGCATTGGCTTGCGCGGGGCCGGAAATACGACGTGGGCGTGGTTGCAAGGCATGAACGAAGCCCTGTACACCGGCACCTACAGCCCGGACAACCAGACCCAGGTCAACCTGCTGCACGCGGCATGCTCGACCGGCAAGTACATCGGCACGGACGGCCAGTCCCACGATATCGATCTCAATTACAACCCGATTGAGGGCGGCTACTCCGTTCTTCCGGATGACATGCCACTTGCCAACGATAACCCCGGCGCCACGCGAAACCCGAGCAGCGATACCGACGCCAGTGCCAAGGCATGGCCCATCACCTATCGCCTGAGCATCACACCG
>CAYOEF010000196.1:0-5284 GCA_964402805.1 uncultured Rhodanobacteraceae bacterium | reverse complement strand
GCGCGCTCGCTGACTGGCCGGCCCTTGACCAGCTCGATAAGGTAATACAGCAGGTGCCCGCCGTCCAAGACGGGGATCGGCAGCAGGTTGAGAACGCCGAGGCTGAGCGACACCAGTCCGAGAAACGACAGGAACCAGGCGACGCCCATCTGCGCCGACATGTTGGCGACCCGGGCAATGGTGATCACGCCGGACAGGTTGCGCGTGGAAACCTGCCCGGTGACCATCTGCCCGATCATGTCGAACGTCAGCGCCGTCTTGTCCCAGGTGTTCCCCACGGCCTTCGTGAAGGCCGTGAACGGGCCGTAGCGCACGGTCGCGGTGGCGGGGGGCAGCGGCGCCACGCCGACAATCCAGCGCGTGCCGCCGCCATCACCCGGATCCGTCCAGGCCGGGGCGATGTCGAGCGCCATCGGCTTGCCGTTGCGCAGGATGTGGAAGACGAGTGTCGGCGAGGTTTTTACTTCGCTCTTTATCAGCTTTCCGATGTCGCTGAAATGTCGCACAGGCTGCGAGCCGATCGCGGTTATCACGTCGCCTTTGCGCAGTCCGCCCTTGGCTGCCGGCATGTCGGGCGACACCGCGCCCACTACCGGTGCCAGGGGCTGCGCGTGCAGGCCGATCCTGGCCAGCGCCTTCTCGACCCTGACCTCGGAAGGTAATTGTTCCAGTGGCAGTGTCACCGTCGCCATGCCACCGTCTGCGCGTTGCACGGTGACGGTGAGCGGGCGATGCTCGAGCACGCTTGCACTGAGCCGTTCGAGCACGGCGTCCCAGGTGGGCACCGCCTGGCCGTCGACGGATTTGATGGTGTCGCCACGGTGGAATCCGGCCTCGGCCGCGAGTGTTTGCGGCGCCGGCGTGGCCACGACCGGAACCATGCCGGTGCGTCCGACCATGAACATGGCCCAGAACGCGAATACCGCGAATATCAGGTTGAAGACCGGGCCGGCGAGCACGATGGCGATGCGCTTCCACACCGGTTTGCCGGTGAATTCGACGTCGCGCAGTTCGTCGGGGACGTCACCTTCGCGCGCATCGAGCATCTTCACGTAGCCACCCAGCGGGATGGCCGCAATGCGGTATTCCGTGCCGTCGCGTGCCGTGTGGCTCCACAGCGCGCGGCCAAAACCCACGGAAAAGCGCAGGACTTTCACGCCGCAGCGACGCGCCACCCAGTAGTGGCCGAACTCGTGGAAGGTGACCAGAACGCCAAGCGTGACGATCAGCCACCAGACAGAACCCAGAAAGTCGAGCATATGCGGAAGTGTTGCACTCCGAAATGACGCTACATGATACGTTGCCGCGCGTGGCGTGCGCCAACAGGGCGCTGAACGCGTTGCCCATGGACTTGCTGCCGTGCCGGTTCGCGCATGGGGGCGACGATCATGACCCGAGCACCATCAGGCCCGCCGCGAATACCGGCATGGCCGCGAACAGACTGTCGAGGCGGTCAAGCAGGCCACCGTGCCCGGGCAGGATGGTGCTTGAATCCTTCGCGTCCGCATGGCGTTTCATCAGGCTCTCGAACAGGTCGCCGATGATGGCCGCCGCGACCGTGACGATGCCCAGGACCGCCACACCCAGCAGGCGCGCGTCATGCACATGCAACAGGCAACCGCCGGCCGCGCTCACGACCAGGCCGGCCAGCACCGCCGCCCATGCGCCCGCGCGCGTTTTGCCGGGGCTTATGCGCGGTGCCAGCTTCCGCTTTCCGAAGGCGCGGCCGCCGAAGAAGGCGCCGATGTCGGCGGACCAGACCACGCACAACGCCAGCAGCGTCCACCAGCGCCCGTCGATGGACAGGCCATGCATGGCCGTCAGTGCGACCCATGCCGGTACGATGATCGGCAGGCTCACCACTTGCTTCAGCCAAATGTTCTCGCGCGCCGGGGATGCCGCAAAGGTGAACATGCGCAGCCACAGCAGGCTGGCCAGCCACCATGCCACACCCGCGGCCAGCACCGCCGCCCACAGCCACGGCACGTGGCGCAGCCACCACAATACGGCCATCGCGATGGCGGCCAGGAGCAGCACGAACACGCGCGCCAGCGTGCGCTCCAGGCCGCACAGGCGCGTCCATTCCCATTGCGTGGCAAGGAAGACGATACCCACCAGCAACGCGAACAGCCAGGTCGGGGCAAGCAGCGTCACGGCGGTTACGCACGGGATGAGGGCCAGCGCCGTCAGGATGCGTTGCCGCAACTTCCGGTTGCCGGCGGCCAAGTCAGGCGCCCGCCGCGGCGACCTGTGCGCCGGTTTGCCCGAATCGACGCTGCCGGCCGGCGTAGTTCTCAACCGCCCGGGCCAGGCATTCGGTGTCGATGTCGGGCCACAAGGTATCGGTGAAGTAGAACTCCGCGTACGCCAGTTGCCACAGGAGGAAATTGCTGATGCGCAGGTCGCCGCCGGTGCGTATGAGCAGATCCGGCGACGGCTGGTCGGCCAGGCAGATGTGTTTGGCCAGGCGGGACTCGTCGATCTGTTCGGGAGCGAGTTCCCCACGGCTGACCGCCATGGCGAGCGTTTTCGCCGCATGGGCGATGTCCCAGCGACCGCCGTAGTTGACTGCGACGTTCAGGCGCAATGCCGTATTGCCGCGCGTACGTTCCATGGCCGCGCGCATGCGCTTGCGCAGGATGTCGTCAAAGGCCAACAGGTCGCCGATGAACTCGATGCGCACCTGCTGCCTGTGAAGCTCTTCGGTTTCCTTGTCCAATGCTTTCATGAACAGCTGCATCAGGGACCGCACCTCGCCTTGCGGGCGGCGCCAGTTTTCGCTGGAAAAAGCGAACAGCGTCAGTGATCCGATGCCGGTATGCAGGCAGAACTTGATGGCCTCGCGCACGGCCTTCTGCCCTGAACTGTGCCCGAAGCTGCGCGGTCGGTGATGTTTTTGTGCCCAGCGTCCGTTGCCATCCATGACGATGGCGAGGTGGCGTGGAACGTGCGAGTCTGGACGGTTGGTTGGCATGGGTCGGCGTGGCGTGTGGCAGTCAAACCGTCATCAACTCGTCTTCCTTGGCCTTGACCACCTCGTCGACCCTGTTGACGAAATGATCGGTCAATTGCTGGATCTCGTCCTCGCCGCGATGCTCCTCGTCCTCGGTGATTTCCTTTTCCTTGCGCAGATCCTTGATGGTCTGCAAGGCGTCGCGGCGGATGTTGCGGATGGCGATCTTGCTGTTTTCCCCTTCATGCGAAACGTGCCGGGACAGTTCGCGGCGACGTTCCTCGGTGAGCGGCGGAAGGTTGAGGCGGATGACGGTGCCGGCCGTGTTTGGCGTGACCCCGATGTCGGACCCGAGGATGGCCTTCTCGACCGGACCGACCATGGCTTTTTCCCACAGGGTGATGGTCAGGGTGCGCGCATCGCTGACCGCCACGTTGGCAACCTGCGACAATGGCACCTCGGAACCGTAGTAGGGCACCTTGATGCCGTCCACCAGCGCACTGCTGGCCCGCCCGGTGCGCAGGTGGCGCAACTCCTTGTCCAGGGCTTCGATACTCTTGCCCATGCGGGTCTTGGCGTCTTGCTTGATGTCATCTAGCACGGCAGGATCCATCGTGTGTCGCGTATTCCTTCAAGTATAGCAACGCATCGGCAAGGCGCGGAACCGTGCCGGCGGACGCGGGCCCTAGGCGGCATCCACCAGGGTGCCCACGGACTCGCCATGCATGATGCGCAGCAGGTTGCCGGGGCAGGTCATGTCGTAGATGCGCATGGGCAGGCCGTGGTCGCGGCACAAGGCGATGGCCGCGGTGTCCATGACGCGCAGCTTGTGCTCGATGACTTCGTCGTAGTCGAGATGCTCGAAGCGGGTGGCCGTCTTGTCGCGGGCCGGGTCGGCGTTGTAGATGCCGTCGACCTTGGTCGCCTTGAGGAGCAGGTCGGCGCCGATTTCGATCGCGCGCAGGGCAGCTGCCGAATCAGTGGTGAAAAACGGATTTCCAATGCCCGCGGCGAACAGGACGATGCGCCCCTTCTCGAGGTGGCGCATGGCGCGACGGCGCACGAAGTCCTCCGCGACCTCGTGGATGGAAATGGCGCTCATCACGCGGGCGACGCCGCCACGCCTTTCGATGGCATCGGCCATGGCGAGGGCGTTCATCACCGTGGCCAGCATGCCCATGTTGTCGCCGGTGACGCGGTCCATGCCGGCTGCCGCAAGTCCGGCACCACGGAAGATGTTGCCGCCTCCGATCACGACGCCGGTCTGGGTGCCCGCATCGCTGACCTCGATGATTTCTTCGGCCAGGCGCGCCAGGACCTGTGGATCGATGCCGTAGTCTTCGTGTCCCATCAAGGCTTCACCGGAGAGTTTCAGCAGGATGCGCTTGTACCGGGGCGTGCCGTTCATCGCAGACTCTCCGTGGCGTTCGGGGCGTGGGCGCGCATATTGTAGCGTGCCTGCACGTATTCGAGGTTCATCTTGCAGTACATTGATATGGCACAAAAAAACCGCGACGGATCGCGGTTCTTTTGTGGCTGCCGGTGGTGCATCACGCCAACCCGGCCTGCTTCATCACTTCGGCGGCGAAGTCGTCGTCCTTCTTTTCCACGCCTTCGCCGACGGCCAGCCGGACAACCTGCTTGACGCTGGCTCCCGCCTTTTTCAGCACGTCACCCACGCTGGAACCCGTGTCCATGACGTAAGCCTGGCCGGTCAGTGTCATTTCCGACACCACCTTGTTGACCTTGCCGGTGATGATTTTTTCGAGAATGGCCTCCGGCTTGGAGCGGTCCTTCTCGCTGATCTGGCTCTTGGCGATTTCCTTCTCCTTGGCGACCAGTTCGGCGGGTACGTCCGCGACACCGATGAACTGCGGGTTCATCGCCGCCACGTGCATGGCGATGCCCTTGGCCAGTTCCTGTGACCCGCCTTCCAGGGCGACGAGCACGCCGATGCGTCCGCCGTGAATGTAGTGGCCGATGATGCCGTCGTTGTCCACGCGTGCCATGCGCCGCACTTCGATCTTCTCGCCGATCGTCGAGACGAGCGCCTTGGCGGCGTCCTCGACGTTGCCCTGTTCGGGCCACGCGGCGGCTTTCAAGGCGGCGACATCATTGCTGCCGCTGTCCAGCGCCACTTTCGCGACATTGTCGGTAAAGGCGAGGAAGCTCTTGTCCTTGGCGACGAAGTCGGTCTCGCAATTGATTTCGACCAGGACCGCCGTTCCCTTGCCCTGCGCGCTGACGATGCGTCCTTCGGCAGCCACCCGGCCGGCTTTCTTGTCGGCCTTGGCCAGGCCCTGCTTGCGCAGCCACTCCATGGCGGTGTCG
>CAYOEF010000195.1:0-5299 GCA_964402805.1 uncultured Rhodanobacteraceae bacterium | reverse complement strand
AGGTGGCCTTTATCGTGGTTGCCTTGACGGCCGGCCACAGGGGACTGCTGTGGCCAGCTGGCGCCGGCGCATTTGCCGCCCTGGCCGCCACGATTGTGCTGGGGATCAGCGTGCACCGTCCGCTGGCGCGCATCCCGGAAAACACGTTGAAACTCGTGGTTGGTGTGCTGTTGTCCGCATTCGGTACTTTCTGGGCAGGCGAGGGCATGGGAGTGGAATGGTTTGGGCACGAATGGGCCATTCTGGGCCTCATAACCGGCTATCTGGTTGTTGCCGCCGCCATGATCCCCATCTGTCGCCGGATGGCGGAATAAACCGTGCCAAGCCCATTCGTGCGTGAAAGACACGCCATGCCGCGACTGAAGGCAGTCTGCCAAAAGCTGTTACGGTTCTTCGTGGAGGACTGGATACTTGCCTTGGCGACCGTGGGCTGGTTATTGGCAACGTGGCTACTATTGCCCTTCCTGTCTGTCCCGGCTTCCTGGCGCGGTGTATTGCTGTTCATCGGGTTGGCGGCCATTCTGGCCGCGAGCGTGGTGCGCCGCCCGGGTCGTTGATCTGATGCAAAGCCCCATGGCTCGGATCGAGGGTGGGGTGAGCCGACCGTTGGCATGGTAACGAGCCAGGCGGCGAGGGTCGTGCCGGATCGACCGCCTGGGCTGCCCGGCTGGTTCCGCCTGCGTCAGTCGTTGCGCGACCACGCCGCGCACCACATCCGCCCGATCCAACTCCCGATGGCTCATGCTCGTCAGTTCCCCGTCCACGGCGTCTGCGGTGCTTGTAGCCAGAAGGGGGACACTTCTAACTGGTTCCCAGGGGACATTACTAACTGGCTCCAACAAGGCGCACGATGGTGCTTGCGGCAGCTTCGGCATTCCCCTACACTGCGCACCAGCGTATTAACGCGTTAGTACATTACGATGAAACGGCATCGCACCGAAACCACGACAGACGCTGGCAATGCCGAGGAGAACCTGTGCCGGGCGTTGCTTGCGATGAACGACGTGCCCAGCATGCGGGCCTTCCTGCATGACTTGTGCACGCCCGCCGAAATGGAAGCATTGACCGATCGCTGGAAGGTCGTCCCTTACATCATGCAAAACATGCCCTACCGCGACATCCACGAGGCTACCGCCGTCAGCATCACGACCATCGGTCGCGTTGCACGGTTCCACACCAGCGCACACGGCGGCTACGCCAAGGCCGTGCGTGCCTTGCGCCCGGCGCGGCGGCCCCGCAAGACAAGGAAGCAGGGATCCCGATGAAACCGCGTGAACGTTTGCGTATTGCGGCCCAGAAGTCGGGCCGCCTGAGTGATGCCGGGCTCGATCTGCTGGCGCGCTGCGGCCTGCGTTTTCGTCGCAGCCGCGACAAGCTGTTCTGTTTTGGCGAAAACCTGGCAATGGACCTGTTGCTGGTGCGTGATGACGACATCCCGGGGCTCATCGCCAATGGCAGTTGCGATCTGGGCATCGTCGGCCGCAACGTGCTGGATGAGGCCATCCTCGCCGCCCCGGAGACCGCCCGGTTGCGTGAGCTGCGGCCGCTCGGCTTTGGCCAGTGCCGGTTGTCGCTGGCGCTTCCGCAGGACGTGCCGTGGAGCGGACCCGCGCAACTGGCCGGACAGCGCATCGCCACCAGCTATCCGCACCTGTTGCGCCGCTGGCTGGATGAACAGGCCGTGGATGCAACGATCGTGACGCTGTCCGGTTCGGTCGAAATCGCACCGCGCCTGGGAAGCGCGGACCTCATCTGCGATCTCGTGCAAAGCGGCGCAACCCTGATCGCCAACCAGCTGCGCGAGTCCGTGGTGGTGCTGGATAGCGAGGCCGTATTGGCCGGACCCGACACGCTGCCGCTCGATGAACGCGGTGACTTGCTGGAACTGCTCCTGCGACGGCTCGACAGCGTGCTGCATGTACGCGAGTCGCGGCTCGTCATGCTGCAGGCCCCCCGTTCGGCGCTGGCCGTGATCGCCAGCCTGTTGCCGGGTTGCCCGCAGCCGGTGGTCACCTCCATCGAGGGACAGCCCGAACGCATCGCCGTGCAGGCCGTTTGCAACGGTCGCGTGGATTGGCAGGAACTGGAGGCCATGCGCAACGCGGGCGCGCAGTCCATGTTGGTATTGCCCGTGGAGAAGATGCTGGCATGAATACCCCAAGCGCATGCCTGGAAGCCACGCAACTGGCGCGTATCGATTGGGATCGGCTGGACGCCGATGCCCGCCGCGCGGCGCTGGCGCGCCCGGCACCGCCGCAAACGGATGATCGGGCATGCACGGTGGCCGGGATCATTGCCGACGTGCGCGAGCGCGGTGATGCGGCCTTGTTTGAATTGACGCGCCGGCTTGACCATTGCGACATCGACTCACTCGCGGTGGATGCCGACGAGACCGCTGCCGCTGCCGCCAGCCTGCCCGATGAACTCAAGGCCGCCGTGGCCGAGGCCATGGGCCGCATCGAGGCGTTCCATCGCGCCTGCATGTCGCCGCCGGTGCAGTTGGACACGGCGCCGGGCGTGCATTGCAAGCGCGTGCCGCGCGCCATTTCCCGCGTTGGCCTGTATGTCCCGGCGGGAAGTGCCCCGCTGCCGTCCACGGCGTTGATGCTGGGCGTCCCGGCACGCCTGGCCGGCTGCCCTGAAATCGTGTTGTGCACGCCACCGCGGCGCGACGGCTCGATCGACGCGGCAGTACTTTACGCCGCGCGGTTGTGCGGTATCGAGCGGGTATTCCGGCTCGGTGGCGCGCAGGCCATTGCCGCCATGGCCATCGGCACGGGCACCATCCCGGCGTGTGACAAGCTGTTCGGCCCCGGCAATGCGTGGGTCACGGAGGCCAAACGCCAGGTTTCGGCCGTGCCGGGTGGCCCGGCGATCGACATGCCGGCCGGGCCCTCGGAAGTGCTGGTGATTGCCGATGCCGGCGCCGATCCGCGTTTCGTGGCCGCCGACCTGTTGTCACAGGCCGAGCACGGACCCGATTCGCAGGTGTTGCTGCTCACGAATGCGCCGTCCGTACTGGACGCCGTGGCGACCGAGGTGGACAGGCAACTGGCCACCCTGCCGCGTGCCGACATTGCGCGTCGCGCGCTGGCCGGCAGCCGGCTCATCCTCACCGGGTCCCTGCAGCAGGCGGCACAGATCAGCAACACCTACGCGCCGGAGCATCTCATTCTCAACGTTGCCGATCCGCATGTGTTGCTGGAACGCATCACCAATGCGGGGTCGGTATTCCTGGGACAGTGGTCGCCCGAGTCCGTGGGCGACTATTGCAGCGGAACCAATCACACCCTGCCGACTTACGGCCATGCGCGTGCATTGAGCGGCCTGTCGGTGGACAGTTTCCGCAGGCAGATGACCGTGCAGGAACTCAGCCCCGATGGCATCAGGCAAATCGGCGCATGCGCGCAGACGCTGGCGCGCGCCGAGGGACTGGAAGCCCATGCGCGGGCGGTGGATGTGCGCCTGGCCGCGCTCGGAGTGCCGCAGTGAGCATACGCAACCTGGCCCGCCCCGAAGTACAGGCTTTCAAGCCCTACCTGTCCGCCCGCGCGGAGGCCACGGTACAGGCGGTCATGCTCAACGCGAACGAGTCGCCGTGGCCGCCGCCGGGTGATGGCGGCCTCAATCGGTACCCGGACCCGCAACCGGCCGCGCTGCGCAATCGCCTTGCCGCCATCTATGGCGTTGCCACGAACCAGGTCTGGGTCGGGCGTGGCAGCGACGAGGCCATCGACCTGTTGCTGCGCGCCTTCTGCCGCCCGGGCCGCGACGCGGTCGTCCTTTGCCCGCCGACCTTTGGCATGTACGCCGTGGCGGCACGCCTGCAGGGCGCCGCGATACACGAGGTACCGTTGGTGGGCGCCCGGTTCGAGCTGGATGCCGATGCCGTGCTGGCGGCCTGTGATGCGACCGTCAAGCTGGTGTTCGTGTGCACGCCGAACAATCCGACGGGTACCGTCGTGCCGCTGGAAACGATCACGCGTCTGGCCACAGCCTTGCACGGACGTGCGCTGGTCATCGTGGATGAGGCCTATATCGAGTTTTCCGGGCTGCCAAGCGCGTCCACCGTGCTGGATGGGCACGAAAACCTGGGCGTGTTGCGCACCCTGTCCAAGGCGTGGTCCCTGGCTGGCGCGCGCGTGGGATCACTGCTCGCGGGCCGGGAGATCGTGGACCTGCTGCGCACCATCATGGCGCCGTATCCGCTGTCGCAGCCGTCGGTCGATGCCGCACTGGCTGCGCTGGACCGCGACGGTGAAGCATTGATGCACCGGCATGTCGCGACCCTTGTCGGCGAGCGCGGGCGCGTTTTCGCGGCGCTTGTGACGCTTCCAGGGGTACGCAAGGTGCTGGATTCACGCGCCAACTTCCTGGCCGTGCGCCTGGACGATGCCGACGGGGTGTACCGGGCGCTGGCCGCCAAGGGCATCGTGGTGCGCAACATCACCCGCTATCCCGGCCTGGCCGACGCCCTGCGCATCAGTATCGGTACGCCGACGGAAAATGACCGGCTCCTCGCGGCGCTGCGCGGCATCCTGGCCGGGGGTGGCGCATGACGCGCAAGTGGCTGTTCGTGGACCGGGACGGTTGCCTGGTCGAAGAACCGGATGACGAGCAGGTCGACAGCCTGGAAAAGCTTCGGCTGGTGCCGGACGTCATCCCCGCACTGCGGCGCATCATCGCCGCCGGCTACGGTCTGGTCATGGTCACCAACCAGGATGGGCTGGGCACGGCAAGCTTCCCGGTTGTCGATTTTGAAAAGCCGCAGCAATGGCTTCTGGGCCTGCTTGCGTCACAGGGCGTCACCTTTCACGAAGTGCTCGTGGACGCAAGCTTCCCGCACGAAGGCCTGGACACGCGCAAACCCGGAACCGGCCTGGTGCGCCACTACCTTGCCGATGACGGCTGGAGCCGCGAGTTGTCGGCCATGGTGGGTGATCGCGACACGGACATGCAATTCGCCGCCAACCTTGGCGTGCGGGGCCTGCGCGTCGGCCCCGGGGGACTCGGGTGGATGGAAATCGCGCACCAGCTGTGTGATCGCCCGCGTACCGCACACGTCGAACGCACGACAAAGGAAACCGCGATCCGCGTCGACGTGGACCTCGATGCCGCGCCATACGCGCAGATCGCCACGGGCATCGGCTTTTTCGACCACATGCTGGAGCAGCTGTCGCGGCACGGCGGTTTCGTGCTCAAGCTCGAATGCCGTGGCGACCTCGAGATCGACGAGCACCACAGCGTGGAGGATTGCGCGCTGGCGTTGGGCGAGGCCCTGCGCCAGGCGCTAAGCGAC
>CAYOEF010000194.1:3704-5331 GCA_964402805.1 uncultured Rhodanobacteraceae bacterium | reverse complement strand
CTGTGCAACCGCGAGATCAAGTTCAAGACCTTTCTCGACGAGGCTCGCCAGCTCGGCGCGGACAAGATCGCGACCGGGCATTATGCGCGCGTCGATTGCGTGGATGGCCGCTGGCGGCTGCTGCGCGGGCGCGACCACAACAAGGACCAGAGCTATTTCCTGCACGCGCTGGGCCAGGACGCCCTCGCGGCTACGCTGTTCCCGGTTGGCGGCCTTGAAAAGCCCGCCGTGCGGCGCATGGCTTCCGATGCGAACCTCCCTACGAGCGCCAAGAAGGATTCCACTGGCATCTGCTTCATCGGCGAACGCAACTTCCATCGTTTTCTCGCCGGTTACCTGCCGGCACAACCCGGTGAAATCCGGACCCCGGACGAGCGGGTCGTCGGCACCCACGATGGCGTCATGTACTACACCCTGGGCCAGCGCGAAGGCCTCGGCATCGGCGGGCGCAGCGGCGCCACGACCGCGCCCTGGTACGTCGTCGGCAAGGATGTGGAGCGCTGCGTCCTCTACGTTGCCCAGGGCAATGACAACCGCTGGCTGCAATCCAGCCGGTTGCTGGCCAGCAACGTGAACTGGATCGACGGCGACCCGCCGGCACCTTCATTCGCATGCACGGCCAAGACACGCTACCGGCAACCCGATCAATCCTGTACCGTACACCTCACGAAACAGGGCTGCGAAGTGGTCTTCGACGCGCGCCAGAGGGCCGTCACGCACGGCCAGTCGGTGGTGTTCTATCAAGGCGATGTCTGTCTTGGCGGGGGCATCATCGAGGCGACCGATGCCGCTTTCGGGGGTTTGGCGGAAGGTACAACGAACGCGTGAATCGATGAACGAAGAGCGAGTACTGGCACTGGCCGGCGTATTCCAGGGCACGGTGCTGGCCCAACAACTGGCCAACGAGGGCCGCTGCGACGAGGCCATGCTGCAATCCAGCCTGGCCAGCGTGTTCCGCATCGATGCGCCGGACGTGGTCGGCGTGTTCGGCACCGTGCAGGACGTGCGCCTCGGGCTGCGCACCCTGATCAGCCAGCTCGACGGCGACAGCCGCGATCCGCACCTCATGCGCATGACGGCCACCGTGTTGCGACTGGAACGCACCTTCTCCGGACGCGGCGTGCTGCAGAAGCAGCTTCAGGAAGGCATTCTCGCGACCCAGCGGCAAGTCGACCACTTCGGCATGGAGCACGCCATCGTAACCACGCGCCTGGCCGGCCTCTACACCGAGGTGATCTCACCCCTGCGCCCGCGCGTGATCGTCAACGGCCAGCCCCTGCACCTGCAACAGCAGGCCATCGTCGAACGCATCCGCTCGGCTCTGCTCGCCGCCATACGTTCCGCCGTACTCTGGCACCAGACCGGTGGCCGGCAATGGCAGCTCCTGTTCCGGCACAAGCAATGGGCCATGCTGGCGCGCGGCCTGCTCACACGCGCCACGCTGGACAAGGGCTGACACACACCGTCGTCGGGGCCGGCATCGGCGAAGCGCGCAGCCCGGCGGGCACGGCACGCCGTGCCCCTACCCGCGCTATCTCCGGTTCTTCGTGGCAGCGGGACACCCATCCCCTGCGTACGGGCACGGCGTGCCGTGCCCCCGCCCCATCCACGCATTCGGCCCCATGTC
>CAYOEF010000194.1:0-3604 GCA_964402805.1 uncultured Rhodanobacteraceae bacterium | reverse complement strand
CGTACGGGCACGGCGTGCCGTGCCCCCGCCCCATCCACGCATTCGGCCCCATGTCGGCGACGGGCGCCATCAAGGCAATACCCTCGCACCGCCACAACGCGCAATCCCTTCCGTACGGGCACGGCGTGCCGTGCCCCCGCCCCATCCACGCATTCGGCCCCATGTCGGCGACGGGCGCCATCAAGGCAATATCCCCGCACCGCCACAACGCGCAATCCCTTCCGTACGGGCACGGCGTGCCGTGCCCTAGCACGATTTGCCTCGCACGATCTCCCCACGCGGACTCCCCCTACGCCGCACATCCCGATTACGGCGAACCCTCCTGCCTCGATCGGCGGTGTACGCGAAAGATCCGCTCGTGCAAAACCTCCTCTTCATGGTGCTGCGTGTACGGTTTGAGCAGGTCGTAGCGGGTGACCATGCCGAGCAATTGACGGGTTTCGGGATCAACCACCGGCACGCGTTCGAGCTTCTCGACAGCGGCCCGCACCGCGATGGCCTTGCAGCTTTCGACCGGAAACGCCACCACCGCATTGGCATCGAGTACGTCGGCCAGTGACGCCTTGCCCTCGGGATCACTGGCAAGCAACGCCTGCAGCCGGGCCCGGTCCACGACGTTGAGCAGCTTGCCGTCGGCATCGACCACCGGGAACGCGCGATATTTCTGGTCGGCACCGAAATAGCGCGTGGCCAGTTCGTGGACCGTCAGGCTGCCCGGCACGGTGACAAGATCGCGCGTCATGACGTCCTTGACCGGCATATGCTCCAGCCGGTCCACGGAATATTCGCGGTTGAGGTCGCGCCCGTGGCGGGCAATCTTCTCGGTCAGGATGGACCGGCGCATGACGAACACGCTGGTGCCGTAGGCGGTGATGCAGGTGATCAGCAGCGCCGGCAGTACGCTCGCATCGCCCGTCAGTTCCAGCGCGAACATGATCGACGTGAACGGCATGCGCATCACCGCCGCCAGCATCGCTCCCATGCCCAGAAGCGGCCACAACAGGGGGCTCGGACCGGGGAAGAACAAGGCTTCCAGCCCGCCCAGGCCGGCGCCGAGCGCAAGCAACGGGGCCAGGGTACCGCCTGACGTGCCGGAACTGAGGTAGACGATCCAGATGGCCCCCTTGACCAGCATGAAGATGAGGATGCCCATGCCAACGATCTTGCCGGTCAGGAGCTGGTAGATGATGTCGTAGCCGACGCCGAGTGTCTGCGGGTCGATGACACCGCCGATGCCCACGATCAGGGCGCCGATGGCCGGCCACCACATCCAGTGGATCGGCAGCGCCCGATACGCGTCCTCGACCTTGTATACGAGGAACGTCACCAGCGTGGCCAGCAGGCCGGCAAGGATCCCGCTGACCGCGGCCATGCCGAGGTCCGCAAGGGTGAAATGGAACTGGATGGCAATCGGAAACAGGGGTCCCGGCCCGATCAGGAAGGGCCGCAGTGCGGATGCCACGAAGCAGGCCACCGCGACCGGAATCGTGCTGCGCGGGCGCAACTCGAACAGGAGCATCTCGACACCCACCAGCGTGGCTGCGATCGGCGTGCTGAAGGTGGCGGCCATGCCGGCACAGGCGCCGGCCACCAGCAGGGTGCGCCGCTCGATCGAGGTGAGATAAAACACCTGCCCGATCAACGAGCCCACCGCCCCACCGGTCATGATGATCGGACCTTCGGCGCCGAACGGGCCGCCGGTACCAATGGCCAGCGCGGACGAGATCGGCTTCAGGATGGCGACCTTGACCATCATTTTGCTGCGCCGGTACAGGATGGCCTCCAGTGCCTCGGGGATGCCGTGCCCGCGGATGCGGTCGGTGCCGTAACGCGCCATCAGTCCAATGATGACGCCCCCGACCACCGGCGCCAGGATGATCAACCACCACGGTGCATCGAGCGCTGCCGGCGGGGTGAACTCGAACGCCCAGTCTCCTGCGAACGCCAGGTGCGTCACCAGCCCGATCGCCCGATACAGGAGCCACGCGATGACGGCGGCGGCCCCGCCGATGAATGGTGCGATCAACGACAGCTTGAGGATGCTTATGCTGGGCCGGAAATCCCCCTCGTATAGCGTGTCACGCTTCCACTTTTCGTAGATGCGCACGAAAGGTCGGATAATGACCGCCATGACCCGCAATATCGTTCCTGTGTCCCGATCCGGCATACACGCTACCCTGTTCGAAGTGATACAAACCGATCCGCGATCCTGGGGCCAGACCTGCCAAGTTCGGGCGCGCGGCGTATCCTCGTTGCGTTCACGCCCGCAGTCCGTTGCGAGCCCCATCTCCCCGGGACGCGCACCGCGGGGGTATCAACCACCGACATCGTCGCATCCAGAACGCCGTACCCTGTTACGGTTGTTGCGGCGCCATCCATTGGAACAACAGCATGACTGTCCTACAGGAAAGCAAGGGCTGGCAAGCCCTGCAAGAACATCAACGCCTCATCGCCCGCGCGCATCTGCGTGATTTGTTCGCCGCGGACCCCGGTCGCGCCAAACGCTTTACGGCCAGCGGGGCCGGCTGGATCCTCGACTATTCCAAGCACCGCATCGACGCGCACACCATGGAGCTCCTCTTCGCCCTGGCCCGCGAACGCGGCCTGGAAGCACACCGCGACGCCATGTTCTCGGGTGCGATCGTCAACCCGACCGAGAAGCGCGCGGCATTGCACGTGGCGCTGCGGGCACCCGCCGACGCCGACATCCGCGTCGGCGGCGACAACGTGGTGCCGCAGGTGCACGCCGTACTTGCACGTATGGCCGATTGCGCACGAGCCATACGCACGGTCGAGTGGAAAGGCCACAGCGGCCGCCGCATCCGGAACGTCGTCAACATCGGCATCGGCGGTTCGGACCTGGGTCCGGTGATGGCCTTCGAGGCGCTTCGCCACTACAGCGACCGGGGGCTCGATTTCCGTTTCGTGTCGAACGTCGACGGCACCGACTTTGCCGAGGCCGTGCGTGGCATGCGCCCGGACGAAACGCTGTTCATCGTCGCATCCAAGACCTTCACCACCCTGGAAACGATGACCAACGCGCACACGGCGCGGCAGTGGCTGCTGGACAAAAGTGGCAAGGATGCCAGCGCCGTCGTCAAGCACCATTTCGTGGCGCTGTCCACCAACCACGAGGCCGTCAGTGCGTTCGGCATCGACACCGCCAACATGTTCGGCTTCTGGGACTGGGTCGGCGGACGCTACTCCATGGATTCGGCCATTGGCCTGTCGACCATGATCGCCATCGGCCCGGAGCGGTTCGAGGAAATGCTGCGCGGTTTCCATGCCATGGACGAGCATTTCCGCACCACGCCCATGGAAAGGAACCTGCCCGTCATCATGGGCCTGCTGACGGTCTGGTATGCCAACTTCTTCGGCGCGGCCACGGTCGCCGTGCTGCCCTACGCGCAATACCTCAAGCGTTTCCCCGCCTACTTGCAACAGCTCAACATGGAGTCCAACGGCAAGCACGTCACCCTCGACGGCCAGCGCGTGGACTATGCCACCGGCCCGATCTTCTGGGGTGAGCCGGGCACCAACGGGCAGCATTCGTTCTACCAGCTGATCCACCAGGGCACGCGCCTGATTCCCTGCGACTTCATCG
>CAYOEF010000193.1:0-5370 GCA_964402805.1 uncultured Rhodanobacteraceae bacterium | reverse complement strand
GGTAGTTGCGCTCGAACATGGCGATGAAGTTTTCCGCCAGCCAGTACTGGTCGTCTTCCGGCAGCGAACCCATGATGCCGAAGTCCAGCGCGATGAACCGTGGCCGTTCGGGATGGGCGACATCCACCCAGATGTTGCCGGGATGGGCATCGGCATGGAAGAAGTTGTCGCGGAAAACTTGCTCGTAGAAGATCCTGACGCCCATGGCGGCCAGTTTGGCGCGATCGATGCCGGCGCGATCGATGGCCGCGATGTCGTCGGCGGTCACGCCGTAGACGCGCTCCAGGGTAAGCACGTGGTTGTTGCTGTACGACCAGTGCACCGCCGGGACGTAGAGATCGTCCGAATGCGCGAAGTTGCGCTTCAACAGGCTGGCATTGGCGCCTTCGTACTGGAGGTCGAGTTCGTTGTTGAGGGTTTTCTCGACCTCCGCCACCACGTCCAGCGGCCGGATCTTGTCGGCGTTGGGATGCCAGCGCTGGGCCAGCGTGCCCATGGCGCGCAACAGGTCGACGTCCTGGCGGATGCGCTTGTCGATGCCGGGGCGCAGGACCTTCACCACGACTTCGCTGCCATCGGACATCCGTGCCGCGTGGACCTGGGCGACGGATGCGGAGGCCAATGGCACCTCGTCGAAGCGCGTGAACAGCGTGGTCACCGATGCACCCAGTTCGTGCTCGATGATGGCGCGCGCCTCGTCACCGGGGAACGGCGGCACGTGGTCCTGCAGCTGGGCCAGTTCATCCGCGATGTCGGCGGGGATCAGGTCGCGCCGGGTCGAGAGCATCTGCCCCGTCTTGACGAAAATCGGACCCAGCTCATTGAGCGCCAGGCGCAGGCGCGCGCCACGCGGAAGCTGGCGGATGTTCGCGCGTGCCGGTGGCAACAGCATGCGCATCCACTTCAGCGGCCGGTACAGGTGCGTGGCGTCGACGACCTCGTCGAGGCGATACCGCAACAATACGCTGGCCACGTGGATCAGCCGCGGTACCAGGCGCCACGGCGTCATCATGGATGGCGGGCCTTGCGTTGCGCGAGTTGCGCCAGGCGTGCGTCGAGGTGGTCGGTGCGCTGGCGCAGCGCGTCCACGCCATCCAGGAAGTCGTCCATTTCGCCACTGGCCACGCCGAGCCGTGCTTCCTCGCGCAACCAGTCCGCGCCGTCGTCCACGGCGTGCGCAAGGCTGTCGCGAAGGTGTGAGAGCGTCCTTTGCAGCATCCGCGCCAACGGCACGCCGGCGACATCCCCGCAAATCTGCGCGAAGGCCGCCTCCAAGTCCGGCGCATAGTTGCGGGCAAGTTTTTCCAGCCGCCGCGCGAGTTCCGCATCACCCGCCACTTCGATGCGACCCGGCGGGGTGGTATCGCGATCGCCCGGCAGGAGCATGCCGATGAAATTGCCGGGTGTCGCGCTGACCCGCAGCGAGGCTGATGTGTCGAGGTCGGCCGTGTCCACCTTGATGCGGTCGCCGGCGACCTGGAGGGATATGACCAGGTCGGGTCCGCGCAGGTCGATGTCCAGGCGCTTGCCATCCAGGCTGGCCAGGTCGCCCTGAAGGTCCGGATCCAGCGCGACGACGCGGTTCAACGCCGTTTCCAGCGCATTCTTGCCGAGGGCGCGGAGCAGGCGCGGTGGACGGTGGGACGGGGCATGGCCGGTCATGGCGCCGATTGTAGCCGTTGCCGCCTCCCGGTGGCGCTGCCCGGGTCCGGCATGTGCCTACGCTGCGCCACTGAAGCCGAGTTGTCGCCATGCCTCATACACGGCCACGGCGACGCTGTTGCCCAGGTTGAGGCTGCGGCTTTCCGGCCGCATGGGCAGGCGCAGGCGTTGCTCCGGCGCGAAGCGATCCAGCAGCTGCGGCCCGAGGCCGTGGCTTTCGCAGCCGAACAGCAGGGCATCGCCCGCGGCGAACGCCGCATCGGTGTAATGGCGGGTCGCATGGCGGGTGAACGCGAACACGCGGGGCTCGCCGAGCAGCGCAAGGCAGGCCTCGATGCTGTCGTGCACGCGCACGCTGGCATATTCGCGGTAATCCAGGCCGGCGCGGCGCAGGTGCTTGTCGTCCATCTCGAAACCGAGCGGGCGGATCAGGTGCAGGTCGGCGCCGCTGTTGGCACACAGGCGAATCACGTTGCCCGTGTTGGGGGGTATCTCGGGCTGGTGCAGGATGACGCTGAGCATGCGCCATTATGCCCTGCCGGCGACGCTCGCACCCGCTTGCTGCATGGCGTGCGCAACCTCGTTACCATGGACATCCGACGGCCAACGATTGCCCGATCAACCGCTTCGAGTGGAGACCACGATGCGCAAATCCCTGTTGATTCCCGTTGTCGCGGCGCTGGTGCTGGGCGGCTGCAGCTGGGGCGTTCGCCTCACCGATGCCGGGCGCGCCGAGAGCACCAACTGCTATGGTCCGATGGACAGCTGCGCGCGCCTGGGTACGGCGACGGTCTCGGAGTCCGAACGGCTGGGGCCGATCAAGCGCGACGCGATCAACATGCGCGACGAACTCGATGTGCTGGCACGCAACGAAGCCGCCAGGATGGGCGGCGACACGGTCCATCCGTTGGGTGATCCGGCCAAGGGCAGCCAGGTCTGGGGTATCTACCATTGCGGTACCACCAACAAGGGTGGCGCGCCGGCGCGTACGAGTGGTGCGGCCGGCAACGCCGGCGGCGTGCAGACCTTCCCCATCGAGTCGGGTGGCAGCAATCCGTCGTCCCCGTAACCGGACAAGGCCCGTTCTCAGGCGTCGAGGTCCGGAATCAGCCGGCTTTCGAGGCGGGTGATGGCGTCCTTCAGCATCAACTTGCGCTTTTTCATGCGCGTAAGTTCGAGTTGGCTGCAGCCGGGGAGCGTGGACATGCGGTCGATGGCCATGTCGAGGTCGCGGTGTTCAACGCGAAGTTCGGCCAGGCGCTGGACTATCCGGGACAGGTCGGTACTGGGCATGGGGACGATTCGATCAACGCATCCGTCGAGTGTACATCGGTTTGCGGCCGTGCCAATGGCTACAATCACCGCCTCGCCGCGCCCGCGTGTGCGCGACTCCATTCCATCCGAGGACCCCTGGCCGCATGTTCTTCCGCAATTTGACCCTGTTCCGCTTTCCCGCCGCCGTAGCGGCCGGCCTCCAGAACCTCGACGAGGCGCTTGACGGGCGCCGACTGGCCCCCTGCGGGCCGCTCGACATGACGTCACGCGGGGCGGTGTCGCCCTATCCGGCGGAGGACGATGCCCTGACGCTGACCAGCGGCGATTTCACCTTGCTGTGCGTGGGCAGCGAGGACAAGCTCCTGCCGGCATCCGTGGTCAATCGTGAGGTGCTGCGCCGCGTGCGCACGGTGGTGGCGGCGCAGGGCAGGTCCGTGGGCGGGCGTGAGCGCAAACGCATCAAGGCGCAGATTCTCGATGAGCTGGTGCCGCGCGCCTTTGCACGACCCTCCCGTTTGCCGGTCTATGCCGACCGCAGGGACGGCTGGTTGGTGCTCGATACCGCCAGCCGCAAGGCTGCCGAAGATGCGGTATCCAGCGTGCGCGACGCGTTGGGGAGCTTTCCCGTCGAGCCGTTGGCGCCCGCGAAATCGCCGCGCGACCTGATGACGGCGTGGCTGACCGGCGGCGACCTTCCCGATGGCCTCGAACTTGCCGACGAATGCGAGTTGCGCGACGTGGCCGGCAACGGCGGTGCCATCGTGCGCTGCCGGCACCAGGAACTGGACAGCGGCGAGATCCGCGAGCACCTGCGCACCGGCAAGCAGGCCTGCCAACTGGGCTTGAGCTTCAACGGCCGCATCGGCTTCGTGCTGGGCGAGGACCTGGTCATCCGCAAGCTGCGGTTCTTCGACGTGGTGACCGACGAACTGGATGCCGGCGAGCCCGACTCGGCCAACGCCGAACTCGAAGCCAGCTTTGCGCTCATGACGCTGGAGATACGCAGCCTGCTGCAGGGCCTGGAGCGCTGGTTCGGCGTGCCCCGTCCGGCCGATGCCTGACACGCCACGCCGGGCCGTGGTTGCCGCGGTGCATATCGACATGAGCAATCATCCGTGACCGGGGCTGATCCAGGGACAGGCGGCCTGTAAAATCCATGGTTCAACAGGGATTGCCACCGCCATGACCCAGACCGACACGCTCGCGTTGAGCGCGCACTTGCATCGCCTCGAGGCCGAGTCCATCCACATCATGCGTGAGGTGGCAGCCGAATGCGCCAACCCGGTCATGCTGTATTCGGTCGGCAAGGATTCCTCCGTCCTGCTGCATTTGCTGCTGAAGGCTTTCTACCCCGCGCCACCGCCGATGCCGGTGCTGCACGTGGACACCACGTGGGTTTTCCGCGAGATGATCGAATTCCGCGACCGCCGCGCGCGCGAAACCGGTGTGCAGCTGATCGTCCACGTCAATCCCGACGGGCTGCGCCAGAACGCCAATCCGTTCACCCAGGGGGCTGCCGTGTTCACCGATCTCATGAAGACCCAGGCGCTGAAGCAGGCGCTGGACAAACACCGCTTCGATGCCGCCATCGGTGGTGCGCGCCGCGACGAGGAAAAATCGCGCGCCAAGGAGCGCATCTTTTCGTTCCGCAACGCGAACCACCGTTGGGACCCGCGCAACCAGCGCCCGGAACTGTGGAACCTTTACAACACCCGCGTCCACAAGGGGGAAAGCGTGCGTGTATTTCCATTGTCGAACTGGACCGAACTGGACGTGTGGCTTTACATCCAGCAGGAGAACATCCCGGTGCCGTCGCTGTATCTGGCAGCCGAACGGCCCGTGGTCGAGCGCGACGGCACGCTCATCATGGTGGATGACGAGCGCATGCCACTGGACCCCGGTGAGGAGCCGCGCATGCGCAAGGTACGCTTCCGCACGCTGGGCAGCTACCCGCTCACCGGGGCCATCGAGTCCGATGCCGACACGCTGCCCAAGGTCGTGGCCGAAATGCTGGCCGCGCGCACGTCCGAACGCCAGGGTCGGGTGATCGACCGCGACGCATCGGCATCCATGGAGAAAAAGAAGCAGGAAGGCTATTTCTGATGGGCGCGCATCCAAACGGTGGCCACCGCACGGACCGCGACGGAAAGGTCGCACGCCAGGGGCGCGCCGCATCCAGCGAGGCACCGGGCGCGACCGCGAGCCACGGCCGGGATCTGCTCCGTTTCCTGACCTGCGGCAGCGTGGATGACGGCAAGAGCACGCTCCTGGGCCGCCTGCTGTACGACACCCGGCTGTTGCTCGACGACCAGCTCGCGGTATTGGAAAGCGACAGCCGGCGCCATGGCACGCAGCAGGGCGGGCTGGATTTCGCGTTGCTCGTCGACGGACTTGCGGCCGAGCGCGAGCAGGGCATCACCATCGACGTCGCAT
>CAYOEF010000192.1:0-5373 GCA_964402805.1 uncultured Rhodanobacteraceae bacterium | reverse complement strand
CCCGGTGATGCCGGCCCGCGCCAGGAGCGCCGCATGCAGACCGTCCTTGGCGACCTGGGGATAGGCCAGGCCCTTCCAGTGCGACAGGTCACCGGTCCGCGTCACGCGCAAGGCGTTGTTGGCCGTACCGGAAATGGCAATGGCGTTGGCCGTCTGTTCCACACCCAGGCCAAGGGCTCTTGCCGCCGCGGCCGCCACCGCGTAGGCGCCCTGGACGGTGTGATCGAACCCCCTGGCCCGCACCGGCGCGACATCCGACAAGCGGGTCTGGACCTGGTAGGCCACTGCCAACGCGGTGAGGAAGTCGCGGCCACCGGCGCCCACGCTCTCGGCTGCGGCCAGCACCGCACCCACGTTGTCCGACGGATGGCAGGTCTCGCCCGGCGCAATGTAGCTGTCCATGAAATCCAGATACCGGCTCAATGCGGTGTTGTAGAACGCCGCGCGGTCCGGGGCGCACGTCCCGCCGCCGATCAACGTCGCGGGGCCATGATCGGCCAGCGACTCGGTCAGTCCGCGGATGGCCTGGGTGGGCGCGGCGTCCAGCGCGCCAATGGCCACGCCCAAGGTGTCCAGCACGCGGATTTTCAGTTGCTCCCGCGCGGCATCACTCATCCGGCCATAATCGGCCGCATGGACAAATGCGGCCAGTTGCATCACCTCGGTCATGCCCGCTCCTCCGGTTCAGGCCACTGGTCGCACCATGTCGAGCTTCTGCTCGAGCCGCGGTTCACCACTAGGACCCAATTGCGGTTGATTTGCATTTATAGTGTACGCAACGGGGGTGAACTCGCACTGATGTGGGTCAATCCACTCATGGGCCGCGTTTGTGATGCTGCAATCGCCGGACCGGATCCGCACAACCCTTTCCCCACATTGGAGTCACTACATCATGCCCGACCAGACCATGACCAACCAAACCCCGCCCCGGCAAATCGTGCGTTACCCGCACCGCATGTCCGTCCCGAACCTCAACCTGCCGCAGTCGTGCGACAGCACGGTGCAGGTCGTACGCTGGCAGGACCTTCCGCTGGCCTGTCCCGTGCACGGCACGATGCTGTGGAACGCCCATCAGCGCGTCTATCTGCCCATCCACCGCACCGGCCGCGAACAGTGTTATTACTGCGGCACCGTCTACATTCTCGAAGAGCTGGACCCGGATGCGCCGACACCGGAGTTCTCCAACAACAAGATCGAGAAGTACTACCACATGGAACGCGAGCGGATACTGGCCAAACGTGCCAGTGAGCATGCCGCGTCGTCCGCCACCCCGGAGTGAGCCGACGCGATTACGCATCGAGGCGCGATACGGCGCGAACATGGCGGTGGTGCGCTGCGTTGCCCTGCTGGTCCTGGTCGCCGGCCTGAGCGGGTGCTCCACGCTCGACTACTACGCGCACCTGGCCATTGGCCAGACGCATATCCTGCTCGAACGCCAGCCCATCACCGATCTCATTGCCGACCCGCACACGGACGCCCACCTGCGCCAGCGCCTGCAACTGGCCCTCGATGCACGCCGGTTCGCATCCAACGCGCTCGACCTGCCGCGCAACCGCAGTTACACCACCTACGTGGACATCGGCCGCCCTTTCGTGATGTACAACGTGTTCGCCACGCCTGCACTGTCGCTAAAGCCGGTCAAGCATTGTTTCCCGTTCGCCGGCTGCGTGGCCTACCAGGGCTTCTACCAGCTCCACCGTGCGCAGCAACTGGCGGCCCGGCTGCGCAAGGCCGGGGATGACGTCTATATCGGCGGCGTACCGGCCTACTCGACCCTGGGCCATTTTGCCGATCCGGTGCTGAGCAGCATGGACCGCTGGGACGACGCCCAGCTGGTCGGCACCATCTTCCACGAACTTGCGCACCAGAAGCTGTACGTCAAGGGCGACACCGCGTTCAACGAATCCTTCGCCACCTTTGTGCAGCGCGAAGGCCTGCGCCAATGGCGGCGGGCCAGGCACCTGCCGCCACCCGACAGGGCCCGGGTCCGCCAGCGCCACCAGTTTCGGCAATTGATACTGGCAACGCGCGCAAGGCTTGACAAGGTGTATTCCAGCGACCTGCCGGATGCCACCAAATATCGACGCAAACGGGCGGCGTTCGCGGCGCTGCGCACACGTTACTGGCGGCTGCGCGACACACGCTGGCACGGGCTGGATGCGTACGACCACTGGATCGAGACCCCGCTCAACAACGCCAAGCTGCTGCCCTTCGGACTCTACGACGAGCACGTCGCGCCGTTCGCACGCCTGTTCCGGCAGTGCGGGCGCAACTGGCAACGGTTCTACCGCCAGGTGCGGGCCATCGCCGGCGGAGGCGATACGGCACGCCACGCATTCCTGCAGGACCAGGCGGAATCCACGGCGGCCTGCCGCGGCTGATCCAGGTCAAAGCAACGCCCTGCGGGCCGGCGCATGCTGACGCGACTTTTTGCAACACACAAAGGTACCGCGCCGTGACCACTGAATCCGACAACAACGACGGCAACTACAAGGCCTACCCGTTCGACGCGCGTGCCATCGCGCACCGCTTCCGCCACTCGGCCATCTTTGGTGCGCTCGATGCCCTCCAGGAGGGCGAGGCCATGCGTTTCGTGAACGATCACGACCCGCTGCCGCTCATCGCCCAGATGCGCCAGCGCTACGGCGAACGCATCGATGCGGTGTACCGGCAACGCGAACCCGGCGCCATCGTGATCGATTTCGTCGTGGTGGGCTGACATGGCACTGGCAAGCTTTTTCGGCGACGTCCCTCCGTTGCGCCTGCATGATTCACTGGCCCAGTTGCTGGGCGCCAGCGACGATGGCGTCATGGAGTACCACTACGCCGACGCGGTACGCCTGGCCGGCCACTCCTGCCCGACCGTGGCCGGTGCCTGGCTCACGGCGTCCGCCGGCCTGGCGGCCCTGTATCCGGATGAAATGCCCGAGCGCGGCAACATCAGCGTCTACCTTCCCGATGCCGAAGACGAGGGCGTCACGGGCGTCATCGGCCAGGTGCTGACCCTCGTCACGGGAGCCGCCGCGGCCAACGGGTTCCACGGACTCGCCGGCGACCACAGGCGCAGCGGCCTGCTGCATTACGGCACCACGGGTGTCAACGGCGTGCGCATGCGCCGCAACGACAACGACGCGACGGTGGAAGTGCAGTACAACCCGCGCGCCGTCCCCGCCGATCCGGAGCAAATGCCGCTGATGGGCGCGGTACTGCACGGCGTTGCGGACACGACGCAAACGCGGCGCTTCGGCACGTTGTGGCAGGATCGTGTACGGCGCCTGCTCACCGAGCACGCCAACGACGCCGGGGTGATACGGGTGCGGCGTATCGCCGCCTGAACGGCCCGCCATTCCATACGGACCAGGTCGAATGCGGCGCACAATCGGCCGCCGGGCACGATCGCCCGGTCAGGGCAGTCGCCGTGCGCAGGCCATCGGCATGGAAAGTCGATATCGACAAGCGCAGACTGGATAGCCCGATCAAACGCAAACCGCAACGGAGGTTCCAGCAATGGACTCACCCATGTATCCGACATCCACCGCCGAATTGGCACGCAAGCGCCGCGACCTGGCACCCGAACAGCTCAAAGCGTTCAAGGCTTTCAGTGCCAGCGTGTTCGCCGACGGCGCCCTGCCCAACGTCACCAAACAGCTCATCGCCGTGGCCGTCGCGCACGTCACGCAGTGCCCGTACTGCATCAAGGGACATACCGCGGAGGCCCTGAAAAAAGGGGCTACCGAGCAGCAGATCATGGAAGCCATCTGGGTAGCCGCGGAAATGCGCGCGGGTGGTGCCTACGCACACTCCGCACTGGCCCTGGACACCATGCGACACCAGCACGACCCATCCGATTGACCACGCACTGACCACGGAGCGCGCCATGTCCGTCCGCTATGCCGGCACTTCCACCAACATCCTCGACGCCGTCCACGACACACCCCTGCTGGACATCGAAGGCGTGTTCGCCAAGGTGGAGTTCCTCAACCCGTCGGGGTCGATCAAGGCACGCATCGCCAAGTACATGATCGAACGCGCCGAGAGCGAAGGCCTCCTGAAACCAGGCGACACCATCGTCGAGGCCACCAGCGGCAACACCGGCAACGCCCTGTCCATGGTCGC
Organism: uncultured Rhodanobacteraceae bacterium; assembly: GCA_964402805.1. Classification (GTDB taxonomy): domain Bacteria; phylum Pseudomonadota; class Gammaproteobacteria; order Xanthomonadales; family Rhodanobacteraceae; genus Oleiagrimonas. The sequence goes on along the minus strand of CAYOEF010000192.1, from coordinate 1,257 downwards.
GGCGGTAAAGGGCTATCGCATGCTGGTGGTGATGCCCGAAGGCATGTCCAGCGAACGCGTCGCCATCTCGCGCGCCTACGGCGCGGAGATCCTGTTCTGCGGGAACTTCCACGTCGACCAGGCCCTGCAGCGCGCACGCGAGCTGGGTGCACAACCGGGCTGGTTCAACCCGGGCCAGTTCGAGTCGGACTGGAACATCGAGGAGAACCGCGAGGTGTTCGGACCCGAGATCCTGTCGCAGCTGCCCGACGGACGCTTGCCGGATGCACTGGTGCTGGGCGTCGGCACAGGCGGCACCCTCATCGGCGTCGGCCAGGCATTCCGCAAGGTCAATCCGAACGTTCGCCTGTTTGCCATGGAGCCTTCCGAATCCTGCACGTTGCTGTGTGGCGAGGTCGCCATGCACGAGATCGAAGGCATCTCCGACGGGTTCATCCCCGGGATATTCCAGCGCAACGCCGCACAGGTGAATGACTACCTCAGTGTGTCCAGTGCCGATGCCGTGGAATCCATGCGCCGGCTGGCGCGCGAGTACGGCCTGCTGTGCGGACCCAGTTCCGGCGCGCATCTCATTGCCGCCAAGCGCGTACGCGAACAATTCCCCGAACTGAAGACCGTGGTCACCGCGTTCTGCGACGAGGGCGAGAAATACCTCAACGAGTATTTCATGCACCCGAATGCCGAAGAGCAGGCCGTGACCGCCCGGCATTTCGGATAGGGACACACCCGCGCCAAGCGCCGGGACCGCGGCGCGATGCAGGGACAGGCACGGCACGCCTGAGGGCACGGCGCGCCGTGCCCCCGTTACGCGGCAGGATACGCGCCCCGCTCACCCCGCCGCATCAAGCGCGTCCCCCAGGCGCTCGATGCCAATGATTTCCAGATCGCCGATACGTTTTTTCTTCGGCGCGTTGCCCGTGGGCACGATGGCCCGACGGAACCCGTGCTGGGCGGCTTCCTTGAGCCGTTCCTCACCATTTGGCACGGGGCGGATCTCACCGGACAGGCCGACTTCGCCAAAAGCGACCGTCTTGTCCGGCAGTGGCCGGTCGCGCAGCGATGAACGGATGGCCAGCAGCACGGGCAAATCGGCCGCGGTCTCCTGCACGCGAATACCGCCGACGACGTTCACGAAAACATCCTGATCGTACGCGGCCACGCCACCGTGGCGATGCAGCACCGCCAGCAGCATGGCCAGCCGATTCTGCTCCAGGCCCAGCGCAACGCGGCGCGGATTGCCCAGGCTGGACTGGTCGA
>CAYOEF010000191.1:0-5406 GCA_964402805.1 uncultured Rhodanobacteraceae bacterium | reverse complement strand
GCGCTGGATCCCGCGGCTGTCGATTACCGTCTGGCGCGGCTGGAACCACCCCGGCAACTGGGTAGCCTGGACCTTGCCACCGGGCGCCTGCTGGCGGCCATGGACGATGACGAGCGGATACTGGTGGTCGGCGATTACGATTGCGATGGGGCCACCGGCTGTGCCGTCGCCGTGCGTGGCTTGCGGCTGCTGGGCGCGCGTCGCGTCGGCTTCGTGGTGCCGCATCGCATGCGCCATGGTTATGGCCTGAGCCCGGCCCTGGTGGACTCGCTTGACGAGGCGCCGGACCTCATCGTGACGGTGGACAACGGCATCGCCCGCGTTGATGGCGTGGCTGCCGCCCGGGCGCGCGGCGTGGACGTCGTCATCACGGACCACCACCTGCCGGGCGCCCGGTTGCCGTCTGCCCTGGCCATCGTCAATCCCAACCTGGCGGGTGATACGTTTCCAAGCAAGGCACTCGCGGGTGTAGGGGTCATGTTTTACGTATTGCTGGCCCTGCGTGCACGCATGCGCGGGGAAGGGCGTTTCACCACGGCGTCGCAACCGGATTTGTCCAGCCTGCTCGACCTGGTGGCGCTTGGCACGGTGGCCGACCTGGTGCCACTGGACTACAACAACCGCACGCTCGTCGCCGCCGGATTGCGGCGCATCCGCGCGGGCCATGCCTGTGCGGGGGTGCGTGCGCTGGCGAGCGTCAGCAACCGCGCCCAGGCCACGTTGACGGCGTCCGACATCGCCTTTGGCCTTGCGCCACGCCTCAACGCGGCGGGTCGCCTGGAGGACATGACGCAAGGCATCGCCTGCCTGCTGAGCGACGACGACGGCGAGGCGCTGGCCCTGGCGACGCACCTGTCGGCCGTCAACGCCGAGCGCCGCCAATTGCAGGCGGACATGGTGGCCGAGGCCGAGGAACTGGCCGCCCGCGTCGATGCCGTGGAAGCGATGGGCGTTGCCTTGTTCGAGCCGCATTGGCACGCCGGGGTCGTGGGGCTGGTGGCGTCGAAACTGAAGGACCGGCTGTATCGCCCGGTCGTGGCGTTCGCCCCTGCCGGCGAGGATGGCGACGGCCTTTTGCGCGGATCCGCGCGCTCCATCATCGGCTTTCACATGCGCGACGCGCTGGCCGATGTCGCGGCGCGGCATCCCGGCATGATCGCCCGCTTCGGCGGCCATGCCATGGCGGCGGGCCTGAGCCTGGCGGCGCGGAATTTCCAGGCATTCGCGCAGGCGTTCAATGCCGTGGCGTGCGAGCGCCTGGCCTCGCGGTCATTGCAGCCGGTGTTGTGGAGCGACGGCGAGCTTGGGCCCGGCGAGTGCAACCTGTCGATGGCCATGGCCCTGCGGCGCGCCGGGCCGTGGGGGCAGGGCTTCGAGGCGCCGTTCTTCGACAACGTGTTCGAGTGCCTGGACGTGCGTCCCATGGGCATCGGTCACCGCCGCCTCAAACTGCGCGATCCGCGCGACGGCAGCCTGCTGGATGCGGTGATGTTCCAGGTGGCCGAAGGCACGGCATTTCCACCGCTGCTGCGCGCCGGCTACGAACTGGCCGTCAACGACTGGCAGGGCCGCCAGAGCGCACGCCTGATCGTGCGCTACGTCGAGCCCGCTTGATTGGGCGTCCGGGCCGGGCGAGATCCGCCAGATCCGCTTGCGCCGATCGGCAGGTCCCGGGTGGGGTACGCCCGCGCACCCACGGCGGCGGCGTATCATGTGAACGATCTGCCATGGGGGGAGCAGCGTCACATCAAATCTGCACGACCTTAAGGAATCATCATGCACCCCGGTGATCTTTCAGCACGCCACGCGGCGTTTCGGAAACTGCACGAAAGCGGTTGCTTCATCCTGCCCAATCCATGGGACCCCGGTTCGGCGCGCTGGCTGGCGCATGTGGGCTTCAAGGCCCTGGCCAGCACCAGCGCGGGGTATGCGTTTTCACGTGGACTGCCCGATCGCAGGGTGCCGGTGGATGAGGTCATTCACCATTGCCGCGAGCTCGTCGAAGCAACGGACCTGCCGGTCAACGCGGATTTCGAGGATGGCTACGGCGATACCCACGACCGGCTCCGGGTCAACGTCGGGCGTTGTGTCGAGGCTGGCGTATCGGCGCTTTCGATCGAGGATGCGATGGGTGATCCGCCCGGTACGTTGTACGACCTGGATACCGCGGTGGCCCGCGTGCGCACCGCGCGCGAGGCGATCGACGCCGTTGACGCGCGCGTGATGCTGGTCGGGCGCGCCGAAGGTTTCCTGGTCGGCCAACCGGACCTCAAGGAGACCATTCGCCGCTTGGCCGCCTACGCGCAGGCCGGCGCCGACTGCCTGTATGCGCCGGGCCTGTCCACGCGCGAACAGATTGCGGCCGTCGTCAAGGCGGTCGCACCCAAGCCCGTCAACGTGATGATGGGACCGGCGGCCAGGCTGGGCCTGCCGGTGCTGGCCGAACTCGGCGTGCGCCGCGTCAGTACCGCAAGTGCGCTGGCACTGGCGGGCTGGACCGGGTTCGTCAAGGCGACCGAGCGCCTGCTGGACGGACAGATCGATGGCTTTGGCAATACGGTCGACTACCGGCAGCTTGGCAGCCTGTTTGGCCAGTACGGCAGTTGAGCAGGCCGGGCCGGGTTGCCCGTGGTGACGAAGCGTGTCGCCGGCACGGCAACAGCGGCGCCGACCACCATCCGACCGCTTGATCGCGCACGCCGCCGGATCCTTGCGATCCTGACGCTGTGGTTTTGCATGGCGCTCATCGACGTTGGCGTGGTCAACGTGGCGTTGCCCTCGATCAGCCACGACATCGGTGCGACGGCCTCGGACCTGCAGTGGGTCTTGTCGGGCTACGCGCTGGTGTTCGGCGTGGTGCTGATCGCGGCCGGGCGCGCCGGTGACATCCTGGGGCGTGGCGCGGTGTTCATCGCGGGCCTGGGGATCTTCACCGGTGCATCGTTGTGGGCGAGCCTTGCGCCCGGTCCGGGGTGGCTCAACACGGCCCGCGTGGTCGAAGGTGTCGGTGCCGGCTGCATGAGCCCGCAGGTTTACGGCATGGTCCAGGAGTATTTCCGCGGTGACGAACGGGGGCGTGCCTTCGGGTTTCTCGGCATGGCAACCAGCCTCGCCGTCGCGATCGCGCCCACCCTGGGCGGGCTCCTGATCGAACTGGGCGGGGCGCATTGGGGGTGGCGGCTCACGTTTCTCGTCAACGTGCCGCTGGGCATCGCGGGTATCGTGCTCGCATGGCGGTGGTTCCCGAAGCCGTTACTGCGGGTGGGTTCGGGCGCTGGGACCGACGTGGGTTCGCGATGGCGCGGGGTGCCGCGTGCGCTGGACCTGGTGGGCTCGGCCTTGGCCGGCCTTGCGGTGCTGGCCGTATTGTTTCCGTTCGTCGAGTTCCATGCCTCGCCATTCGTGTGGATCCTGCTCCCGGGCGGGTTCGGCATCGCGGCGCTGTGGGTGGCCTGGGAGCGCCATTGCGCACGGATCGGGCGACCGGCGATGGTCGATCTTTCGCTGTTCGCGATCCGCAGCTTTGCCAACGGCCTCACCATCCAGACCGTCTATTTCCTGGGCATGACGAGTGTGTGGGTACTGATGGCCCTGTACCTGCAGGAAGGTGCCGGCAAGTCCGCGCTGCAAACCGGACTGGTGGGTGTCCCCTCGGCGATCGTGGCGGCGATTACGGCCAACTGGGCAGGTCGCCGCGTCATGCTCTACGGGCGCAGGCTCGTCATCGGCGGGCAGCTGGTCGCGATCGCCGGCCTGCTGCTCAGCATCCTCGTGGTGCTTCTGCACGCGCATGCCGGCGTGAGCGTGTGGTGGCTGGTGGCGACGCTGGCGGTGTTCGGCCTTGGTCAGGGCGCGACGGTGAGCCCGAACCAGACGCTGACGCTCAGCGACGTGCCGGTCGCGTACGCCGGCAGTTCGGGGGCGCTCGTGTCGACGACGCAGCGGATCGGCTCGTCGGTCGGCATCGCGGTCGTCACCGCGGCGGCCTTTGCGGTCCTGCCACTGGGCGCGTGGACGCTCGCCACCGTGGCGGGTTTTGCCCTCATCATCCTGCTCGTACTCGGCGCGGTTGCCGTCGGCTGCAAGGATCTGCGCGACAGCCGGCGGGCCTGACGGGCCGGGGGAGACAGACCGGTTGCTCGGCTTCTCGCCGCGACACGCAAGCGGAAGTCCACGCCGCGCGGGCAATGGGTCTCCGACGCGCGTCAGTGTCGCGTGCGTTTGTTGTCCACGGGGCTCATTTCCACGTCGAGGGTGAAGGTGCGCTGTTCGCCCTCGCGCATCGCCCCGATGCCGACCATCCGGCGTGCGATCTCCTCGCCGTGTTCGTTCCGGATAGTGACGACGACGGAGTATTCCTGCGCGCCGCCGCCGGCCGGGTTGCGAAAACTGCCCTCGACGCGCAGGGGTGTCAGCGCGCCGGACGCGATCGCAACGGTGTCACTGGAGGGACCGTCGAAACGCAGCCGGTGCCGGCATGCCGGGCAGACGGCCGCGCTTTGCAGGATGGTCTCGTAACAGTGGGGGCAGGTACGTGTTGCGACCAGCTGCGGCTTGGTCATTCGCTGGCGCTACCCTTGCCGGAACTGCCGTTGCGCTTGTAATAGTCGGCCGAGCCCGAGCCGTTCTTGCTGTCTTCCCAGCCGAATTCGGCCTGGCCACGCATCCTTGATCCCTTGGCGACGCAGAAGGTGCCGGATTTCACGTCACCCGTCAGGGCGCCGCTTTCCAGCAGGTCCACGTGTGCCGCGTTGTCGATATTGCCGGTCAACTCACCGGCGATCGTGACGCGTTCAGCACGCACGCTGCCTTCGACATCGGCGCCTTTCTCGATGGTGACGTCGCCGCGCACGTTGATGTCGCCCTTGAAGCGCCCGGCAATACGGACGTGGCCGGCGCCTTCGATCTTGCCTTCGATGACCAGATCAGGTGCGATTTGCGATTCGGAAGCGGATTTCTTCGCCGCAGGCGCCGCGGGTTCGGCTTTCGGTGTACTGGCCGTGAAGGCGGGGGTCTTGTCGGTCGTGCTCGTCTCCTCGAGATCGAGCGAGTCGAGAGTGGCCGCGTCAGTGCTGCCAGGCGACGAGGATGAGGGAGACTTTGCGGGTTCTTTCCACAGGGCCACGATAGTGCTCCGATTTGTGTGAGAGGAGGCTTCGAGGCTACCCCCAAAGACGCTGAATGGGAACCCATCAAGCACAAAACGGTACGCTATACAGATACCTCTGATTCATCGTAGGTGCAGGTTGTGCCCACGCGATCCTGCTGTCAGGACATGTGGCGACGTGCAACCGGATGGCCGGTTCCTCACGTCCCGCTCCGACTTGTGCCTGCGGAAAAGGCGCTGGTTGTGAGATTGCCGTCATCGTTTGTTAAACTCAGCAGTCTTTTGTCGAGTTGCACATC
>CAYOEF010000190.1:0-5415 GCA_964402805.1 uncultured Rhodanobacteraceae bacterium | reverse complement strand
ACTACCTGGCGCGCCACATCAAGCGCAAGTACACGATGTACGACATGAACGTGTACCAGGAGAACATGTTCCACACCAAGATGCACATCACCGATTTCGACCTCGACACCTACCTGTTCGAGGCGCATGCCTCGGAGCTGTCGACGCGCGAACGCCAACGCATCGAGTTGTTGCTGCGGCGCGAGATCGAGGAGCTCTTTCACGGGCGCAACCTGCTGTAGCCCGCTTGGCTGGCAGGCCGACATGGCATGGGCGCGCGATGGCGCCCCGGGCCAATTCGGCGACGTCTCGCCGACAGCCTTGTCCCGTCGTGTATCGGCATCGGCGGCCTGCGCGCGCCGTGCGGCTAAGCAAAACCTGAGCTTCGTGCATTAGCTTGACGGCTTTCGGTGGACTTGCGCCCATGAGTGAATCGACCACGCCCCGAAACCAGCACGACAGGGATGCGGTGGTTGCCGATACCCCTGTAGACCGGGTATTTGCCGAAGAACAGGCCACCAGTGATTTTTCGTTCGACCAGCGCACGGCGGCTGTATTCGACGACATGGTGAGCCGTTCGGTGCCGTTCTACGAAGAAATGCAGCGCATGACGGCGGAACTCGCCGCCGATTTTGCGGTGGAAGGCACCACGCTGTTCGACCTCGGTTGCTCCACCGGGACGACGCTTGTGCAGCTGGATGCGGTGATTGATCCCGGGGTGCGTTTTGCCGGCGTCGACAATTCGCCCCAGATGCTGGAGCAGGCACGGGCCAAGCTCGAGGCCAGGAAACTGGCGCACCCTTATGAACTCCGACTCGCGGATCTGCACCAGGACGTGCCGGTGGAGAACGCTTCGGTGGTCGTCATGATCCTGTCGCTGCAGTTCATGCGTCCGCTGCACCGCGAACGGGTGATGCGCCGGATCCATGCCGGCATGATTGAAAACAGTGCGTTGATACTGGTCGAGAAGCTCACGGTTCCGGACAGCCTCGTCAACCGGCTTTTCATCAACCACTATTACGACCTCAAGCGCCGCCGCCACTACTCCGAGATGGAGATTTCCCGCAAGCGCGAGGCACTGGAAAACGTGATGATTCCGTATCATCTCGATGAAAACCGCAGCCTGCTGCGCGCAGCCGGGTTCCGCCATGTCGAGACGTTTTTCCGCTGGTACAACTTCGGCGGGATGGTGGCCGTCAAGTGAGCGTGCGGGGGTCGGTACTGCGCAGCCACCCGACAGTGCTGGTGCGCTGCGGGCAGGTTCTGTTCCGCCATCGCAATACCATTTTCCCGGTGGTGACGGTGGCGTTGCTGGCCCTGTGCCGCCCGCGGGTTCCGTTCGGCAGCGTCGCCGACGACCGCTGGCTGGACCTGGTCGGCTGGCTGATCCTTGTCGCGGGACTGATCCTGCGCGGCTGGGTGATCGGGTTGCAGTACATCAAGCGCGGGGGGTCGCACGGTCGTGTTTATGCCGATGGCCTGGTGACCGGTGGCGTATTCGGCTGTTCACGCAATCCGTTGTATGTCGGCAATGTGTTGCTGGTGATTGGCCCGGCGGTGATGTTCAACAACCCGATCGTCTACATGGTGGCCATTCCGCTGTCGGTGCTCATCTACCAGGCCATCGTCGCGGCGGAGGAAGAGTATCTCGCGCGCGAATATGGCGATGCATACCGTGCGTACTGTGTCCGCGTGCGCCGCTGGTTGCCGAATCCGGTCTGCCTTCTGGCGGCCTCGCGTGGTGAGCGTTTCGACTGGCCACGCGTCGTCGGCGCCGACTACAGCACGGCGTTTGGGGCACTGGGAACCGGGCTGGCGATAATGGCCTACGAACGCCTCTACCTGCCGGTTTACGGGGCGGCGTGGACGGACCTCATGCCCATTTGGGCGTGCGTCGCGACATTGTGCGTTTTGTACATGGTTGCGAGGGCCCTGAAGAAGCGGGGCAAGCTCGGCCGGCGGTAACCGCGCCCCGCCAGGGCCGCAAGGACGTTTCGACGAATCGCCACGGCTACACTGGGTACCCCGCCGCCACCCCCGACAAGCGCGCATGAAACTGCTCCTGGTCGAAGATTCCCGAAGGCTGCGCCAGACGCTTGCGCGTGGCCTGTCCGGGGCCGGCTTCACCGTGGACGGCGTGGACGATGGCGCGCCGGCGCTCGATTTCCTGGCCACCTACGAATATGACCTCGTGGTGCTGGATCTCACGCTGCCGAAGGTGGGTGGAGCTGCGGTACTGCGTCAATTGGCAGGCCGCCGGTCAAGGCCACGGGTGCTGGTGCTGTCCGCGCGCGATCAGGTTTCGGACCGTATCGAGGCCCTGGATGCCGGCGCCGATGATTACCTCGTCAAGCCGTTTTCCTTCGACGAACTCTTGTCACGGCTGCACGCGTTGGCACGGCGCCCGGACAAAGCCCAGGCCCCGGTGCTGACGCATGCCGGCGTGGATCTCGACGTGCGCGCCCGCGTGGCCCGCGTGCACGGGCATCCGCTGGGCCTCACACCACGTGAATTTGCCTTGCTGGAGCTCCTGTTGCGCCATCCCGGCCGCGTGTTTGCACGTGGCGAAATCCTCGATCGCATCACCGGCAGCGATTCACGTGCATCCGAACGTGGCGTCGAGGTACTGGTGTTCGGCCTGCGACGCAAGCTTTCGGCGGTGGGGTTGGACAGCGTTGTCGAGACCCGGCGTGGCGCAGGGTACCTGGTGCCATGAAGATCCGCTCGCTGACCGCACGCGTGGCCGTCCTGGTGGGCGTGACCATCGTGGTGGTGCTGGGCGTGGCCGCCACTCTCATGGACAACATGGTTGACAGCCAGGCGGAGCGGCGTTTCAACAATGGATTGGTCACGCAGGCACGGGTACTGGAGTCACTGGTGAACATCGGACCAGCCGGCGTGAAGCTGGAGAAGGCGGAGCAGCCGCACATGGATCTGCGCTACGACCTGGCACCTGCAACGTGGGCCGTGGCATGCACGGACGGGAGCCGCATTGCCAGCGAGCCACCGCCGGTGCGCTATCCACGTCACTGGCAGACGGTCGAAAGCACGCACCCTGCGCTCGTGGATTTGCAGGTGTCCGGTCAACCCGTCCGCGCAGTGATGTTTCGGTTCAACGCCGGCAACGGCATGTCGATGCCGACACCGTTGCATCACAGCTGCCGCCTGGTCTTCATGCGTTCGATCGCACGCCTGGATGACGTTCTGCATACCATCGACATCATCCTGCTCGTCGTGCCGGCACTGGCGTTGTTGCTGGTGCTGGGCCTGATACCGCTTTTGGTGCGGCGTGGCCTGCGGCCGCTTTCCGCGTTGGGTGAGAGCATGCAGACCATTGGTCCACAGGCGGCGGGCCAGCGCCTCGCGGTCACCGGTACGCGCGAGCTCGATCCACTGGTGGCGCGCTTCAACGAAGTGCTGGCGCGCATGGACGAGGGCATTGCGCGCGAACGTGATTTTGCCGGGGCGCTGGCGCACGAGACCCGCACGCGACTGGCTGAACTGCGGGCGCTGGTCGAGGTCGAGCAGCATTACCCCGGCGGGCGACCGCTGGACGCGCTGCTGCGTGAGGTTGCCGACATCCGCAGCGATCTGGAGGCCACCGTTTCCAGCCTGCTGCTGTTGACCCGCCTGGATGCCGACATTCAGGAACTGCAGTGGGCCGACGTCGATGTCGGCCGGGCGTTGCATCGCAGTGTCGATCGCCTGGCGTCCAAATCCACGCAACGTGACGTGGACTGGGAATGGCATATCAATGCGGCCGTCGTTCACGCCCGTGTGGACCGGGCCTTGCTGGACGTGATCCTGGACAACCTGCTGGGTAACGCCTGCGCCTATGCGTGTGCAGGGAGTAAGGTCAGTATCGAACTCGCACCGGGCCATCTGACGGTCGACAACGCCACCACCGATCTCACGCGCGAGGAAGTGAACAAGTTCGGAAGGCGATTCTGGGGCAAGCACCACGGCGACGAGGCCCATGCGGGCCTCGGGTTGGCCATGGCGGGTGCGGCGGCCAGGGCGATGGACAAGACAATGGCATTTCGCCTCGACGACCGCCAGCGGCTGCAAGCACGGCTTGGCTGGCATCGCGGCGACGTGGATTGCGGGTTGTCCGGGCAGGTCGCGACAACGTGACCGGAATCCCTTGCGTTCCCGGTCGACCTCGTGCACGGCGATGGCCGGCCCCCGGCCGGGTTCCAGCAGTGGCATGCGGACTGGCGCCGGAGGCTCCTAGATCCGGTAAGCGACGCCTTTCATCACTCTGGATGCAAGCTGCATCATGGCGGGCACGGGAAACGGGAGGCTGATGCCACCGCGTTCCCTGGCGTTTTCGGCGTGGCGCGACTCGTCGGTGCGCATCTGGTCGAGAATGGCATGCGAGCGGGCGTCGGCCGCGGGCAGGCGTGCGATATGGTCCGCCAGATGGGCCTCCACCTGGCGCTCCGTTTCCATGACAAACCCGAGGCTTACATGATCGCTTGCCATGGCCGCCAGTGCGCCGATGGCGTAGCTGCCGGCATACCACAAGGGGTTGAGGAGGCTCGGGTGTGCATCCAGTTCGTGCAGGCGTTCGCCGCACCAGGCCAGGTGATCCGTTTCTTCCGACGCGGCCTGCGCCAGATGACGCGCGGTGTCCTCGCTGCGTGCGAGGAGCGCCTGGCCCTGATAGAGCGCCTGCGCACACACCTCGCCGGTATGGTTGACACGCATCAGGCCGGCCACGCGACGGCGTTCGGATGCGTCGAGCTCCCCGGATTCGACCCCCTCCGCCGGCGAGGGGCGGGCGGCGATGGTATCGCCGGCGACCGTACCGAGAAAGGATTCCAATCCGTCCAGGAGGCGATCCAGCGGACCAAGTTGTCGGAGGAGTGGGGCTTGCATGGGCGGCGCGAAGCGTGACGCGTGATGTGGAGGTATCTATTTTAACTGTTGCGGGGCTGGACGTGTCCCGCCGGTGGCCTTCCGCGTCGCGAACGCGTATCATGGCGGCCTTGGCGCACGAATCAGGCTGCAGCCTTGCCGCGGGCGTACGCTTGCAACTATAATCTCGCGCCTTTCATTTTCACATTGGTCCGCCGTCGCCGGCTGGCCCCACGGGTATTTCAACGATGAAAACGTTCATGGCCAAGCCTGAGAGCGTCAAGCGCGATTGGTACGTGGTCGATGCCACAGACAAGACGCTTGGTCGCTTGTGCTCGGAAGTCGCGCGCCGCCTGCGTGGCAAGCACAAGCCCGAATTCACGCCCCACGTCGATACCGGCGACTACATCGTGGTGGTCAACGCGGAGAAGATCGCGGTCACGGGCAAGAAGCTGGACGACAAGCTTTACCATCGCTTCACCGGCTATATCGGCAACATGAAGTCGATGACCTTGCGCGAGATGCTGGCCAAGCATCCCGAGCGCGTGATCGAAATCGGCGTCAAGGGCATGCTGC
>CAYOEF010000189.1:0-5498 GCA_964402805.1 uncultured Rhodanobacteraceae bacterium | reverse complement strand
GGCCGCCATGCTGGCCGTGCCCACGCTGATCACCGGCTGGTACGGCATGAACTTCCAGCACATGCCGGAGCTGTCGATGCCATGGGCCTATCCGGCCATCCTCGCCGGTACGGCGGCGGTCTGCGGCGGCTTGTATATCCTACTCAAGCGCGCACGCTGGTTGTAGTCGCACCAGCGGTCGCCACGGCCTGCGTACGCCGCGTCGGCGTGGCCTATCGACGCCGCGTCCAGCTGCCGGGGCTGTCCAGGGCCATCACGATTGCATCCTCGCGGCCTTCCAGCGCCGGGTAGTACCCGCTGCGGCGACCAATCTCGCGGAAACCGACACTGGCGTAAAGTCGCTGTGCAACACGGTTGGACGGACGCACTTCCAGGAATACCCGCTCGGCACCGTACCAGCAGGCCGAGTCCAGAAGGCAACCCAGCAGGCGGCGGCCATGGCCGTTGCCCTGATCCGCCGGCGCCACGCAGATGTTCAGCACGTGCGCCTCGCCGGCGCCCGCCGACAACACACCGTAGCCGAGGATCCGCATGTCACGCTCGAGCACCCAGCAGGTGTAGCGCGCCCGAAGGCAGTCGCGAAAGACGCCGATGCTCCAGCCGAAGCCGTAGGCTTCGGACTCGATTCTCGCCACCTGATCCAGATCGTCCCGACACATGCGGCGTATCCGGGGGCGGCGTGGTTTGACTACGGCGACCATGGCACCCTCCAGTGCATCACTCTATACCGACGCACCCCCGTCTTGCGAGCGATCCGGCAGACGACGCAGCAAATGCCACAACTGCCGCTTGCCGGCGGCCCCCAGCAACGCATCAGGCGCATCAAGGGGTATCACGCTGGCGTCGGTCGCGCCCTTCGCGCCCAGGCATTGGCCTACCGCGGCGGCCTGCACGGGGCCAAACGCCACGTAAACCGGGGCCGCCGGAACGTCTCCATCCGTCCGACCGTCCACGACGACCACGCGCTCGATCCGTGCCGCCACGTCCGCCCGAAGCAGATCCAGCGCCTTCTCCAGTACGGCCAGCGGGCGCTTCGCGCAGTCCTGCGGCAACACCAGCACGCAAGCGGCCGGGCCGGGTTGCGCTGCTTTCAGCTCCGGATCATGCACCGATCCTTGCACATGCAAGCGGTACGGCACGACTCCCATCGCGCGCAGCAGGCGCTGGCGACGGCCGGCCGGCGACACCATGCCCATCTCAGTCGTCCGCTGCCGGCGGTGGCGGGCCTACCCGGTGCCGGCCGCGCCGCCGCCGTGCCATGCCGATGGCCGTCATCACCGGTCCGGACACGACGTAAAGCGCCAGCACCGCCAACAGGACGTGCGCGGTGTCAATGGTAAGCAGGAACAGGATCAGGACCGCAGCGATGATCCAAAGGAAACTCACCTTGTCGTTGCCCGGCCATGCCTTGAAACTCACGTAACGCACACGGCTTACCATCAACAGGCCCACCACGATGGCCAGGACCGGTGTCACGAAGGCAAGATCGGCACCCTGCACGCCATCCTTCTGCATGGCCCATACGAATGCCATGCACACGCCGGCCGCGGCCGGGCTGGCGAGGCCTTGGAAATAACGCTTGTCGGCCACGCCCACCTGGGTGTTGAAACGCGCGAGCCGCAGCGCCGCGCACGCGGCATAGATGAAGGCGGCGGCCCATCCGAACTTGCCCCAGCTTGCCCCGTAGTCGCGCAGGAAGTGCAACGACCACGTGTACAGTACGAGTGCGGGCGCCAGCCCAAAGCTGACCAGGTCCGAGAGTGAATCGTACTGCACGCCAAAGTCGGTCTGCGTGTGCGTCAACCGGGCCACCCGACCATCCATGGAGTCGAGCAACGCCGCCACGAAAACAGCGATCGCCGCCGAGGAAAAGCGGCCGGTGATGCCCGCCACGATGGCGTAAAAGCCGAAAAACATCGCCCCCGTGGTGAACAGGTTGGGCAAAAGGTAGATACCGCGGGAGCGCACCGTTTTCCGGGATGCAGGATCAGTCATTCGCGTAAGTTTCCGTTGCCCAGCCTGGCACGAGTCATCATGATGCCCGTCAAATCGCGGGCAGATACGGCTTCGGCAAGCGTCATGCCTGCCGGTATCGACTGCGACGTTCCGGGTCAACGCGTCCCGCGCCGAAACCCTGCGCCCCGATACCGGGGTACAAGTGTATCGCATGTGATCGCGCAGCCCTGCCACGGTGCGGCCTGTGCAAGCGTGTGGCCGACGGCCAACACGTTTACAATCCTTTCGCGCACGATCCCATTTCCGGTACGGAGCACCTTATGCGAGCTTGCACCTTCCTGTTGCTGGTGGCCGCCTTCGCCAGCCTGCCCGCATTCGCGGCCGAGCAAGTTTACAAGTGGGTGGACTCCCACGGCACGGTCCACTATGCCGATACACCACCGGCGAATGGCGCGCCGTACCAGGTGCTGGACCTGGCAATACCGGATTTCGAAAAGGCGCACAGCACCGCGGCACAACCTGACTCGGGGACGGCCACGCCCACTGACGATGACAGCGGCACGCCTGATGATGCCAGCCAGGCCAGCACCCAGGCCAAGGGCGCAGACGCCGGCCGGAATAACCTGTGCGCCAAGCTGCGGTCGAATATCAAACTGCTCCAGTCGCACCAGGTCGTCGTCGCCAAGGATGCCAAGGGCGCTGAAAAGGTGATGGACGCGAAAACCAGGCAGCAACAACTGGCGACCAACCAACGGCAGTACAAGCAAAACTGCCAAAGCTGAAGCACTGGCGGAGCCCGCGACGCATGCCTGACCCGGGCCGGGCGAAAATACGGCGGGCCCGTGCCAATACCCCCGTGCGCCCCCGCGACGAGGCAACGATGATGGCCTTCGCCGCTATACTTACACGCTTTTAAACGATCGCCGGACTGCCATGCGCCTGAGCCAGTTTCACATCGCCACCATCAAGGAAGTTCCCGCCGACGCGGAAATTGCCAGTCACCAACTCATGTTGCGCGCCGGCATGATCCGTAAACTGGCCGCCGGCATCTACACATGGTCGCCGCTGGGCTTGCGCGTATTGCGGAAGGTCGAATCGGTAGTGCGCGAGGAAATGGAGCGCAGCGGCGCCATCGAGATCCTGATGCCCGCGGTCCAGCCGCGCGAACTGTGGGAAGAAACAGGTCGTTGGGAGGAGTTTGGTGGCCAGCTTCTGAAAATAACCGACCGCAAGAAGCAGGACTATTGTTTCGGGCCGACCCACGAGGAGGTCATCACCGACTTCGCCCGCAACGAGTTGAAGAGCTACCGGCAGCTGCCGATCAATTTCTTCCAGATACAAACCAAGTTCCGCGACGAGATACGCCCCCGGTTTGGCATTATGCGGGCACGCGAGTTCGTGATGAAGGACGCCTACTCCTTTCACATGGACGCCGCGAGTCTGCAGGCCACCTATCAGGACATGTACGACGCCTACGCACGCATCTTCACGCGCCTTGGCTTGCGTTTTCGTGCGGTTCAGGCCGACTCGGGCGCGATTGGCGGAAACGCGAGCCACGAATTCCAGGTCCTCGCGGATTCCGGTGAAGACGCCATTGTCTGGAGCGACGGCTCGGACTATGCGGCAAATGTCGAACTGGCCGAGGCACTCGCGCCCGAGCAGCCACGTGCGGAATCGCAAGCCACGTTGCAGCGTGTGGATACGCCCGCGCAGAAAACCATCAGTGAACTCACTGCATTCCTTGAGGTTCCAGCCAGCCGGTGCCTCAAAACGCTGCTGGTGAATGGCGCCGAGGGCCTGGTTGCGCTTTGCGTACGCGGCGACCATGAGCTTAATGAGCTCAAGGCGTCCAAACTGCCGGAACTGCCCGGCCATTGCACATTCGCCAGCGAGGATGACATCGCCAGCGCCATTGGTGCGCATGCCGGCTTTATTGGCCCTGTTGGCCTGCCAGACACGGTTCCGGTCATCGTGGACCACAGTGCCGCCGTAATGGCCGATTTCATCTGCGGCAGCAACGAGGGAGCATCCCATTTCACGGGTGTCAATTGGGAACGTGATGCACGCATCACGCGTGTTGCCGATCTGCGCAAAGTCGTGGACGGTGATCCCGCGCCGGACCGCCGTGGCACGCTCCACATCGCGCGCGGCATTGAGGTCGGGCACGTGTTCCAACTCGGCGACAAATACGCCAGGGCCATGGGCCTGAGCATCCTCGATGCCGACGGCAAGGCATGCACGCCCCTGATGGGGTGCTACGGAATTGGCGTAAGCAGGGTCGTTGCCGCAGCCATTGAACAGGGCCACGACGAGCACGGCATTATCTGGCCCGAGCCCATGGCGCCGTGGCGGGTGGCCCTGTGCATGATCGGCGCGGACCGCAATGACGGAGTCGCCCAGGTCGCCGAATCACTGTATCGGGAGCTTACCGACAAAGGCGTCGAGGTTGTAATGGACGATCGCGGCCTTCGCCCCGGTGCGATGTTTGCGGACATGGAACTTCTCGGCATCCCGCATCGCGTGGTGATCAGCGAGCGCGGCATTGCGGCGAACACATTCGAATACCGTGCACGCACTGACGACCACAATAGCGCCGTCACGCACGCGGAACTGCTTGCACTTCTCAGTGTTGGCGATTGATTGCGAAACACATGTGCATGGCCGATGGCCCTGTCACGTGCCACTGCCGCGTTACGACCGGCTACACGGGGATTCAATGCCGAACCGACCATCACACGCGGCAGTGATTGGCGCACGGCGCGCTCACCATGCCGGACAAAATATGGCAGTGCGTACGGGCATTGCCGTCAAATGTTTCGCCGCACCCCGAACACCACAAATGTGAATTGACAATAAACGACGTGCGCCGTGACACGGCTTCCGCCCGTCAACGTCGTGGACAGGCACGGTCCATTACACAAAGTGTGAACAAAGCCATGCTATTGGGTTGCATGATGTGCGAGAATCTTGCGCACAGGCTATTGCACCGTTATCCTGTCGCGGAAATAGAAATCCACTCAAAATCATTAGCAGGAGACCATTACATGGCTGTCGACATCAGCAAGCTCAACCAGAAACAGCTCAACGACCTCATCAGCGAAGCGGAAAACCGCAAGAAGGAAATCCGCCAGGAACGGATCGTGGCGTTGCGCAACAAGATCAACGAGCTGGTGAAGTCAGAGGGCTACGCGCTCGAAGACGTACTCGGGTCGCGACGCAAACCACGCCACAGCACCGGACGCGTCTCGCCAAAGTTCTTCAATCCGGCCAATCGCAGTGAAACGTGGTCTGGTCGGGGCAAGCGTCCACGGTGGTTCAATGACGCGATCCAGCGCGGCAAGACCAAGGAAGACATGCTTATCAAATAAGTTGTCATAACCTTATGAAAAAAACGCCGGCCTCGACCGGCGTTTTTTCATGTGCGGCATGGCCATCCAGCCGCGAGGGCAACCGGCGCCTTGGCGCCGGTTGTACGTTCGGCGGCAAAGCTTACATCATGCCAGTTTCGAGCTTGGCTTCGTCCGACATCATGGAATAGTTCC
>CAYOEF010000188.1:0-5530 GCA_964402805.1 uncultured Rhodanobacteraceae bacterium | reverse complement strand
GTTTTGCGCGCCCTCTCGCGGGTCATTCGGCACAGCGGGCAAGCTGCCCCGGGTTGACCGCTGCTTCCCGGATTCGCCCGCCGTTGGAGACGACCACGCTGCGCGCTGCCGCATGGTGTGCGCGGCGCGGGCACACCAGCAGGGTGATGTTGGTGCCGGCGGCGCTGCCGTTGGGCTGAAAGCGCACGGCGGGGCGGTTTGCCGTGCCAAGCAGGCGGACGGTGTGATCGTCGAGCCTGGCCTGGCGAAGGATGGCACCGTCGGGCTGGCCGTCGCGATTGGCGTCGATGGCGGCGATCCAGCCATGTTCCCAATCGGCAGTGCCGCCGCAATGCCGGCTGTCACGGCTGGCACATACCAGGACCGTCGTGCCATGCATGATGGCCTGGGTGCGGGCCAGGTGCAGCGCCGTGAACAAGGTGCTTTCCGTGGTGCGTATGGATGACCGGCCCATCAGGCGCGCCATGGGCGGAATGGCGGCGGCAACGAGAATGCTCGCCACGGCAAGTGTGGCCAGCAGTTCGACGAGGGTAAATCCGCGCAGGCACCGTGGGCTCATGTGCTTGACAGCCTACGGACCGGGCGGAATACGGGGTATCGGCGCTTTCCCGAACAGGCGTGGGCAGTGGCCGATGACAGGTGTCGGACATCGCGTATGCGTCGGCCATGGCGGATGTGTCGGCGGTCCCGTCAAATGTCATCAGGGTACTTTCAACATGGCCGGCCAGACCCCATGATAGAGGGCAGGTTCCCGGGATGAGATTGCATGGATTCCTCGCTTGATCTGGCGGAAAACCGCCTGCTGGTTCCAGGCGGCATGGCCGTATCGGACCTCGATCGCGTGTTCGCGCAGTTGGTCGGGCCGTCGGTCGACGCCGCCGACCTTTATTTCCAGCATTCGCGCAGCGAATCGTGGGTGCTGGAAGACGGCATCGTGAAAAGCGGCAGCCACACGATCGAGCAGGGCGTTGGCGTACGTGCCATGGCCGGCGAGAAGACGGGGTTCGCCTATTCCGACGACATCGTCCTGCCGCAACTGCTGGAAGCGGCGGGTGCCGCGCGTGCCATTGCGCGTGAGGGCAACGGTGCCGGCAAACCGTTGGCGGTGACGAGTGCGCGTGCCTTGTACCCCGCGATCGACCCCGTGGACAGCCTGCCGAACGAAGACAAGATCGCGGTCCTGCGTGAGGTCGACACCTGGGCGCGTGCGCGTGATCCGCGGGTGAAGCGCGTCGTGGCCAGCCTTTCGGCGACGCTCGATACGGTCCTGGTGGCGGCATCGGATGGCACGCTGGCGGCCGACGTGCGTCCGTTGGTGCGCCTCAACGTGCAGGTCATCGCCGAGCACCAGGGGCGGCGCGAGCAGGGTTTTGCGGGAGGCGGCGGCCGCTACGGCTATCGCGAGCTGTTGGAGAGCGGCCGCGCGCGGGCGTTTGCGGAAGAGGCCGTGCGCGTGGCGCTGGTCAACCTGGATGCCGTCGATGCACCTGCCGGCACGATGCCGGTCGTGCTGGGTCCGGGCTGGCCGGGCGTATTGCTGCACGAGGCCATCGGCCACGGCCTGGAGGGTGATTTCAATCGCAAGGGTACGTCGGCGTTTGCCGGACGCATGGGCGAGCGCGTGGCCGCGCCGGGCGTCACGGTCGTCGACGACGGTACGCTGGAACGGCGCCGCGGTTCGCTTTCGGTGGACGATGAGGGCACGCCGAGCCATTGCACCACGCTGATCGACGATGGCGTGCTCGTCGGCTACATGCAGGACCGGCTCTCTGCCCGCCTTATTGGCATGCAGCCGCCCGGCAACGGACGCCGCGAATCGTTCGCGCACCTGCCGATGCCGCGCATGACCAACACCTACATGCTGGCCGGGCAGCAGGATCCGGGAGAAATCCTGGCCTCGGTGGACAAGGGCCTGTATGCCGTCAATTTCGGCGGCGGACAGGTGGACATCACCAACGGCAAGTTCGTGTTTTCCGCATCCGAGGCCTATCTGATCGAACACGGCAAGGTGACGCGGCCGGTGAAGGGGGCGACGCTCATCGGCTCGGGCCCGGACGTTCTGACGCGCGTGTCGATGATCGGCAACGACCTGGCGCTGGACGAGGGTGTCGGCATTTGCGGCAAGGAAGGCCAGAGCGTGCCGGTGGGAGTCGGCCAGCCAACGCTGCGCGTGGATGCGATGACCGTTGGCGGCACGTCTTGACCGGGCAGTCGATGACCGTGGCGCGGGGACTGGCCATGTGCGGATGGCCAGGCAATCGCGGTCGGCGTGGTGGTGGCTTACAGTTCCTGCAGGTAGTGCAGGATCTTGCGGGCGGCGCGTGGCGGTTTGTCCTGCGCCTGTTCGGTGCGTGCCTGCCGGATGAGCGAACGCAGGTATTGGCGGTCCAGCCCCGGACGTTGGCGCGCCAGTTCCGCGATCACGGTGTCGCCTTCGTCCAGCAGGCGCTGCCGCAAGGCTTCCAGGCGCCGTTGCGACGCGACATCCGGCGCCGGATGGCCGCCGCCCGGATCGAGCGCCGCGTGCAAGGCGGCGAGCGTATCGTCATCGCAGCGGCGCAGCTGTTTGGCGACGTAGGCCAGCTGACGCTTGTGCGCCACGTGCGAGGCGGTACGGCGCGCCTCGGCAATGGCTTCGCGCGCGTCATCCGGCATGTCCAGGCGTGCCAGCCGGCCCGGCGACAGGGCCACCAGCTGCGTGGCGAGGCCCAGCGTGGCCAATGCCTCGCGGCGTCGTTGGCTGCGGCTGGGACGCTCCGCGTCGCCGGCTTGTTCGATAGCGTCGCGCAAGGAACTCATCCGTCGGGGAATGCCATGCATTGTCCCGCATTCGCCGATCTGCCGCATTGCACGGGAATTCTTCAATGGTGAACAAGGACATGGAAGCGGGCGACCAGAGCCACGCCGAGCTCGATCGACTGGCCGCGCTGGCCGAGGATGTGCTGCGCCGCGTGCGCAGTGCTGGCGCCAGCCAGGCCGAGGTGGCCGCCAGCGTGGATACCGGCCTTGGCGTCAACGTGCGCCTGGGCGAGGTCGAAACCGTCGAGCGCACGCGTGATCGGGGCTTTGGCCTCACCGTGTATTTTGGCCAGCGCAAGGGCATGGCCAGCACCGCGGATCTGAACCCCGACTCCATCCAGGCCACGATCGAGCAGGCCTGCGCCATTGCCCACCATACCGAGGACGACCCTTGCGCCGGCCTGGCTGATGCGGGCCGCATGGCGACCGAGTTTCCGGATCTCGACCTGTGGCATCCGTGGGACATCGGCGTGGATGATGCCATCGCCCTGGGGTGTGAAATCGAGGACGCTGGCCGCGCCTTGAAGGGCATCACCAACTCCGAGGGAGCGTCGGTACAGACCGGATCGGCCCTGGGCGTGTACGCCAACTCGCACGGGTTCGTGGGGCGTGAACGTGCCACGCGGCATACGCTTTCGTGTTCGCTGATTGCCGGCAACGACGCCGGCATGCAGCGCGACTACTGGTACGACACGCAATGCTCGGCGGCTGACCTCATGCCGGCGGATGCGCTGGGACGCAAGGCCGGCGAGCGGGCGTTGGCGCGGCTGGGTGCGCGGCGCCTGTCGACGCGGCACTGCCCGGTCCTGTTCACTCCGGAAGTGGCGCGCGGACTGATTGGCCATCTGGTGTCCGCCGTCAGCGGCGGCGCGCTGTATCGCGACGCCAGCTTCCTGCTCGGCAGTGTCGGCAAGCCGATCCTCCCGGCATGGCTGTCCATCACGGAGCGGCCGTTGTTGCCGCGCGGGCCCGCGTCTGCCGCCTTTGATGCCGAGGGTGTCGCCACGGCCGAGTCGGCGCTCGTCAAGGATGGCGTCCTCGCCCGGTACATCCTGGGCAGCTACTCGGCGCGCAAGTTGGGCCTCGAATCGACGGGCAACGCCGGTGGCGTGCGCAATCTCGAGGTGGCACATGGCGGGAACGACTTTGCCGGCATGCTCGAGCGGCTGGGTACCGGGCTCATGGTCACGGAAGTGATGGGGCAGGGCGTGTCCATCGTGACCGGCGACTATTCGCGCGGGGCCAGCGGTTTCTGGGTCGAGGATGGCGTGATCGTCCATCCGGTCGAGGAAATCACCATCGCGGCCAATCTGCGTGACATGCTGGCCAACATCGTGGCGGTGGGCGCGGACGTCGATCGGCGCTCGTCGATCATGACCGGGTCCATTCTCGTCGAGCAGATGACCATCGCCGGCGAGTGACCGGCGGGCGGCGTTGGCCGGTCGTCAACGCGTCCGTGTTGCCGTGAATTGCGCCAGCGTGGCCAGCAGGCGGGCGCGCTCGCCGAGTGCCATGGCGGTGCTGACGGCGATTTGCGTCAACTGCGCAAGCCGGTCGCGCGAGGCCTGCATGCCGAGGATGCTCGGGAACGTCGGTTTCGCCTGCGCGGCGTCCTTGCCGGCGGTTTTCCCGAGGTCGGTGGTGCTGCCTTCCACGTCAAGCATGTCGTCGCGAATCTGGAAGGCAAGGCCCAGGGCCGCGGCGTAGCGTTCGAGCTTGTCCAGCACACCGGCATCCTGGCAACCACCGGCCAGCGCGCCCAGTTGCACGCTGGCGCGGATCAGGGCGCCGGTCTTGCGCGCGTGCATGCATTCCAGCCCGCTGATGTCCAGATGCGCGCCGATGGCGGCAAGGTCCAGCGCCTGGCCACCCGCCATGCCGGTGGATCCGCAGGCCGTGCCCAGCATGCCGAGCATGCGCACGCGGATATCCGGCGGGCACGACGCGTCGCGGGCCAGCGTCTCGAAGGCCAGCGCCTGCAACGCATCGCCGGCGAGTACGGCCATGGCCTCGCCGAATACCACGTGGCAGGTCGGGTGGCCGCGCCGCAAGGTATCGTCATCCATCGCCGGCAGGTCATCGTGGACCAGCGAATAGGCGTGGATCAACTCGACCGCGCAGGCCGGTGCGTCCAGTGCCTTGCCCGATGAGCCCACTGCGGCGCCGGCAGCGTAAACGAGCAGCGGGCGCAGGCGTTTGCCGCCGCCAAGCACCGCGTAGCGCATGGCGTGATGCAATTGCGTGGGCGGATCGGCCTGCTCCGGCAGGGCGCGCGCCAGTGCGGCATTGGCGCGCGTGGTCAATGCCGTGATGCTGTCCCGTTCGTGGGACGGGGTCTCGGCTTCAGTCTTCAAGAGCTTGCGCAGTGTCGGGGTTTTCCGGATCAAGCAGCTTGCGCACCCGCAGCTGCGCTTGTTCCAGGGTGCCTTGGCAGTAACGGAACAGCGAAATGCCCCGTTCGAACGATTGCAACGATTCGTCCAGGGTCAGCTCACCGCCCTCCATGCGCTCCACCAGCGCTTCCAGTTCGGCCAGCGACTTCTCGAATTCGGCCATGCGGCTGGCGGCTTGCGCGACGGTATCGTGTTTGTCGGCTGGTTCATTCATGGGTGAAAAACATAACGCGCGGCGTCGGCGACGGCAATGCCGATCATCACATTTTGTCGCGCCATGCCGGAATGGCACCCAACCGCGCGAAAAGGGCACGCCCTTCATCGGTTTGCCAAAGGTC
>CAYOEF010000187.1:0-5535 GCA_964402805.1 uncultured Rhodanobacteraceae bacterium | reverse complement strand
CTCGAACAGGGCAGGAGCGGCCCCGAAGCCGCCGAGATCGGCGCACGCGAAATCGGCTTTACCGTGGTTTCCCTGACGGTGTCGCTGGTGGCGGTGTTCCTGCCGCTGCTGCTGATGCCCGGCGTCACCGGGCGGCTGTTCCACGAGTTTGCCTGGGTGCTGACCATCGCGGTGGCCATTTCGATGTTCGTGTCGCTGACGCTGACGCCGATGATGTGCGCCTACCTGCTCAGGCCCGACCGGCTGCCCGAAGTCGGTGACGCGCACGATCCAGTGGCGCAACCGCACGCGAACACCTGGTGGTCACGCACGGTGCGCGGGTACGCGCGCTCCCTGGACTGGGTGCTCGCGCACCAGGCGCTGACCCTGGTCGTGGCCGTTGCCGCGCTCGGGGTGACGATATGGTTGTACGTGGTGATCCCCAAAGGCCTGTTGCCGGAACAGGACACCGGCCTGGTCACCGGCGTGGTGCGTGCCGACGACACCATCGCCTTTCCGGCCATGGAGGCGCGGGTCAAGGCGGTCACGGCCGCGTTGCGCAAGGATCCGGCCGTGGCCGGGGTGGCGGCCTTCGTGGGCATCGGCACCGACAATCCAACCCTCAACCAGGGCCAGGTTTCCATCGTGCTCAAACCACGCGACGAACGTGGCGCGATGGACACCGTGCTGGCCAGCCTGTACCGGGCCGTGCAGGGCATTCCCGGAGTGGTGCTCTATCTGAAGCCGGTACAGGACATCACCCTCGATGACCGCGTATCGGCCACGAGCTACCAGTATGCGATGAGCGCCGTCGATCCCACGCAACTCGGGCAGTGGGCCGACAAGATGACCCAGGGCATGCGCGCGCTGCCGCAAATCGTCGATGTCAGCAACAATCTGACGCAAAAAGGCCGTGCCCTGGACCTCACCGTCGACCGCAACAAGGCCAGCCGCCTTGGCGTGCCGGTGCAGACCATCGACGATACGCTGTATGACGCCTTCGGCCAGCGCCAGATTTCCACCATCTTCACCGATCTCAACCAGTACCGCGTGGTGCTGGAGGTGGCGCCGGCCTTTCGCAATCCGGGCGCGCTGATGAACCTGCTGCGCGTGCGCAGCAACGGCAGTGGCGCATTGACCGGCAGCAATGCCACCGGCTACGGCATGCTCGCCTCCGCCAACTCGTCCACGGCCACGGGCGTGGGCGAGGCGAACACCGGCATCGTGACGGGCGGCGGCGGCACGGTGCCGCTGTCGGTACTCGCCACGGCGACGTACACCAGCGCGCCGTTGCTGATCAGCCACCAGGGACAACTGCCGGCGGTGACCATTTCCTTCAACCTGGCGCCGGGGTATTCGCTGTCCCAGGCCATCGACGCGGTGCAGGGCCTCGCGGCCCGGGTTCATTTCCCCGCCCAGGTGCACGGCCAGTTCATCGGTGCGGCGGCGACGTTTGCCGGCTCCATGGGCGAAGAGGTCTGGCTGCTGCTGGCGGCCGTCATGGTGATCTACATCGTGCTGGGCGTGCTTTATGAAAGCTACGTGCACCCGCTGACCATCCTGTCCACGCTGCCGTCCGCGGGCGTCGGGGCGCTGTTGTCGCTGATGCTGTTCGGCATGCCCTTGTCGATCGACGGCATCGTCGCGATCGTGCTCCTGATCGGCATCGTCAAGAAGAACGCCATCCTCATGATCGACTTCGCCATCGAGGCGAAAAACGCCGGCATGAACGCGCACGACGCCATCCGCCGCGCCTGCCTGCTGCGCTTCCGCCCCATCCTCATGACCACCTTCGCCGCCCTGTTCGGCGCACTGCCCCTGGCGCTGGGCACCGGCATCGGCTCCGAACTCAGGCGCCCGCTGGGCGTGGCCATCGTGGGCGGCCTGATGCTCTCGCAACTGGTGACCCTGTACACCACGCCGGTGATTTACCTGTACATGGAGCGGCTGTCCGACTGGGTACGCGGACATTTGGGCCGGCACGGCGAGCGGGTTGGGAGGAGGGTGTGATGCCGGATGTGATGTCGGGACCCGATCCCCGGTTCCCGGTCCCTGTTCCCACTTGCCACCGGTCGCCGCAACCGGCGAAATCGTCCCGCGTCGCGACCAGGCACCACGCGCCACTCCCATGAACCCCGCTGGCCCGTTCATCCGCCGCCCCATTGGTACGTCGCTGCTTGCAGCGGGCTTGCTGGCCCTTGGCGCGCTGTGTTATTCGCTGCTGGGAATCAGTGCCTTGCCGCAGATGGCGTTTCCGGCCATTTTCGTGACCGCGAACGAACCCGGGGCCGATGCCACCACCATGGCGTCGACCGTCGCGGCGCCGCTGGAACGCCATCTTGGCCAGATTCCCGGCCTTGAACGGCTGTTTTCGCGCAGTTCGGAAGGCAGTGCCTTCGTGTTCCTGATCTTTCGTGACGGGGTGGACGTCGACGAGGCGGCGAACAAGGTGCAGGCGGCTCTCAATGCCGCGCAGCCGGATTTGCCGGCGGGCCTGGTCGCGCCGCCGAGTTATCGCAAGGCCAACCCCAACAACGATCCGGTCCTGCAACTGGCATTGACGTCGGACACACAGCCGCTGGCGACGTTGTTCGCCAGTGCCAATACGCTGCTGATGCCGCGTCTGGCGCAGCTCAAGGGCGTCGCCTCGGTGGACGTTACGGGAAGTGCCGACCCGTCGATTCGCGTGGATGTGAACCTGCGCGCGCTCGACGCGCTGGGGCTCACCTCCAACCAGCTGCGCAACGCCCTGCGTGCCGCCAACGTGACCATGCCCAAGGGATTCCTGGGCAATGGCAGCACGCGGCTGGCGATCACCGCCAACGACCAGCTGCAAACGGTCGGGGATTTCGCCAACCTGGTCATTGCGACGCGTGATGGCCAGCCGGTGCGCCTGAAGGACGTGGCGGACGTGCACGAGGGCCCGGAGGATCTCTACCAGGCGGCCTATTTCAACGGCAAGCCGTCGGTGGGCCTGGAGATTTCCAAGCGTCCCGATGCCAACGTCATCGCCACCGTGCGGCGCGTGAAGGATGAGTTGCCGGTCCTGCGCGCCTTGCTCCCGCCCGGGACCCGGTTGACGGCGTATTTCGACGGGACGCCGACGGTGCATGCGTCGATCGACGAGGTCGAGGTCACCTTGCTGATCAGCCTCGGCATGGTGGTCCTGACGATGGCGTTTTTCCTGCGTCGCCTCGCGCCGACCCTGATCGCCGCCGTGGCCATGCCGCTGGCGCTGGCCGGCGCCGTCGCGGTCATGTACGTCATGGGCTACACCCTGGACAACATGTCGTTGCTGGCGCTGGTGATCGCCATCAGCTTCGTGGTGGATGACGCCATCGTGGTGGTGGAGAACATCATCCGCCACCTCGATGCCGGCAAGCCGCGCCTCCAGGCCGCGCTCGACGGCGCCCGCGAGATCGGCTTCACCATCATCTCGATCACCGCCTCGCTGGTTGCCGTGTTCATCCCGCTGCTGTTCGCATCCGGGATCCTCGGCGCGTTTTTCCGCGAGTTCACGGTCACTCTGATCGCGGCCGTCGTCGTGTCGGCCGTGGTGTCGTTGTCGCTGACGCCATCATTGTGCGGACAATTCCTGCGCCGGCCCATGGCACGCGGGCCCTCGCGCATCGGCCACGCGCTGGCGCGGTTCCACGGCGGCATGGAACGGGGTTATCGGCGCCTGCTGGGGGTGGCCCTGCGGCACGCCGCGCTGGTGGCGCTGACGCCCCTGGCCGCGGTCCTGGTGACCGTGTACCTGTTCACCATGGTCAAGACCGGGTTTTTTCCGCCCCAGGACACCGGTTTGATCCGCGGTCGCGTGACGGCCGGCACGACCTTGTCGGCGGCCGAGATGAAGGCGCGCGAGGAGCGCGTCACGGCCATGCTGCTGGCCGATCCGGCGGTCCAGTACGTGGGATCGCGCCTGGGATCGCGTCGTGGCAGCGCCAGTGGCTCGTTCAGTATCCAGCTCAAGCCGCTCGGCCACGGTCGCCACGAATCCACGCAGCAGGTGCTGGCGCGCCTGTCGGCCAAGGCCGCGCATTTTCCGGGCATCAACCTGCGCCTGCGCGCGCACCAGGACCTGCCCAGCGCGGGACGCGGATCCAACCAGGGCGGGCAGTACAGCGTCACGCTGAAGGGCAACGATCCCGCGCAATTGCAGGCCTGGTTGCCGAAACTGGAGGCGCAATTGCAGCACAATCGGTTGCTGCGCGATGTCGGCTCGGACGTGGATGATTCCGGGTGGCAGCAGGACATCGTCGTCGACCGCGCCAAGGCGGCGCGCCTTGGCCTGAGCATGGCGGCGGTGGACGATGCGCTCTACAACGCGTTTGGACAGCGCCAGGTGTCGACCATTTATTCGGGTATCCACCAGTACACGGTGGTGGTCACGGCACTGCCGCAGCAGGCGGCGACACCCGCCGCGCTCGACCAGGTCCACGTCATGACGAGCACGGGGGCCATGGTGCCCCTGTCGGCGGTGGCGCACCAGGAGCCCACCCTGGCGCCCACGTCCGTGGTCCACGAGGACCAGTTCACCACCATGGACATCAGCTTCAACCTGGCGCCCGGCGCAAGCCTTGGCCAGGCCATGGCGTCGATTCGCGACACCTTCGACCTGATGCGCCTGCCGGGCGGGATCCATGCGGATTTTGGCAGCGGGTTCCGGTTTTTCCGGCAGAGCCAGTCGGCCATGCCGCTGCTCCTGCTCGGCGCGATACTGGCCGTGTACATCGTGCTCGGCATGTTGTACGAGAGCCTGATCCACCCCGTGACCATCCTGTCCACGTTGCCCGCGGCCGGCGTCGGCGCGTTGCTCGCTCTGGTGCTCGCGCGCATGGAGTTGTCGGTCGTGGCCGACATGGCCCTGGTGTTGCTGATCGGGCTGGTGATGAAAAACGCCATCATGATGATCGACTTCGCCCTGGTCCGGCAGCGCCGTGGACAATTGCCGTTGATGGCGATCCGCGCGGCCTGCCTGACGCGTTTCCGGCCGATCATGATGACCACCGTGGCAGCCATCCTTGCCGCCCTGCCGCTGGCCGTCGGCATCGGGGTTGGCGCGAGCCTCAGGCGTCCGCTGGGCGTCGCGCTGATCGGCGGCCTCGTCGTGGCGCAGGTGATGACGCTGTTCAGCACGCCGGCGCTTTATCTGGTCTTTGCACGCTTCGCGGCGCGCTGGCGGGCGTGGCGGGCCCGTCGTCGCGGTCTCGCCGGCAGGGCTTCGACGTAATGAATCGCGCAGCCGGCAGGCGTTACGGGGCAGCCGCGGCGGCACGCGCCCGCAACGCCGCCACTGCGGGGAGTTCCTTGCCTTCCAGGAATTCCAGGAAGGCGCCGCCACCGGTGGAAATGTAGGAGACACGGTCGGCGATGCCGTATTTGTCGACGGCGGCCAGCGTGTCGCCGCCCCCGGCGATGGAGAACGCGTCGGATTCGGCGATGGCCTGCGCCAGTGCCTCGGTGCCCTTGCCGAAGGCGTCGAACTCGAATACGCCGACCGGGCCGTTCCAGACCTCGGTGCCGGCCGCGGCAATCAGCGAACGGTAGTTT
>CAYOEF010000186.1:4826-5541 GCA_964402805.1 uncultured Rhodanobacteraceae bacterium | reverse complement strand
GAGTGCCAATTGTAGGGGCGTTTCGCGCGGTTTCAAGGGGCGGGGCACACGACGCTTCAGATTTCCCGCGCAGATGTTGCCTCGCACAGGGCGACAGGCGTCAGCCAGCAAACGTACGGCGATCAAAAATCAGCCGCGCGCCAGTGGATTGCGCTCACAGGCCCAGATAGGCCTTGCGGATTTCCTCATTGCCGGCCAGTTCACGGGACGTACCCTCGGTATGGATACGGCCTTCGGCCAGGACGTAGGCATAGTCGGACACGGCCAGGGCCAGATGCACGTTCTGCTCCACCAGCAGCACGGTGAGTCCTTCGGACTTGAGCTGGCCGAGCGTGGTGAACAGTTGCTGCGTTAGCAGCGGCGACAGGCCCAGCGACAGTTCATCGATGATCAGTACCCTGGGATCGGCCATGAGCCCACGCGCGATGGCCAGCATCTGCTGCTCGCCACCGGAGAAGGTGCCGGCCTTTTGCCGGCGGCGCTCCTTGAGGCGCGGGAAATACGTGTAGGCACGCTCCAGGTTGCGCTGGTAATCACGCCGCGCGCGCTTGGCGTAGGCACCCATGTCGAGGTTTTCCTCGACGCTCATGTCCGAGAACAGCTGGCGACCCTCCGGTACCAGGATGATGCCGCGGGTGGCTTTCACGTGGGCCGAGAGCCGCGTCACGTCCTCGCCGGCAAATTTGACGTGTCCACCGCGCGCCGGAATGCTGCC
>CAYOEF010000186.1:0-4816 GCA_964402805.1 uncultured Rhodanobacteraceae bacterium | reverse complement strand
GTGGTCGTCTTGCCGGCGCCGTTGGCGCCCACCAGCGTGGTGATCCGGTGTTCACGCACCTTGAGGTTGACGCCCCACAGGACCTGCACCTCGCCGTAGCCGGCTTCGAGACCCTCCAGTTCCAGGATCGCGTCGCTCACGTCTCCTCCAGCAACTTCTTGGCCATGTCCGGATCGCCGAGATAGGCCTCGATGACGGTCGGATTGTGCGCGATTTCCTCCGGCTTTCCCTCGGCCAGCTTCTGCCCGAAGCTGAGCACCATGATCCGGTCCGACAGCTGCATGATGACCTGCATGAGGTGCTCGATCACCAGGATCGCGATGCCGCGCTCCTCGCGGATGCGCCGGATCACCTCCAGCATGTGCTCCACTTCCGACGGGTTGAGCCCGGACAGGGTCTCGTCGAGCAGCAGCAGGCGCGGATTGGCCGCCAGTGCGCGCGCGATCTCCAGGCGCTTCTTGCCGGCGATGTTGAGTTCACCGGCGCGCGTGTCGGCGCGTTCTTCCAGGCCCACCGCGCCCAATATGCCCTGCGCGGTCTCGCGGGCCTGCGCCAGGGACTGGTTGTCGGCGCCGAAACAGGCGCCCACGGTGACGTTTTCCACCACCGTCATGTCCTTGAGCGGCTTGACGATCTGGTGCGTGCGCGCCAGGCCCAGGCGCACGACGTCGTAGGGCTCCTTGCCCGTGATGTCGTGCCCGTTGAACATCACCCGCCCACTGTCTGGCTTGATGACCCCGTTGACCAGATTGAACAGCGTGGTCTTGCCCGCCCCGTTGGGGCCGATCAGGCCGAAGATTTCGCCGGCCTCGATCTGGAAGCTGACATCGTTGACCGCCTTGACCCCGCCAAAATGCTTGCCAAGACCCGTCACTTCGAGGATGGCGCTCATTCCAGCACCTTCCGCGTCCACGGCATCTTCCTGTACACCCAACCCATGAATCCACTGGGCAGGAACAGTACGATCAGCAGCAGCAGGATGCCGGCGAACACCAGTTGGAACTGCGAGAACGTGGGTGACACGACCAGGTAACCGCGAAACTGGGCATACGCGAATGCGCCCAGGGCGGCGCCGAACACCGTGCCCTGCCCGCCGAGCATCATCATCACGATGACCTCGATGGACAGCGTCAGGTTGAACGCCTGGTCAGGCATGATGACGCCGTTCTTGAAGAAGTAGAGCGTGCCCACCACGGCTGGAATGAACGCGGAAATGGCAAACACGAGGCTCTTGTACCACGGGGCCCTGACACCCAGGACGACCGCGGCGTCCTCGTCCTCGCGGATGGCGAACAGGCCCAGGCCAAACTTGGAGTTCTTGATGGCCAGGCTGAGGATGAACGATGCGAACATCAACACCACGACTGCAAAAAACACGATCCACAGCGCCTGGCGCGGCCCGCCAAGCGCGTTGAAGCTGCTGAACTTGAGGTACATGCCCGTAGCGCCGCCAAACGGCGCGAAGTTGGTCACGAAGGCCTTGACCGCCTCGCTTACGCCAAGGGTCGCAAGCGCGAAGTAAGCCCCGCGCAAGCGCAGGATGCCAAGGCCGAGCAGCAGCGTCAGGAAGCTGACCACCACCCCGCCCACGAGGCACGACACCCACAACGACCAGCCCATCACGGTAACCAGGAACATGCCGATGTAGCCGCCAAGACCGAAAAACGCGATGTTGCCGAAGTTGACGTAACCGGTATAGCCGATCATCAGGTTGAGGTTGGACGCCAGGATCACGTAGATGGCGGCCAGCCACAGGCTCTCGCGCATGCCAACGTCGCCGGTCAGTCCCGGCACCAGGGCGAAGGCGAGCGCAATGAGAATGCTGACCCAGAAAAACGGACGCGCAAGCATCGCCCTTACCCGCGATGGACGGACCGGGTCGTGGCCGTCACCGCGGGCGGCGGGTGACGCCTGATCCATGGCGGTCATCGGCGTCCCCCGAAGCGGAACAGGCCTTTGGGATAGGCGATGAGGATGATCACGAACAGGCTGAACTCGATCACCGGCGTCCAGCTCACGTTGACGAACGGCGCCACGCCGCCCTCGATCAGCCCCAGCAGGATGCCGCCGAGGAGCGCCCCCGCGGGATTGCCCAGGCCGCCGAGCACCACCACCACGAAGCTCTTGAGTTCATAGGCCGCGCCGGACAGGATGGTGAACGGAAACAGCGTGGCTACCAGGAGCCCCGCCGCCGCCGCGATGGCAATACCGATGCCGAATGAAATGGCCAGCACCCAATGCGTCGGGATGCCCATCAACTCGGCGGCCTCACGATTGTTGGCCACCGCGCGCACCGCCTTGCCAAGCCGTGTGAAGTGCAGGAACAGGTACAACAGCACGGCGATGATCAGCGCCAGCAAGGCCGCCGCGATCTGCGTGCCGGGAATGGTGTAGCCGTGCATGGAAACACTGGGCAGGCTCACGTTGACGTTGTACGGGCTGGTACTCCAGACTGCCGTGCCCACGCCGATGATGACCATGCTGACGGCAAAAGTCGCCAGCAGGCTCATCAGGTCCGAACTGCCGATCACCCGGTGCACCGCCACCCAGTACACGATGATGCCGGCCACGAAACCCGCCGCCAACACGGGCAGCAATGCCAGGTAAGGCCCCACCCCAAGCGCGGTGACCAGGAAGTAAAGCGCGAACATGCCCAGTGCGATCGTGGCCCCGTGCATCAGGTTGATGACATTCATCACCCCGAAAATGAGCGTCAGCCCGATCGCAGCCAGGCCGTAGATCGCACCAACCAGCACTCCGTTGATAAGCGACGCGATGACATCGTAGAACATGCGGAAGCGTTCGTCGGTAGCAGGTACCGCCGCGCACACCGGACGTGCGCACGGCGGCATCCCGGATGCTGGTTAAAACTTCTTCAGCGGGAAAAGGGCAGGCGCGGTCTTGGCCGAATCCGGGTAGATGACCTGGGTATCGAGCTTGCCATCGCTCCCTTTCTGCCACTGCGCAAGCACCATCTCGTGTCCGATCTGCAGGCCGTGGTTGGAGGCCTTCTCGCCAAACTGGATCTTGCCGAAGAAGGTCATGGCGTCCATCTTGTCGAGCACCTTGGCCACGGCCTTGGCGTCGATGGAACCCGCCTTCTCGATGGCATGCTGCAACACCAGTCCCGCCACGTAACCGCCAGCCGCATGGTAGCCGGGGGTGGATCCGTATTTCTTTTCAAACATCTTGGTGAACTGCGCCGGCGTGGGACCGAAGTCGGGCGTGTATTTCACCGTCGACTCCCACTGCGACGGGACCGTCACACCCACCGCGGCTCCGCCCAGGGAGGCAAACTTGGGGATGTCCGGCGCCACGAGCAGCGAGATGAACTTGAGGTTGACCTTCTTGTCGTACAGCTGGCGCGCCAGCGTGCTGCCATCGGCATAATGGCCGCCACCGACCAGCACGTCCGCACCGGAGGCCACCACCTTGTTGATGATCGGACCGAAATCCGTCGTGTCCGGCGAATAGGCCTGGTCGAGCACGACGTCGAGGCCCAGGTCCTTCGCCACCTTGGCCGCACCTTCCGCAGCGCCCTTGGAGAAACCGTCGTTGGAATACACCAGCGCGATCTTCGCGCCGGGATCCCTCGCCTTGATGAGCTTGAGCGGGCTCGCCAGGTATTTGTCGGCCGGGGTGTAGATCTGGTAGAGGTACTTGTTGCCGAGCGTGTAGGTCTTGCCCTCGGCGGCACCGGTCGTGACCATCACCTTGCCAAACTGCTCCGACACGACCGCCGCGGTGGCGGTCAGGCCCGACGAATACGGGCTGAACAGGAAATCGGCACCATCCTGCAGGATGAGTCGGCTGTAGAGCTGCTGCACGCGGCCGGCGGTGGACTGGTCGTCGTAGTATTTGAGCTTGATCTTGTAGTGCGTGTCGCCAGCCTTGATACCGCCCTCGGCATTGACATGGTCACGCCACAGCTCGAAACCGAGCAATTGTGGCTTGGAGTCGGCATTGAGCTTGCCGGTTTCCGAGGTCGTAAAGCCGATGGTGACGGTCTTGGTCTGCGCAAGGCCGATAGCTGGCAAGGCCAGCCCCATCGCGATCAGGGCGCCGAGTACATATTTTTTCATGGTGCTGGAATCTCTCTGGAAGGTTTCGGTACCACACGCCGGTACTCTCCCCCTGCAGGAGCATCGACACGATGGCGGCCATGGCACCGCGATGCACATGGCCGTCAACTGTTTTTTTGATAGCACGTTCGAGCGGCACACGCAACATTGGCAGCCCGCATCACGCACCTCGCGCAGACGTGTCGCGTGGAGCCCGACTCGTGTCGGAAAGGTACGGCGTCCACGCTTTCTTTGACATTTGCCGGCGCGCGCGGGACGCTTGGAGGCCCCATCGCAAACGTGCTTGCATCATGACATTCGACGAACTGGCCGCGGCGCACTGCACACCACGCAAGGGCGACAAGGACCGGATCGGCCGCGCCGACGCAGAACACCTGCTTGCCCTGCTCGACGGCTGGGAATTCGCCCCTGGCGACGAGGCCATCAGCCGGGATTTCAAATTCAGGAATTTCCACCATACACTCGGGTTCATCAACGCCGTCGGCTACATGGCCAACCGCGAGAACCACCACCCCGATCTCGAGGCCGGCTACGGCCACTGCCGGGTGACCTGGTCAACCCACGACGTGGGTGGCCTGTCGATGAACGATTTCATCTGCGCCGCCCGGGTCAATGCATTGATGGGCTGAGGCGGCGCCTGCCGGGGAAATGGCGTGGCGGGGTCGCGTCGGCGAGCAGGGTCGGGCACGGCTTGAGGGCACGGCACGCCGTGCCCCTACCCGCGCAGTTGCATC
>CAYOEF010000185.1:0-5556 GCA_964402805.1 uncultured Rhodanobacteraceae bacterium | reverse complement strand
GCTGAGCGAGCTGTGGCCCAGAAGCATCTGCAGCGAGCGCAGGTCGGCGCCGTGGTTGAGAAGATGCGTGGCGAAGGAATGCCGCAGCACGTGCGGCGAGATGCGCCTGGCGTTGATGCCCACGCGCACCGCATAACGCTTGACCAGAATCCAGAACATCTGCCGGCTCATCGCGCGACCGCGGTTGGACAGGAACAGCGCGTCGGCAAGCTGTCCGCGTGCCAGCGCGGGGCGCGCGTCCCGCAGGTACTTCTCGATCCAGTCCAGCGCTTCCTCGCC
The DNA here is from genome assembly GCA_964402805.1 of uncultured Rhodanobacteraceae bacterium. GTDB lineage: Bacteria > Pseudomonadota > Gammaproteobacteria > Xanthomonadales > Rhodanobacteraceae > Oleiagrimonas. The sequence goes on along the minus strand of CAYOEF010000185.1, from coordinate 5,277 downwards.
CACGGGGACCAGGCGTTCCTTGCTGCCCTTGCCGGTCACCCGCAGCACGCCCTGGCGGCGATTGAGGCCGCCCAGCGGCAGGTTGACCAGTTCGGACACGCGCAGGCCGCTCGCGTACATGAGTTCCAGCATGGCCCGGTCGCGCAGTCCGAGCGGGGTGGCCACGTCGGGCGCCTGCAACAGCCCTTCCACCTCACGCTCGGCCAGCGCCTTGGGCAAGCTGTGCGGCAGGCGTGGCCGGTGCAGGCGCAAGGTGGGGTCCTGCGCTCCCGGACTGGTGCGTACCCGGTCGGCATAAAACCGCCGCATCGCGGTTTGCCGGCGCGCCATCGAACGCGCGGCGCCGCCCATCTCGCCAAGGTAGCGGGAAAGATCGGCACCGTCGGCCTGCGCCAGACCCTGTCCGCGTGCGCCCAGCCAACCGGCCAGCGACAACAGGTCGCGGCGGTAGGCGTCGAGCGTGCGGTCGGACAGGCCATCCTCCGCCCAGATCCGCTCCAGGAACGCTTCCACGCTGGCGCGGTCGACATCGGCAATAATGGCTTTTCCAGGCGGCATGCATTGATGCTGCCGTCCACCGCGACCGCTTGCAAGCATGGCCATGACCCCCGCCACCCTTTCCGACGCCGCCAGCCCCACCGTCGAAACACGCCCGGCGCCAGTGTGGCAGCGCCTGGCCGCCCTCGTATACGACCTGGTGGCCGTGGTGGCCATCGTGATGGTGGTGGGCATGATCTGCCAGGCGGCCACGCTGGGCAAATTGCAGCAGATGGGCCGCGGTGGCGCGCCGTGGTGGTACCAGGTCGTGCAATATCTGGTGGTGGTGGCGTACTTCGTGGTGTCGTGGTTGCGCGGCGGACAGACGCTCGGCATGCGCCCGTGGCGCGCCTATCTGCGCCGGGCCGACGGCGACCCCGTGCGCCTGCCGGCGGCGCTGCTGCGCGCGGCCATCGTGTCCCTGCCCGTGCCGTTGCTGGCGCTGCATCATGTGACATCCCTGCGCACGACCCTTTATGCCGTACTGGCCGCATGGGTGGTGCTGTTCGGCGCATGCGTGTTCGACCGGCGCCGACGGGCGCTGCACGACGTCGCGGCCGGTACCGAGGTGATCCGGATCCGGCCGATCAGGCAAAAACGGCGGCGGCGCGGAAAACCCGGTTGATCGCGCTCACGGGCGTATCCGTGACACCTTCCCAGCCCCCATGGGCACGGCACGCCGTGCCCGTACGCGCATTGGGCGTGTGACGCACACCGCGGTCCCCCCACGCGGGATTTCGTACGGGCACGGCGTGCCGTGCCCCAACAAAACCCACGCGTGCAATTCGCCACCTCAACTACGCGGCGTAGGGGCACGGCGTGCCGTGCCCCCATCACCATCGAGCGTCAGGCTCCTACCCATAGCGCCGGAAATACACCGCCGCCACGATCACCAGGGCCATGGCCGGTAGCAGTTCGGCAAACCATGCCGGCATGCCGTAGACGATGCCCACGCTGACCAGCCCCTGCTGCAGGAAATACCACACCAGGGCCAGCACCACGCCCAGGAAGATGCGCTTGCCAAGCCCGCCGGAACGCAAGGCGCCAAAGGCGAACGGCAGCGCGCAGATGATCAGCACCAGCACGTTGACCGGGTAGAACGCGTGTGCCCAGAACGCCTTGGCGTAGGGCACGGCATTCTGGTGGTTGCGGGTCAGGTACTGGATGTTGCGGTGCAGATCCACCATCGACAGGTACTCGGGGTGGATCACCGACTGCTTCAATACCGTGGCATCAAGATGCGTGCTCCAGGCCATGCTTTTTGCCTCATGGCTGTGCACGCCGCTGGCATCGAGCCGGCTGACGCGTGCCTGTTCCAGGGTCCATTTGCCGCCCTCGCCGGTGGTGGCGCCATCGGCATGTACATAGCGCGTGAGTTGCCCGTCGCTGGCAAAGGTGAACACGCGCACGTCCGCCAGCCGCACCTCGGTGCGCTGGCCGTCGCGCACGATCAGCACGCGCTTGGCGTTGACGATGCTGTCCCCGTCACGCGCCCAGAATCCGCTGTCCGTGGTCATGCCCAGGTTGGCCGCGTGCACGCGCAACTGCACGGCCTGCGCCTGGCGCGCGCCGTAGGGGGCAAGCGTCTCGCCGAGCGCCATCACCGCCGCCGTCATCACCGCCAGCGTCAATATCACCGACCCCACGATACGCAGCTTGGACATGCCGGCCGCGCGCAGGGCCGTCAGTTCGCCGCGCGTGGCCAGCCCGCCCAGCGCCAGCAGCGAGCCGATCAGGGCGGCATTGCCAAACCACTGGTACATGCGCCGGGGCAGCGTCCAGGCGATGTAGATCACCGCGTCGGCAAAGCTGTAGCCGTTCTTGCCCACGTCGCCCAGTTCGCGCAGCAGGTGCGTGAGCGTGTCGAAGCCCACCAGCACCACCCACACGATCACCACCATGGCCACCACGCTGGCCCCTATCAGGCGGTCGGCACGCTTCATGACCGGCCCGGAAAAGCTCATGCGCCGGCCCCGCGGACCTTGCGCGGCGCGTACTGGCGCCAGAAGAACCAGGCGCTGGCTGCCGCCACGATGAGGTGCAGCGCCCACACCAGCGCACTGTTGTGCACCTTGTCCTGCCCGATCAGCGAACGCGCCAGCGAAAGCAGGCTGAAATACAGGAAATAGGCCAGCACGGCGATCATCACGCGGCCATAGCGCGGCTCGCGCGGGGCCTGCCGCGACAGTGGCAGCGCCAGCAGCATCAGCACCAGGGTGGCCATCGGCGCCGCCACGCGCCAGGCCATTTCCGCCCGCGCCTGCGCGCCGTCGGCATGCCACAGCGTCGCCGTGGGCGTGCCCGAATCCACGTCACCCGGCTGGTTGTCGTCGGTCGGCGCCACCGGGGCCAGGGCCAGGTCGTTTTCCTGGTACTGCATGCGGCTCCAGTCGTCGGCGCCCTGCGGCAGCTTGTATTGCCAGCCATCCATCAACGCCAGATAGCGCCGACCGCCCTGCGAGCCGGCATAAAGGCGCCCGCGCGCGGCGGTAATCACCTGCACGGCCGGCGGCGCCTTGTCCGTTCCGGCCAGTTGGCGAAACACGAACACCTTGCCCAGGCGCGTGCCGTCGGGACTCAGCGTATCCACGAACAGCGTGCCGCCACGGCCGGGTATGGCGGTGAAGCGGCCCGGTTCCAGGCCCGCCGCCAGCACCGAGTGGTTGGCCGTGGTCACCATCTGGTCCGAGGTACGACTGGCCCACGGCCCCAGCCACAGCGACAACAGCCCGACCACGATGGCGACGGGAATGCCCAGCATGGCGACCGGCTTGGCGATGCCGCGCCGGCCCATGCCGGAGGCCGCCAGCACGTGCATTTCGCTGTCGTGGTACAGGCGTCCCAGGCCCATCAGGATGCCCAAGAACAGCGCCAGCGGCAGCGCGCCGGCGGTGACGGCAAGCATGTTGAGGCCCAGCACGTCGAACATGATGCTGGCCGGGAATCCACCGGATGCGACCTGCTGCAACACCTGGGCGAAGGTGCCGCCGGCCATCACCACCAGCAGGACCACCACGATGGCCAGCACGTTGCCGGTCAGCTCGCGCAGGATGTAACGATCGAGAATGCGCAGCATGCGGGAATGGGCGTCTTGTCGGATGGCGGCGAGGCGAAAGCGCCAGTGTAGCCTGTCACAGGCAGGGTTACGCGCGCGGTGTAGTGGTACGGGCACACCGCCGCGGGCGGCCTGCATGTAGACTGGCGGCGCGTTTCAGCGGCCAAGCCACACTGAACTCCCATCATGCGTGCCGACTTCTACCTCATCGACCAGCCGCGCTTCCGTGAACAGCCCTTGCTGCTGGTTTGCCACCTGGCGCAAAAGGCGCTGGACAGCGGCCAGCCGGTGACGATCCTGGCGCGTGATGCGGCGCAGGCCGGGGAACTCGACGAGCTTCTGTGGGCCTTCGACGCGGATGCGTTCGTGGCGCATGCGGTGGCAACCGGCCACGAACCTGCCGATGATCCGGTCGTCATCGTGGCGCCCGGCATCGCCATGCCCCCGCGCCCGCTCGTCATCAACCTGCGTGACGCGCCGGTGACCGATCCGGTCGAACGCGTACTCGAAGTGGTCCCGGCCGATCCCGCCTCGCGCAGCGGCTCGCGAACCCGTTGGCGCGCCTACCAGGCGGCCGGCGCAACCGTGCGGAAAATCGACATGTAGGCCGCAATGTGACGTACAGCGTCACATTTGGACGTGACGCACAGCGTCACATTGCGCCGTGCCGCCGTCGTGCGGCCCATGCCGTGCGGTTTGGGTGACCAAACCAATAATAGCTTGTACGACAACGTGTTACATACCATTTAGTACTTGTTTAACCAAATTGGCACGGCGTGTGCATGACTTTCGATGCAAGGGATCACACTCCCGTCGGCCTCCATCGCTCTGCGCGACCCGGCATGGACGAAATCCCGGGGGTACACATTCTTGATGCACGCATCAACCACCATTTGGGGAGAGGAGAAGCAGCATGAAATCGGTACAGCAAGGATTTACCCTGATCGAATTGATGATCGTCGTTGCAATCATCGCGATCTTGGCGGCGATTGCAATTCCGGCGTATCAGAATTACGTGATCAGGGCACAGGTGTCTGAAGGTATGACGTTGACGGACGGTGCAAAGGTTGCGTTATCGGAGTTCTACGCCAACAAGGGCCATTTCCCGAAGAATAACAGTTCAGCGGGACTCGCGAAGAATACTAGTATTACTGGCAAATACGTCGCACAGGTTGATGTGTCTGGTACGCCGGGTCAAATCGTAGCTACGTTTGGTAAGCAAGCGAATGATGCGATCACTGGTAGCAACAAGACCGTTGTTCTCAGCGCAGTGACCAACGGTGGTTCGATATCTTGGACGTGCACGAAGAGCACCGTGCTACCCAAGTACCTACCGTCAAGCTGCCGAAAGTAATTACGACAGGTAAAGGTGAGCCTCCTGATTTCACCACTTCAATTCCTGTCTTTCAGGGCCGCCCCAGGCGGCCCTCTTTTTTTGAGTCGATTTCGGCCGAAAACCGCGTACCATGCCAACCGATGCCCACCGCCCGCCGATCCCTTGCCGTTGCCCTGCTGCTGGCCCTGCTGCTGGCTGGCGCATGGTGGGCCTACCATCCCGGCCTTTCCGGTGGTTTCCAGTTTGACGATTTCGGCAATCTGCCGGCACTGGACGCCACCGGCCCGGTAGACGACTGGGCCACGTTCTGGCGCTATGTCACCTCCGGCACCGCCGACCCCACGGGCCG
>CAYOEF010000184.1:0-5564 GCA_964402805.1 uncultured Rhodanobacteraceae bacterium | reverse complement strand
TGGGCGAAAAGCTGGGCGAGAAGATCCTGCGCGAGTGGCCCGACCACGACATCGATTCGGTCATCCCCATTCCCGACACTTCACGCACGGCGGCCAGCACGCTGGCGCTCGTACTGGGACGACCGTATCGCGAGGGTTTCGTGAAAAACCGTTACATCGGGCGGACCTTCATCATGCCCGAGCAGAGTGAGCGCATGCGTTCCGTGCGCCGCAAGCTCAACGCCATCGACCTTGAATTCAAGGGCAAGAACGTGCTCCTGGTAGACGATTCGATCGTGCGTGGCACCACCTCGCGGCAGATCATCCAGATGGCACGCGAGGCCGGCGCCAACAAGGTCTACTTCGCCTCGGCGGCACCGCCCGTGCGCTATCCGAACGTGTACGGGATCGACATGCCGGCCGCATCGGAACTGGTGGCGGCCGGACGTTCCGTCGAGCAGGTGCGGGAGCTGCTGGGCGCTGATCGCCTCATCTATCAGGACCTGGCCGATCTCGAGGAGGCGGTCCTCGAAGGCAATACGTCGCTGCGCCAGTTCGATACGTCCTGTTTCTCCGGCAAGTACGTCACCGGGGTCGATCCGACCTATCTGGCGCAGATCGAATTGCTGCGCTCGGACGAGGCCCGGGTACGACGCCGTACCGCCTAGGAACCGATGGGTGACGACTTCCCGGCAACCGGTTCCCCGGGCATGAGCCTTTTCGCCGCCGCCAGGCACTGCCTCGACTGTCCGGATCCGGCCACCAAGGTGCGCCTGACCCGTGAGACATGGCAAGCAGTACAGGAAGGGCGCGCGACCCCCGATCCTGACGCACATGAACCTGACGTGCGTGATCCAGACGCCGCCGACTGGCCCGGTCGGCCACCACGGCCGCGGCTGGTGCATCCACGGAACTTGCCGAAACGCTCGCCGGGCAGCGCGCAGGGACGTGCGGCACTGGTCCATGCGGTGGCGCACATCGAATTCAATGCGATCAACCTTGCCTGGGATGCCGTGTACCGCTTTCGCGGCATGCCCGATGCATACTATCGCGACTGGGCACGCGTGGCCCGCGACGAGGCCCGGCATTTCGAACTGGTGTGCCGTCGCCTGGCCGGCATGGGTTTCGCCTACGGCGACTTCGATGCCCACGACGGGCTTTGGGAAATGGCGCGCAAGACAGCGCACGACGTCACCGCACGCATGGCCCTGGTGCCGCGCGTACTGGAAGCCCGCGGACTGGACGTCACGCCCGGCATGATCCAGCGTTTCGAGGCGGCAGGCGACCTGGACACGGTGGCGGTGCTGGAAGTGATCCTGCGCGAGGAAGTGGCCCACGTGGAGGCCGGCACGCGCTGGTTCCGGTGGTGTTGCGCGCGCGACGGGACCGAGCCCGAGGCGACGTTCCGCGCGCTGGTGCGCCGTTACATGCGCACCGTGCCGCGCGGGCCGTTCAACCTCGAGGCCCGGCGGCGTGCCGGTTTCGCCGAGGCCGAACTGGCCTGGCTGCAGGGCGCGGGCTGAGCGGCTGGAGGGCGGTCCCGGCGCGCGACAACTGTCGCACGCCCGGGACAGGAATCCGGCGGCCCGCTACAATGACCGCTGCTGCGCGTCGTGTGCATTGTCCATACGGTAAGGTCACCATGAGCGATTCTGCGAGCACCTCCCGACCGGTATCCGGAAGCAAATTCGTGAGCCCGCAGGGGACACGGGCCGTCCTTGACGGCATCAAGCCCAATGCGAACAGTGCCATCCCCGACGCCCAGCGCAAGCCGCCGTGGTTGCGCGTGCGCCTGCCACGCGGCGCGAAGTATCACCAGATACTGGACATCGTCACCTCGCACAAGCTGCAAACCGTATGCGCGGAGTCCAAGTGCCCCAACATCGCCGAGTGCTGGGAGCGCGGCACGGCGACCCTGATGCTCATGGGTTCGGTGTGCACGCGGGCCTGCAAGTTCTGTTCCGTGAACACCGGCAACCCGCACGGCTGGCTGGATCCGATGGAACCCCTGAGTGTGGCCGATGCGGTGGCACTGATGGGCCTCAAGTACGTCGTCCTGACCTCGGTCGATCGCGACGACCTGCCGGACCTTGGTGCGGCGCACTACGCGGCCTGCATTCGCGCCATCCACCAGCGCACCCCGGAAACCGCCGTGGAGGCGCTGACCCCTGACTTCCAGGGCGTGCACGAGCACGTCGCCACCGTCCTCGATGCCGGGCTTGCCACCTATGCGCAGAATCTGGAAACCGTGCGTCGCCTCACGCATCCCGTGCGTGACCCGCGTGCCGGTTACGAGCAAACCCTCGATGTGCTCAAGTTCGCCAAGCGCCACGCGCCGGACACCATCACCAAGACCAGTCTGATGCTTGGCCTGGGCGAGACCGACGCGGAAATCGAACAGGCCCTCGACGACATGCGCGCGGCCGACGTGGACGTGGTCACCATGGGCCAGTACATGCGCCCGACGAAGAACCACCTGCCAGTGCAGCGCTTCGTCAGTCCGGAAGAATTCCACGCCTATCGTGACCTGGCCTTGTCCAAGGGCTTCCTGGAAGCCGTGTCAGGACCGCTCGTCCGCTCCAGTTACCGCGCCGAGCGGGTACTGGACCACGACAACGTGGGCCTGGACAAGGGCGCCGTCCTCGATGCCATCCGCGAGTCCGCGCAAACGATGCGCTCGTTGCGCTGCTGATCCGCGCCATGGTCGTGCGTGATATTTCCATGCCATTTGCGGCCTTCGGAACGGCCGCGATCATCGCCGCGGGCATCATCGCGGCGGCCATTGCCTACCACCCGACCGAACACCTGGTGTGGATGGTGGCGTATCTGGTGCTGATCGTGGGGGTGGTCCAGTACGCGCTTGGTGTCGGCCAGGCCCGGCTCGCCGTCAAGCGACCGTCGGCCCGCGCCATCAGCGGGCAGTGGCTCGTACTCAACCTTGGCAATGCCGGCGTCATCGCCGGGACCTTGCTGGACAGCTTTGCCACCGTCGTGGCAGGTACCGTGCTGTTTGCCGCGGCCATGCTGTGGTTTGCGTTGCATGCACGCGGCGGCGAGGCCGGGTGGTTGCGTCGCGGTTACCGTGCGCTGGTGCTCGTCATGCTGGTGTCGTCCCTGGTGGGACTGGTGGTGTCGTTCACCGTGCCCTGACGTCAGAACACGCCCGCGCCAGGTTGCCAGGCTTGCGCCTGGTCGAGCATGGCACGCAGCGCATCGTCGTCCATGGCATCGAGATTGGCCTCGGCCTGGTTGAGATTCTCGGCATCCAGCAGTTGCTGGCGAACCCCGTCGCCCACGAGCGGACTGAATACGAGCATGATGTTGCCGTAGGATGCATTGAGCAGCGCGGCTTGCCAGCGCCGGCCGTCGTTGTCTTCGAATGTACGCATTGCACGCCCTGTCGCCGGGTACGCATCGGGAAGGGAGACAGTGTAGGCCATCATCGCCGGGGGCGCCTGATACAAGTCACCCGACGAGGGCCCGGTGTGTATGCGTGTTGCGGGCCATGGCGGCATTCTTTCATGTACAATGCGCGCCGCCAACGGACCAGCCTTCGATCGGCCATGCGTGGCAAACGTCAAAGATGACGGCGCACGGCAAATGCGGCCTTCCGTTGTTCCTGTGTTTCCCCTAAAATGCACGGTTTATCGCGCACGAGTCGCAAGTCGCGGCGTGCATGCGACAACTCGGAGTTTCAAGCTTATGGTTCGAATTCGTCTGGCTCGTGGCGGTGCCAAGGGCCGCCCGTTCTATCACATCGTGGTTGCCGACCAGCGCAGTCGTCGCGATGGCCGCTACATCGAGCGCCTGGGCTATTACAACCCGGTCGCCGCGGGCTCGGACAAGCGCCTTGTCGTCGACGTGGAAAAGGCCAACGCGTGGGTCGCCAAGGGCGCACAGTTGAGCGACAAGGTGCGTGCCCTGCTCAAGGAAGCGTCGCGGCAGCCGCCGGAAGCGCGGGAACAGGCCGCCTGAATGTGAGCGACCCCACGCGACGCGTGCCCGTCGGGCGCATCGTCGGGGTTTTTGGTGTGCATGGCGAGGTCAAGGTGGAATCCTGGACCGAGCCGCGTGAGCGTATCTTCGATTACCAGCCGTGGCAGCTTGAACCCGCGCCAGGCAGGGTAACCGGGGTACGGGGCAGGAAGCAGGGCAAGGGACTGGTGGCGCAACTGCCTGGCGTGCATGACAGGGACCAGGCCGCCATGCTCGTGGATACGGATATCCTGGTCGCGCGTTCCGTGCTGCCGCCGCCAGGTGATGGTTCGTACTACTGGACCGATCTGGAGGGTTTGCTGGTGGTCACGGTCGGCGGCACCGTCCTTGGCCACGTCAGCCATCTGGTTGAAACGGGCGCGAACGATGTTCTGGTGGTACGTGGCAAAGGGCGCGAGCATCTGGTCCCGTTCGTGTCCGGACAGTATGTAAGGCAAGTGGACATGGAAGCCGGGTGTATCCGCGTCGATTGGGATCCGGATTTCTGACTGCGACTGCGGTCGGTTTCGGAGTGGTATCACATGCGAATCGATGTCGTTACATTGTTTCCGGACTTCCTGGCGCAGTGCGCCGACGTTGGCGTAGTCGGGCGTGCGTGTCGGCAGGGATTGCTTGACGTACGCACATGGAACCCGCGCGACTATGCGAACGACAATTACCGTACCGTGGACGCACGCCCGTTTGGCGGCGGTCCCGGGATGGTGATGATGATCGATCCGTTGCGCGCCGCCCTGGCGGCGATACGGCAGTCGACGGACCGGCCGGTACATGTGGTCTATCTCAGTCCGCAGGGAGCGCGGCTGACACAGCGGCGGGTGGGGGAACTGGCATCGATGCCCAGCCTGGCCCTGCTGTGCGGAAGGTACGAAGGAGTGGACGAGCGCCTGCTGGCGCACGAGGTCGACGAGGAGTTGTCCATTGGCGACTACGTGCTCTCCGGCGGGGAGTTGGCCGCGGCGGTGATGATCGACGCCGTGGGCCGTTTGCAGGACGGTGCGCTGCATGATGCCGGGTCTGCCGTGCAGGATTCGTTTTCCGACGGCCTGCTCGACTGGCCGCAGTACACGCGTCCGGTCGTCGATGCGCTGGGTACGGTGCCCGAGGTGCTGCTGTCGGGTGACCACGCGGCAATCCGGCGCTGGCGCCGCAAGCAGACGCTGGGACGGACTTGGCTGCGGCGGCCGGACCTGCTGGCGCGATGCGCGCTGGATGTCGAGTCACGTGTTTTGCTGGATGAATTCCGCCGCGAGTACTTCGCGGTACAACAGGCTTGAGGCCTACCGGGCCGCGAGTGCAACCAATGGGTGGTGTGTGCCATGAACAAGATCATTGAACAATTCGAAGCGGAGCAGGCGACCCGCCAGCTGCCGGACTTTGGCCCGGGCGACACGGTCGTGGTCAACGTGAAGGTGACCGAGGGTACGCGCGAGCGCGTGCAGGCCTTCGAAGGCGTCGTCATCGGCATACGCAACCGCGGCCTGCACTCCGCGTTCACGGTGCGCAAGATTTCGCATGGCGTCGGTGTGGAACGCGTGTTCCAGAGCCACAGCCCGACCATCGACTCGGTCAAGGTCAAGCGCAAGGGCAAG
>CAYOEF010000183.1:0-5579 GCA_964402805.1 uncultured Rhodanobacteraceae bacterium | reverse complement strand
TGGCCAGGTGGCAGAGTGGTTATGCAGCGGCCTGCAAAGCCGTGTACGCCGGTTCAATTCCGACCCTGGCCTCCACATCCCGCGCCCATCGAACGTTGCGCGCTCGCTTGACCACCTTGGTTGTCCACAAGGTTGCGCCACACGACAACCCCCCATAAGCTCGCTGTCGGCGGTGGTTTTTTTACCTGCATCTCCACCGGGCGTGATTGCCACCGAAATCGCCGCCGATCTGGAAGCCGCGCTGGAGCAGTTCGCGACAGTTTTGAGAGGCCTCATGTGAGACGACGCCCTCCTGCCACCAGGCGGGACAAGACATCCGTCGCGCGGGAGATACGCCGATAGAGAATTTATGGTGGGAAATTGCAATCCGATGCCGATGCCGCTGGGCACGCGCAGGTCGAGCTATCGGAGAAGATTGCGGTGTCCCGTCAAAACTCCAGATTCTGTGCCGCACACAGATAATCGATCATGGGAGTGATGCGCTCGAAGGTGGCCACAACAAAGTCGTAAAGTCGGGTCGAGCAGGCCAGTTCGTCGCTGAAATCTTCGCCGGCGGCGTAGCTTTTGCGTTTCAGGTCGTCGATGAGTTCGTGGTCCGGTTCGAAGCCGCGTGGTGGGCGTTTCAGCGATTCGCCCCAGAACGCGAAGTGTTCGCGGAAGGTGTCATTTTGGGTGGCGTGTTTCCATGCCGCCGGGTTGTCGACGATGAAATGGCGGATGTTGCGCAGCGTGTGCGATTCGGGATGCCACAGGCCGCCGCCGGCAAAGCAGCCGTTGGGTGCAATGTGCAGGTAATACGAAGGGGCGGCGATTTCGCGGCGGCGTTCGTGGAACAGGCGCGCGCCGGCAAATGGCTTGTAGGGCAGCTTACTGCGGGAAAAGCGCGTGTCGCGATGGATGCGAAACATCGACCCGCCGACTTTGCGCGGGTCGGCCCGATAGTGCGGGCTGAGCGCGGCCAGGGGTTCCTGCAGGTCGCCGATCAGCGCGAGGAACGGACCACGCACCACCTTCTCGTATTGATCCTTGTGGGCGTGGAACCACTCGCGGTTGTTGTGGCGATCGAGTTGGCGCAGGAAGCGGAAGGTGGCGGGTGAAAAATACGAGCGCGACATGGCGCAGATTCTACATGTCGTCACCCGGCGCGTTGCCGAGACCCGCTTCGAGCTGCCGCCCCCAGGCTTCCAGTTGGTCCAGCAGGGCAAAGTCGCGTCCACTGTGGCCTGGTTCTGTACGTAGTGCGGTGATGCAGGCGAAATAGCTGGCCAGTGTGAGCAGGCTGGGATGCGACTCGTGCGTCAGGCGCCCGGCCCGCCAGCACTCCCAGCGCGTGAGATCGTCAGGGTTCAGCGTGGCCGGCCAGTTGCGGGCACGGTAACGGAACAGGAGCTCGGGGTAACGCGCATCGTGAAATGGCAGGTGCGCGCGCAACTGGTCGGGCGGCGTGGCGCGTACCTCGTCCAGCAAGTGGCGATCGGCGTCGGGCAGGAATCCGTCGTAGAGCGCCCAGTCCACGTCGTCGGCGGCTGGTGTGTCCGCGTGCGTGTCGTATACCCTGCGCACCTTGGTCGCCAGTCCGTCGACCTGGCGCAGGCGTGCGGCGTATTCGAGGCATTGCGTCACGTCGAAGGCAATGCGCGAGGTATCCGTTCCTTTCAGCACCGACAGCGGAGCGAGCGCGGGGGAGCGGTTGACGTGCACGGTACGCAGCCCTACGCGCTCCACGTCCTCGGGCAGGTCGGCGCGCGGCGTGAACAGGCGGTCGGCGATGGCGTCGGGGTCGAGGCGGATCAGGTCGTCCGGGTCCCGGTCCAGCGTGGCCACGATGACTTCGGTGTTGCGCGTGGGGTGCATGGCCAGCGGCATGATCATGGCGAGGCAGCCGTGGCTTGCCGCATAACGCGATGATACGTGCAGCAGCGGCGTCATGTTGGCGATGTCCAGCAAATCCAGGGCGGTCCGTTTGCGACGCAGTGCGAAGTACCAGTCCCACAGGCGTGGCTGGTGTCGGCGCAGCAGACGCGCCAGCGCGACGGTAGCTTCCACGTCGGACAAGGCATCGTGGGCGTGCTGCTGGTCCAGGTGGTTGGCCGTGGCCAGATCCTCCAGTCGGAAGCTTGGCGTGCCGTCGTCGCGGGTCGGCCACTCGATGCCGTCCGGACGCAAGGCGTGACACATGCGCGCCAGGTCGATGATGTCCCAGCGGCTGTTGCCGTTTTGCCATTCACGGGCGTAAGGGTCGTAAAAATTGCGGTACAGCAGATGTCGCGTCAGGGTGTCGTCAAAGCGCAGCGAATTGAAACCCACGCCGCAGGTGCCGGGCCGGGCCAGTTGCTCGTTCACGCGTGCGGTGAAGTCGGCCTCGATCAGGCCGTCGCGTTGCGCTTGCTGCGGCGTGATGCCGGTGATGAGGGTCGCCGCCGGATGTGGCAGGCAATCGGTGGCGGGCTGGCAATAGTGCATGACCGGGTCGTCGATGGGCTCGAGATCCATGCCCGTACGCATGCCGGCGAACTGCAGCGCGCGGTCGCGCATGGGATCGGCGCCGGTGGTCTCGTAGTCGTGCCAGAAAAACGTGGGCTCATTCATCGCGGCATGATGACATGCCCATGCCGGGCCGCGAAATGCTCAGGGTTCATGCGGTTTGCGGCTGCTACACTTTGCGACGCTAGCAGGAGACACCATGGCCACCGTGCACGATGACAACCTGATCTGGATCGATCTGGAGATGACCGGTCTCGATCCGGATCACGACTCGATCCTGGAGATTGCCACCATCGTGACCAACGGTAATCTCGATATCCTGGCCGAAGGTCCGGTATTGGCCATCGCCCACGACGAGGCGCGCCTGCTGCGCATGGACGAATGGAACCGCAACCAGCACGGCAAGTCGGGCCTGTGGGATCGGGTCCTGGCATCGGACGTCGATCATGCGGCAGCCGAAAAGCGTACGCTCGATTTTCTGGCGGGCTGGGTGCCGGCCGGCAAGTCGCCGATGTGCGGCAACACCATCTGCCAGGACCGGCGTTTCCTGCATCGGCAGATGCCCCACCTGGAGCGCTATTTCCACTACCGCCACCTGGACGTTTCGACGGTGAAGGAACTGGCGCGCCGCTGGGCGCCGACGGTGTATGAAGGCCACCACAAGGACACCGCGCACACCGCGTTGAGCGACATCCGCGATTCCATCGAGGAACTGGTCTACTACCGCCGCTTCATGGGTGAGCTGGGAGGACACATCCGCACATGAATGCGTTCTCGATCCCCGTGCCGTCGATCCGTTGCGGGGAACGCGCGCTCGACCTCGATCGTCCGCGCATCGTCGGTGTCCTCAACGTGACGCCGGATTCGTTTTCCGACGGCGGCGAACATGCCACGTTCGAGGCGGCGGTTGCGCACGGTCTGCACATGGCCGAGGAAGGTGCCGACATGATCGACGTGGGCGGCGAGTCGACACGCCCCGGCGCCGCCGACGTGTCGGAAGCCGAGGAACTGGCGCGGGTGATACCCGTCATCGAACGCCTTGCGCATGCGTTGGATATCCCGATCGCGGTGGATACCTCCAAGCCCGGCGTCATGCGCGCGGCGGTCGCCGCCGGTGCGGGCATGATCAACGACGTATACGCCTTGCGTCGCGATGGCGCCCTCGATGCCGCCGCCGCGACCGGCGCCGCGGTGTGCCTGATGCACATGCAGGGCGAGCCACGCAGCATGCAGGCCAACCCGCATTACGACGACGTGGTGAAGGAAGTTCACCAGTTCCTCGCCGAGCGCGTGTTTGCCTGCGAAATGGCCGGCATCGACAAGCGCCGGGTGATGGTGGATCCGGGGTTCGGTTTCGGCAAGACGCTGGAACACAACCTGGCGCTGCTGCGCGCGCTGGACACATTGCGTGATCTTGCCGCCGGCATCTACGTTGGTCTGTCGCGCAAGAGCTCGATCGGTGCCCTCACCGGATGCCGCAACGCCGGCGAACGTGTCCCAGGTTCGATTGCCGCTGCATTGATTGCCGTGCAGCGTGGTGCCGCCGTGGTGCGCGTGCATGACGTGGCCGCCACGCGCAGCGCCCTGGCGGTGTGGCAGGCCGTGCACGAAGGCGACCGGCCGTCGCCGCCCACATCCCGCGCCGCGCCGGTGTGGCCTGACGATGATGACGATTGACTCCCCGCGATTGACCATTCCGGGCCGCGCTCCCCTTGGCGGCCGCTGAATCACGAAGACTTTCGATGAACAAGAAATATTTCGGAACCGACGGCATCCGGGGCAAGGTCGGCAACTGGCCCATCACCGCCGAGTTCGTCCTGCGCCTTGGCCGCGCGGCTGGTGTTGCGCTGGCCCGCAATGGCAATCGCGCAACAGTGCTGGTCGGCAAGGACACGCGCGTGTCCGGCTACATGTTCGAGTCCGCGCTGGAAGCCGGGCTGGTCGCAGCCGGCGCCAACGTCGTGCTGGTCGGGCCCATGCCGACCCCGGCCGTGGCCATGCTCACGCGCAGCCTGCGTGCCGATGCCGGCATCGTCATCAGCGCATCGCACAACCCGCACGCGGACAACGGCATCAAGTTCTTCTCGTCGAATGGCGAAAAGCTGGGCGATGAACTGGAAATGGCGATCGAACGCGAGGTCGATGCCGACTTTCGCACCGTGTCCTCCCGCGAGCTTGGCAAGGCCCGGCGCGTCAACGACGCCAACGCCCGTTACGTCGAATACTGCAAATCCACGCTGCCGGAAGACTTCAACCTGCACGGCCTGAAGCTGGTCCTGGACTGCGCGCACGGCGCAACCTACCAGGTGGCGCCCAAGGTGTTCGCCGAACTGGGGGCCGAGGTGGTGACCATCGGGACCGAGCCCGACGGCTTCAACATCAACGATGGTGTCGGCTCCATGCATCCCGAGGCCATGTGCGGGGCCGTGGTACGACAGGGCGCCGATGCCGGCATCTGCTTCGATGGCGATGGCGACCGCGTCGTGATGGCCGATGCACACGGGCGCCTGGTCGATGGCGACGACCTGCTGTACATCCTGGCCCGGGGTTGGCGCGCGCGTGGCACCCTCGAGGGCCCCGTCGTCGGCACCGTGATGAGCAATTACGGCCTGGAGCAGGCGCTCGCCGACCTCGACATCCAGCTGGTGCGCGCCAAGGTGGGCGACCGCTATGTCCTGCAACAACTGAAGGTGGAGGACGGCAATCTTGGCGGCGAAACCTCCGGCCACATCCTGTGCATGGACCGCGCCAGCACGGGAGATGGGATCGTCAGTGCCCTAGCCGTGCTGGAACTGCTGGTCGGTCGCCGGGAGACCATCGCCCAGGCCCTGTCCGCACTTGAAAAGCTGCCGCAAATCACCCTCAACGTACCCGTGGTCGACCGCGACCGTTGTGTCACCAGCGCTCCCGTACGTGATGCGCTTTCGCGCGTGACCCGCGAACTGGCAGGCCGTGGCCGCGTGGTTCTGCGCCCTTCCGGCACCGAGCCCGTCGTGCGCGTGACCGTCGAGATTGCCGGCATCGAGGAGGCACGCGCGGTGGCCGGAAAGCTGGCACAGGTGGTCGAGGCCAGCGCACGCGCCTGAATTCGACCG
>CAYOEF010000182.1:0-5629 GCA_964402805.1 uncultured Rhodanobacteraceae bacterium | reverse complement strand
ATGTCCCGTTCGACGACCCGGATGCCGGCATCGGTCGCCAGCTTGATCAGTGAATCGCGCGTGATGCCCTGCAGGATCGAGGCACTGATCGGCGGCGTGTGCATCACGCCATCGAAGACGATGAAGAGGTTTTCACCGGCGCCTTCGCTCAACAGGCCCGTGGATGCCAGCGCGATGCCTTCGGCGAAGCCGCGTTGCTTGGCTTCGCGCGAAATCAGCTGGCCGGAGAGGTAATTGCCACCTGCCTTGGCGCCCGCCGGGATGGTGTTGGGCGCGAAACGCTGCCAGCTCGACACACAGGCATCGATGCCGTTTTCCAGCACGCCCTCGCCGAGATAGGCGCCCATGTAGAGGGCTGCCACCGCCACGTCGACAGGGCATTCGGCGGTGATCCCGACCCCGCCCAGGCCACGGAAGGCGATGGGGCGGATGTAGGCCTGTTCGAACCCGTTGCGCGTCACCACCTCATGGCAGGCGGTGGTCAGTTGCGCGGGCGTGAACGGGATGTCGATGTCGTAGATCTTGGCCGAGTTGTAGAACCGCTTGATGTGGTCGGCGAGGCGAAACACCACGCTGCCCGAGGACGTCTTGTAGCAGCGCATGCCCTCGAAAACGGACGACCCGTAATGCAGGGCATGCGCCATGACATGGGTGGTGGCGTCGGCCCACGGCTTGACCGTGCCGTTGTGCCAGATCCAGTCCGGAAAACTTTGTGCCATGAGGTGACTCCAGTACGTTTTGTTGATGATGTGGATTGGCGTGTACAGCCCCGGCCAGGGCACTCGGGTTGCCTTGCGCGCGATGTATCGTGCCGGTGGCGCGACGTTCGCTCATCCTACCGCGTGGATCGCCGAAAGAGTACCGTTTGTGCCGCTTTATGGCGCAATTTCCGGCGGTTCGAGCCAAAGGCATTCGTCCCGGTGGGTCACGGGAAAGATGGCGAGTGATGGGGGGCCATTCGCCAGTTCGACGCGCAGGACGTCGGCTCCCGACGTGCCGCCGGCATCGTTCGCCGGCGCGATGTCGGTTGGAAACCCGACGTCATCCGCCAGGTCGGGAGGACCGGGGGCCCGGGCGAAGCCGAGCACCGGTTGTTGCACCAGGTCCGACAGGCGCTGCAACACATGCACCGCATCGCGTTCACGGTAGTCGTGCCACAGCATGAGTGCCGCGAGTGCGTTGACGTCGTCGTCCGCAAATGCCGCGGCAACACGCTTTTTCAGGGTCGGGCGATCATGTGCGCAAAACCGCGGGCCACGGTGCGTTGGCGCCGGTGTCGCCGTGCCGGCGCCGCTTGCCGGCAGCGCGTCCTGGGTCGCGCAGGGCTGGTCGGTGAACACCGGCGTGCCAGTGGCACTCACGCAGTGGTTGATGATGGCCGCCATGGCAGGCCTGGCAGGGTATGCAAGCGGCGATGTCGCCAGCACCAGCAGGGCGACCCATTGCAGCACGTGCGACACCGACACACCGTCGCCGCCCGGCCCATGGCTGGCGGCACTGCGAATTGAAGACGTTGCGTGTGTCACGGGCCCCTGTGTCGCCCCGGTGCGAAACCGTCAAAGCACGGCGTTCAAAAAGGCGCGCGTGCGTTCGTGCTGGGGATTCAAAAGGACACTCTTGGCGGGGCCGCTCTCGACGATCTCGCCGTCGGCCATGAAGACCACGCGGTCGGACACGTCCCGCGCAAACCCCATTTCGTGGGTCACCACGATCATCGTCATGCCTGATTCGGCAAGGTCCTGCATTACCTTGAGAACCTCGCCGACCAACTCGGGATCAAGGGCCGACGTTGGCTCATCGAACAGCATCAGTTTCGGATGCATGCACAGGGCACGGGCGATGGCGACGCGCTGCTGCTGGCCACCGGACAATTCGCGCGGATAGGCGTTGGCCTTGTCGGCCAGGCCAACCCGGTCCAACAGCCTGGTTGCGGTATCCGTGGCTTCCTTGCGGTGTTGTTTCAATACCCGCGTCGGCGCCTCGATCAGGTTTTCCATGACCGTCATGTGCGGGAACAGGTTGAAATGCTGGAACACCATGCCGATCTTTTCGCGCTGCTTGCACACCTCACGGTCATTCAATTCATACAGTTTGTCGCCGCGCTGACGATAGCCGACCACCTCGCCATCCACGTAGATGATGCCGCTGTTGATCGACTCGAGGTGGTTCATGCAGCGGAGAAAGGTGCTTTTGCCGGCGCCTGACGGTCCGATCAGGCAGGCCACCTCACCCGGCTGCACCTCGAAGTCGACCGACTTCAGGCAGGGGTTGTGGCCATAGGATTTGCAAACGCCCACCGCCCGAACCAGCGGCTCCCCGGCTTTGATGCGCTCGCCAGATGGTTTCCGGTTTTCCACGTTTCCCTCCCTGTCAGACACGCGAGAAAAGGCGGCGACGGATCATCTGGAGCGGCGTTTCCGGAAGCTCGACGTTGCCGCGTGCGTAGTAGCGTTCGATGTAATACTGGCCGCTGCTGAGGATGGCCGTCGCCACCATGTACCAGATACTGGCCACGATGAGCAGCGGAATGGTCTGGAAATTGCGGCTGTAAATGAGCTCGGACGAATACAGCAGTTCCGGTACCGCCATCACGCTCACCAGGGACGTATTCTTGAGCATGCCGATCACTTCGTTTCCGGTGGGCGGGATGATCACGCGCATCGCCTGCGGAATGACGATGCGGAACATGACCCGCAGCCGCCGCATGCCAAGCGCGCTGGCCGCCTCATGCTGGCCGGTGCTGATCGACATGATGCCGGAGCGCACGATCTCCGACATGTACGACCCTTCATTCAGCCCCAGCCCGAGAATGGCGCCGACCATCGGCGTGACCAGCTCATTGGCATTGAGGTGCAGGCCGGGTATGGAGAGTGTGATTATCGGGTACAGCGCGCTCAGGTTGTACCAGAAAATCAACTGCACCAGCAGCGGAGTGGCACGGAAAAAGAAGATATACGCGGAAGCGGCGCTTTTGACGACTGGATTGTCGGACAGCCGCATGACCGCAAAAATGACGCCAAGCACAATTCCTATGGCCATGCCGATGATGGTCAGGAAAATCGTGATGGCCAATCCATGCAGAATGGACATGTGGAGGAGATATTGCCCCACCACATGCCATCCGAAATGCTCGTTCGTGATTATCGACCAGAGAAACCGGAGTCCGATGATCGCAATGATGATGGCGGCGATCCAGCGCCCCGGATAGCGCTGCTTTACGATTCTGGTCTGCGCCAGTGGGGTACCGGGCGATGTGGGCGTGGTACCTTCGTTCACTGTGCTCATTCTCGTCAGTATCCCCACTGGCTGCCGTCAACGGCGTTTAACTACCCATTTTCGTCTTGACAGTACCCAACCATTTTGCCTTCAGCTTGTCGAGCGTGCCGTCCTTCTTGATGACGGCCAGGGCGGCCTTCATGGCGGGTTCGAGCGGCGAGTTCTTCGGCAATACGATACCGTAAGGCGCCGGCTTGTAACTCGGCCCCGGGGCCAACTCGAAGCGGCCCTTGGACAGGCGTGCCTGGTAGGCCGCGGGACCGGAATCGGCCAGCACGCCGACGATGCGGCCACTCATCATGGCGAGATTGGCCTCGTTCTGGTTGGCATAGGTCTTGATGGTGATCGGCTTCTTGCCCGCATCGGTACAGGCCTTGGACATTTCCGGCAGGAAGTCGTCCGACTGCGTCGTGCCGGCTTCGGCGCCGACCGCGTGGCCGCACATCGTCATGACGTCCATGCTCAGCTTGTTCGGATTGCCCTTGGGTACCTCGAGGCTGCTCCCCGACATTTCATACGGACCCACGAAGTCGACGACCTTCTTGCGCTTCGGGGTGATGCTGAATGCCGACATGGAGAAATCGTATTTGCCGGCCATTACGCCCGGGATGATGCTCGCGAACTTCACGTTGACGTGTTTCACCTTGAGGCCAAGCACTGCGCCCAGGGCATTGGACACGTCGACGTCGTATCCGATGATCTTGTTGTCCTTGGAGAAATACTCGAATGGCGCATATGTGGCATCGGTGGCCATCACGATGACGCCCTTTTGCCTGATGTTCTGCGGGACGAGTGCCGCAGCCTCTTTGTTGACGTGCTCGGATACGGCGGCAGATGCCACATTCGGCAGGGCCACGACGGCAAAAGCACTGAGTACGGCGCCGGCGAGCATGCGCCGGGCGCCTTTGGAAACGGGAGTACGCATCGGTCTTGTCTCCTCTGGAGTTTTCGTTTGGTTTTTGTTATCGGTGCAACAAACGCACATCCGGATTATCCCGCACGTGTGGTGCCCCGCGGCGCTACGGTTTTCCCTGGCCTGACCGCACGTCGTGGTTCAGCGCGCAAGGGTAATCGTCGAAAACCTGTTGCGACACCGGTCACGGCTGGCCCAACTTTGAACGCGGGCAGGCAGGTTGTCAAGCGTGGCGCGGCGTCGCGCGGGAAGTGGCGGTTGATTATGGACGGCCAAATGGGGGGCATTGATTCCTGTTTCCGCTGCCATTGCAAAGGCGGGTTCGGGAGTGCAATGTCCGGTTGTACCGCGCGTATATTCGCGGGTGCCTCATGGCACCAGCGTGTCGGCGACGTGGTCGACGTAGGCATCGAACTCCTCGCGGGTCAGCCGCGGCAACCCCATCGCCATGTTGACCTGCATGAATCCGACGTAGGCGGCATAGGTGAGTCGGGCACGATGCTGTGCCTGTCCCTCGTCCATGCCGGCTTCGCGGTACGCTGTCGTCAGAAAGTCCATGCGCCGGCGTGACACCCGTGCCATCAGGGCCACGATCGTGGGGTGGTCCAAGGCACGCAGCAAGGCGACGTAAATGCGGTGTGACGGAAGTTCCCGTGCGACGACGGCGAACAAGGCACGCAGGCGTGCGCGCGGGTCGACGATGGGTTCGATCCGGGTCAGTATCTCGGCTTCGTCATGTTCTTCCCAGCGCTTGAGCGCCGCTTCGAGGAGCGTCTGGCGCGTGCGGAAATGCCAGTAGAAGCTGCCTTTGGTGACGCCCAGCCGACGCGCCAGGGTTTCCACGGCCAGCGCAGCCACGCCATCGCTGGCAATCATGTCCAGTGCCGCGCGCTCCCAATCCTGTGCCGACAGGCGCGTGCGTTCGGGTTTGGTCGTGGCCGTCATCCTGTCGATGGTAGCGCGGCTCGTGCGATTGCATGTTGGCCAATGCGCCCTTGCCGCGGCGACGCGACGCGGATTTGGCATGACACGGTGCTAAGGTGCCATTTTCAAAATGGGGTATGCATGAAACAGCGCCTGCATTTCATCTCCGGCCTGCCACGTTCCGGTTCCACCCTGCTGGCGGCATTGCTGCGCCAGAACCCGCGCTTCAACGCGGCCATGAGCGGTCCGCTGTGCGGGCTGCACGGTACGCTGCTGACACACATGAGCGCGCACAACGAGTTTTCGGTATTCATCGACGACGCGCAGCGCCGGCGCATCCTGCATGCGGTGACGGACGCCTACTACGCCAATTGCCAGGCCGAGGTCGTCTTCGACACCAATCGCGGCTGGTGCGCGCGCATGGAGGCCATTGCCGACCTTTACCCGGATGCTCGCGTCATCGCCTGTGTGCGCCACATGCCGTGGATCATCGACAGCGTCGAGCGGCTGGTGCGC
>CAYOEF010000181.1:0-5670 GCA_964402805.1 uncultured Rhodanobacteraceae bacterium | reverse complement strand
GTTGGCCAGGGTCTGCAACTGGTCGATGGCGGCCGGACGATACACGTCGCAGCTGACCACCATGACCTTCTTTTTCTCGCGTTCCGTCAGGAAGCGTGCCAGCTTCGCGACCGTGGTCGTCTTGCCGGCGCCTTGCAGGCCCGCCATCAGGACCACGGCCGGCGGCTCGACGGCCAGGTCGAGCCCGCTGCTGGTGGCGCCCATGATGGTGGTCAGCTCGTCGCTGACCACCTTGACCAGGGCCTGGCCCGGGGTGAGGCTCTTGAGCACCTCCTGCCCCACGGCACGCGCCTTCACGCGGTCGATCAACTCGCGTACCACCGGCAATGCCACATCCGCCTCGAGCAACGCGATGCGCACTTCGCGCAGGGCTTCGCGAATGTTGTCCTCGGTAAGGCGACCGCGGCCGCGCAGGCGGGTGACGGTTCCGGAAAGGCGCTGGCTCAGGGAATCAAACATGCAGGCGGGACTGTACGGGCGACAAGCATCGGATTATAACGGATCGCCATGCATGGCCCGATCCACGCCCGCGCCCACGGTTGCGCGCCGCCCCACGTGGCCGACTCCCGTGTGGCGCCAGCCAGCCGGCCCAATGAGAACCGTTCCTGTTTGCGCCGGGACTGTGCCACACTTGCATCATCATGCTGACGACCACCACGATCATCTCCATCGCGTTGTATATGGCCGCGGCCGCCTTGCTCGCGGCCCCGATCACCGGGTGTCCGCGCACGCACCGGCGCTGGGGTCTCACGCTAGCCGTGCTTGGCGTCATCGGCCATGCCGTCGTGCTGTTCGGAACGCACGGCGGACGCCTGGACCTGCATTTCTTTGCCGCTTTGTCCCTCGTGGCCGCGGTCGTGGCGGCGCTGACCCTGCTGGTCAACCTGTGGCGCCCGGTGGCAGGGCTCGGCGTCATCGTGTTTCCGCTTGCCGCGCTGCTCCTGGCGGTGGACGTCTTCGCGGCCCCGCCGACCACGCCGCATCCGCTCGACTGGCAGATATCGCTGCACGTGGCCATCGCGCTGCTGGCCTACAGCGTGCTGTCGATCGGAGCCTTGCTGGCCATTCTGCTGGCGTTGCAGGAGCGCGCCCTGCGCAGCCACCAGCCCGGCCGCATGGTGCGCGCATTGCCGCCGTTGACGCAAACCGAAGCGCTGCTGTTCCGCCTGATCGGCACGGGCTTCGTGTTGCTGACGCTCACCCTGCTCTCGGGCGCCATGTTCGTGCACAACATCCTCCGCCAGCACCTGGCCCACATCATCGTCCTGAGCGTGATCGCGTGGATCATTTTCGGCGCGTTGCTGTGGGGACGCTGGCGCCACGGCTGGCGCGGCACGCGCGCGGTCAACCTGACCCTGGTCGGGATGGCCGTGCTGGCGCTTGGTTTCTTCGGCTCGAAATTCGTGCTGGAAATGATCCTGCAGCGGGGCATGTGACGCCCCGGCCCGGCTACAACCCGCGTGCCGCCTGCGCGACGGCACGGAACAGCGCGCGCCCCTTGTTCATTGTCTCTTCCCATTCCCTGGCCGGATCGGAGTCGTAGACGATGCCGGCGCCGGCCTGCACGTGCAGGCGTCCGCCATGGATGACGGCGGTGCGGATGGCGATCGCCGTGTCGGCATCGCCCCACCAGCCGATCCAGCCGATGGCGCCGGCATAGATGTTGCGCTTGCACGGTTCCAGTTCCTGGATGATTTCCAGCGCGCGTACCTTGGGCGCGCCCGACAGCGTCCCGGCGGGGAACGTCGCCCTGAGCACGTCCATGTAACCGAGGCCCTCGCGCACGCGCCCGTGCACGTCGGAAACCAGGTGCATGACGTGTGAATAGCGTTCGACCACGAAGGACTCGCGCACCTCGACGCTGCCGATTTCGCTGACCCGGCCGACGTCGTTGCGGCCAAGGTCGATCAGCATCACGTGCTCGGCGCGCTCCTTGGGGTCGGCCAGCAACTCGGCTTCGAGCGCCTTGTCCTCGGCTTCGTCCGCACCGCGCGGGCGTGTCCCGGCAAGCGGCCGGACCACGACGTCGCCATCCTTCAGGCGGGCCAGGATTTCCGGCGAGGAGCCGACGATCTGGGTGGCGCCAAGATCGACGAAATACATGTACGGCGACGGATTGAGCGCGCGCAGCGCGCGGTAGACGTCCACCGGGCGGGCGCGGAAAGGCACCGACAGGCGTTGCGACGGCACCACCTGGAAAATGTCGCCGGCACGGATGTACTCCTTGGCCTTTTCCACCATGGCCTCGAATTCCGGCCTGGTGAACGAGGATTTGAAGTCGCTTTCGTCCAACGGCTCGGGATGCAGGGTCTCCGGATAGGCCGCGCCGGCATGGCGCAGGCGAAACACCAGTTCCTCCAGACGCCGGCAGGCCCGTATGTAGGCTTGCGGCTGTGCCGGGTCGGCGTGGACGATCAGGTACAGCCGACCCTTGAGGTTGTCGAACACCGCCACTTCCTCGGCCAGCATCAGCAGCGCATCGGGCGTGCCGAGCTCGTCGGGGCGATCCCACTTCGCCAGGCGCGGCTCGATCCATCCGATCACCTCGAAGCCGAAGTAACCAACCAGGCCGCCCGTGAAGGCCGGCAAATCCGGCAGCTTCGGAACGCGGTAGTCGCGGCGCAGGCTCTCCACCTCGGCCAGCGGATCGGCCACTTCCCGCGTGGCGACGACCTCGCCGTATTCCTCGATTTCCAGCGTATGGGCACGCCACTTGTACACGCGCCGCGCTGGCAACCCGATGATGGAATAGCGCCCGCGCCGCTCGCCGCCTTCAGCGGACTCGAACAGGAACGTGTAGGGGCCGTCGGCCAGCTTCTGGTACACCGACAACGGCGTGTCCAGATCGGAGAACACCTCGCGCGCCACCGGAATGCGCGTATGGCCGGCAGCGGCAAACTGGTCGAATTGAGCCTGGGTAATCACGGGTGGCGAACGCCTGGTCGAAAGCGCGACGATAGCAGGATGCCGTGCATGGCGACAGTTGGCCCCTGTGACGGGGATGCCGCGGTCAGGCGCCGATGGCGCGGCGCATGGCGGCGATGGTCGCCGCGCGGTCGTCCGCGCCGAAAATGGCCGAGCCGGCCACGAAAGTATCGGCGCCGGCCGCCGCGATGTCGGCAATGTTGTCGACCTTGACCCCACCGTCGACCTCCAGGCGAATCTCGCGCCCGCAGGCGTCGATCATGGCGCGCGCGCGGCGCAACTTCTCCAGCGCCGAGGGCAGGAAGCGCTGCCCGCCGAAACCGGGGTTGACGGACATCACCAGCACCAGGTCGAGCTGGTCCAGTTCGTAATCCAGCCACGTCAACGGCGTGGCGGGGTTGAATACCAGGCCGGCCTTGCAGCCATGCGCATGGATCAACTGGATCGTGCGGTCCACGTGCCGCGTGGCCTCGGGATGAAAGCTGATGCGGGTGGCGCCGGCATCGGCAAATGCAGGCACGATGGCATCCACCGGCTCGATCATCAGGTGCACGTCGATCGGCGCCGTGATGCCGTAATCACGCAAGGCCCGCAACACCACCGGCCCGACGGTGAGGTTGGGCACGTAGTGGTTGTCCATCACGTCGAAATGGACCCAGTCCGCCCCGGCCGCGAGGACCTGGGCGGTAGCGTCGCCCAGGCGCGCGAAATCCGCGGACAGGATGGACGGGGCGATGACGGGGGTTTGTCTGGCCATGGGGTTAATCCGTGCTGATCAGCGATGGTCACGTGCAGGCACCGGCAACTTTACCCGACGCCCGTGGCATGCGAACACCCGCGACACCATAGGCACACCCGCCACCCGGGCGCCGTCACTTGAATCCGCGCTCCACCTGGATGCGCTCGTAGGCCGCGTTGATTTCGCCGGCACGCTGCTCGGCGCGGCGGCGCAGGTCGTCCGGCAGGTCGCCAAGGCGATCCGGATGGTGCTCGGAAATGAGCTTGCGGTAAGCACGTTTCACGGTGCGCTCGTCGGCATCGCGGGGCACGCCCAGGATGGCATAGGGATCAGGCCCCGACTGCTGGCGCTGCGGCGGGCTGTAGCCACCGGCGGTCTGCCAGCCGCGCCACTGGCCGTAATGGCCCGCGCCAGCCTGGCCGCCGGGGGTCCAGGCGTAGCCCTTCATCGCCATCAGCGCCATCAGTTCCATCTCGCTGACGTGCAAGGTGGCCGCAAGGCGCCGCAGCAGGTTGAACTTGGCCTCGGTGGGGCCTTCGACCAGTACCGTCTCCACCACCACGTCGACGATGGTGATGGCCCGGTTGCGCCGCCCGGCGGTCCAGCGGCGCAACTGTGCCATGGCGGCGTCGGTGTCAAAGCCCGGCTGCTTGCCGCGGTTGAACGCCTCGATGGCCACGTGGCGTTGTTCGGCATTCAGCTTCATGCGCGCCATGAGACGCTCGGCGATGGCGATCTCGGACTGGCTGACCCGGCCATCGGCCTTGGCTACCGCGCCGAGCACGGCAAACAGGGGCGCCACGAAGTCGCTCGCCGGCGGCGTGCGTTGCCGCGCGCGCGCCGACGTGAACGCCCAGCCCAATGCACCCCCGACCACGAGGCCCAGCGTGCTGTGCAGCAGCAACAGACCGGCCACGGCGCCGATGATGATCGCCATCATGACCGCGCCACCCCGTCAACGCGACGCCAGGCGCCGCGATGCGTGGCACGCAACCACACCTTCGGCAGCGGCGGCATGCGCCGCAATCCGGTCGATACCGGCAACAAGAGAGAATCCATCATCCATCCGGAACAGAAAACGCGCTGATTCTACCAGCGTGCCCAGCGCCAACCCACGATCTGCGAGTACAATCGCCCCTTCCCGACCGTTTCCGGAACCGCACGTGGCCACACGCCTCGAACATGCCGACCTGCCCGGCATGCAGCCCAGTTATCGCGGCAAGGTCCGCGACGTGTACACCCTGCCGGGTGAGCGCCTGCTGATCGTTGCCTCGGACCGCCTGTCCGCGTTCGACGTCGTACTGCCCGATCCCATCCCCGGCAAGGGCGAAATCCTGACCCGGATTTCCAATTTCTGGTTCGCGCAAACCGCGCATCTGATGCCGAACCACCTTACCGGCACGCCGGTGGCCGACGTGCTGCCAGCGGGCGTCGACGTCCGGCTTTACGAACACCGCTCGGTGGTGGCGCGACGCCTCACGCCCATCCCTGTCGAGGCGATTGCGCGCGGCTACCTCATCGGTTCCGGCTGGAAGGATTACCAGGCCACGGGCAAATTGTGCGGCATCCAGCTTCCGGCGGGGCTGCGCCAGGCGGAAAAGCTGGCCGAGCCCATTTTCACTCCGTCGACCAAGGCCCACTCCGGCGAGCATGACCAGAACATCGGCTTCGACGCCATGGTCCAGGCGGTGGGCGGCGACCTCGCCGAACAGGTGCGCGAGGCAACCCTCGCCATCTACCGTTTCGCCGCGGCGCATGCGGCTGAACGCGGCATCCTGATCGCCGACACCAAGCTCGAATTCGGTACCGATGCCAACGGCAAGCTGTACGTGATGGACGAGATGCTCACGCCCGATTCGTCACGCTTCTGGCCGGCCGACGCCTACAAGGTGGGCACGAGCCCGCCCAGCTTCGACAAGCAATACGTGCGCGATTACCTTGAAACCCTGGACTGGAACAAGCGCGCACCGGGTCCGAAGCTGCCACCGCAGATCATTGCCGGCACG
>CAYOEF010000180.1:0-5698 GCA_964402805.1 uncultured Rhodanobacteraceae bacterium | reverse complement strand
CGAAAAGCTGGAAACCGAGCTCGCCTTCCAGTTGCTTGAGCTGCTTGCTGACGCCAGGTTGCGTGGCGTGGATGCGCTTTGCGGCGAGGGTGATGTTGAGGCCGGAATCGGCGATGGCGACGATATAGCGTAATTGTGTCAGGGTCATAGTATCCGTTCCCGGGGTGGTAAGGGGCTGCTGCAATGCACATGCATGGACGCGTTCTGGGTGTTCCGGGTGCAGGGATTGGTCGTATTGTTCTGTATGCGTTTCATGGGCTCTCTCCACAGAAAAAACCGGCACCATGCCGGTTATGAGACTTGAGCATATCAGTACGCCAATGCTCCGTCCAGAGAAATATCTATCCTTCTATACGTCCGTATCACGGCGCCGGCGCTGCGCCAAAATGGTCATACAAAACCGGCATATGGGAACATCCACGCATCATTTCCAAGACGGGTGCATGCGCACTACGGTGACCGATCAGGACGCCGCCGACGCGACACGTCGCCACGCGCCCCCGCGCATCGCGACATGCCTCGCCTGACGCAAGGCCATGGCCAGGCGCCACGACAACCACGAATCAACATCCACAGGAGATCCATCCATGAGCCTGCAACTTGGACAGACCGCACCCGACTTCACGCTCGACTCCAGCAAGGGCGAAATCCATTTCCACGACTGGAGCAAGGGCAAGTGGACGGTGCTGTTTTCCCATCCCAAGGATTTCACACCCATCTGCACCACGGAGCTTGGCCAGTTCGCGCATCGCAAGGGCGAGTTCGACCAGCGTGGCGCCCAGCTCATCGGCTTGTCCGTCGATTCGGCACAAAGCCACCGCGACTGGACCAAGGATGTCGCCAAGGTCGGCGGAGCCGATGTCGAGTACCCGATCCTGGCCGACCCGGACCTGGCCGTCGCCAAGCAGTACGGCATGTTCCACCCGGAGGCCGACGCCACGGTGACCGTGCGCTCGGTGTTCTTCATCGACCCGAATCACAAGGTGCGCACCATCCTCACCTACCCGCCCAGCATCGGGCGCAACATCAACGAGATCCTGCGCACGCTGGATGCCTTGCAGCAGTCGGACAAGCAGGGCGTCTCCATCCCGGTCGACTGGCAGCCGGGCGAGGAAGTCGTCGTGTCGCCCAAGCTTTCCGATGCCGAGGTGGAACAACAGTACCCCGGCAAGGTTCGCAAGGTGACCGACTACCTGCGCTTCGTCCCGCCCAAGGCCTGATCGAACGCATCCCGGCACATCCTGCCCGGTTTTGCCGATTAGGGACCAGTCGACACCGGTTGGCCTGGATCGCATGTCGTGAGGCGTTGGCCCATGCGGGACGCAGGATGGACGCCAGCAGGTCTTGACTCGTCCGCCCGCGTCCGACACGGGTCCGGGTCCACCGTGCAAGATCACCACGAATCCGCCCCGGCTTGCCACCATCAAGTCGGGGCGTGTTGTTTTACGCTATGCCGTTTGGCCCCGGAGATTGCTTTCATGCCCATCAAACCTGTACGCCGCGACTTTGCCGATGCGATCGGCCATACCCCGCTCATCCGCCTGCGCCGCGCCAGCGACGCTACCGGCTGCGAGATCCTGGGCAAGGCGGAGTTCCTGAATCCCGGCGGCTCGATCAAGGACCGCACGGCGCTTGGCCTGCTGGATGACGCCGAACGCCGTGGCCTCGTCCACGAGGGAACCACCTTGATAGAGGGTACGGCGGGCAATACCGGCATCGGCCTGGCACTGGTGGGAGCCAGCCGTGGCTACAGGACCATCATCATCGCGCCGGAGACGCAAAGCGTGGAAAAGCTCGACGCCCTGCGCCTGACCGGATCGGATTTGCGGCTGGTGCCGGCGGCCAAGTTCGCCGACCCGGCCCATTACGTCCACCGTGCCGAGCGCCTGTGCGAGCAGATGAACCAGGATGCCCCCGGCAGCGCCTGGTTCGCCAACCAGTTCGACAACACCGCCAATCGTGATTACCACGAACGTGTGACCGGCCCGGAAATCTGGGACGACGTGGATGGCAATATCGACGGCTTCGTCTGCTCGGCCGGTACCGGCGGCAGCCTGGCCGGCATTGCGCGTGCGCTGAAGGCACGCAAGCCCGGCGTGGCGACGGCGCTGTCCGATCCGACCGGCTCGGCACTGGCGCACTTCATCAATCACGGCGAGCTCAAGGCCGAGGGCAATTCCATCAGTGAGGGCATCGGCTCAAGCCGCATCACGCGAAACTTCGCGGAGGCGCCGATCGACCACGCCTGGTCGATACCGGATACCGAGTCCGTACCGCTGTTACACGAGCTGTTGTTCCACGAAGGGCTGTGCCTTGGCGGATCCACCGGGGTCAACGTTGCCGGCGCCATCCGCCTGGCGCGCGAACTCGGGCCGGGACACACCATCGTCACCCTGCTCGCCGACGCCGGCAACCGTTATCAGCGCAAGCTCTTCAATCCGGCCTTTTTGCGCGAAAAGGGCATCCCGGTTCCCGCATGGCTGGACCGGGCCTTCCCGAGTTGATCCCACGTCGCGGCAACGGGCCGTCGCGGGATCATCCGGCGCGTGCCAGTGATCCATACCGGCCGACGACCTACGGGTGGTCCCGCAAGCGACGTGATACGCCGCTTGATGGACGGAAGAACCATATTGGCAGCCGTGGTACCGCCGGAGCCACTACGGCTATCAGGTTCAACGCCTGCCGAACACCTTGATCGTGACGCGCCGGTCGGGTGCAAGGCAGGCGATGCGCTCCTTGCGGCTGCGTACGTCATCACAGGTCGTCTTGACCGGGTCACTTTCGCCCCGGCCGACCGCCGTCATCAGGCCGCCCGGCACGCCGCGTTGCTGCAAATAACGTCGTACCGCATCGGCGCGGTGCTGCGACAACTTGAGGTTGTAGGCGGCGCTGCCGAGGTGGTCGGTATAACCGTCAATACGGACCGTCCGGATATGGTCCTTGTTGGCGATGATTTCGGTTGCGATTCGATCCAGCCCCCGTCTCCCGGCTGCCTGCAACACGGCGCTGTTGAACGTGAACAGGGCATCGGCGGACAACGTGAATGACTGTGGTTGGGGCTCCGGCTGCGGGGCCGGTGCGGGCTTCGGGTTGACGACAGCGGGCGGGTTGACCAGGCTGGCGCACGTCGCGGGTTTCCAGTAGAAGCTTTGCGCCAACATGTGGGTGTCAAACAGTATCTTGTACTGGCACAAGACCGTTTCGTCGCCCCTGGGCAGGCTGAACAGGTAGTCCCAGTCACGCACCTGCCAGAAACCTTCGTTGAACTGCGGCGGGCCAATCAGGGCGATGATCTGGTTCTTGCTCATGCCGGCGTGGATACGCTGCAGGCTGGTCAGCGTCGGGTAGGTCCCGCCCTTGTGCGGCGCGAGGGTGCGATCCGGTGCCGGCCAGGTCAGCTGTCCGGCGCTGGAGCCATCTGGCGCGATATTTGTACTCAAGCTGCCGCAGGCGGCGAGGCCGGATGCCAGTACGGCGCCGGCCAGCACCTTGGCACACACGTGGATTCGGGAATGCATGTGTCTACTCCTAGGAATTTTATGTGATCAACGTCGAACGGTTGCGAGGGTGCCCGGCTGGCGTACAGCCGGAACCCCGAAACCTCTACCGTCACCACACGATCGCGGCACCAACGCTTACTCCGGCGTTGCCGCGGGTGTCTCCGGTCGCGTTCAACTTGAGGATGTAACGGCCGTTGTCGGAAATGGTGGATACTCCGACCGCAATGGCACTTTCGCCCTCGAAACTGCCAACCCCGACACCGACCGTACTCTGGTTGGGTGCATAGGCCTGCGGTACGCCCGCCATGGCCATCGCCGAGGCAATACCGGCATCGGCGTGATCGCGCAGTGCATTGACCTGCTGATCCGTATACGCCTTTGCCCAGTTGTTGGTGCCCTGCAAGGCCGAATTGAGCTGGCTCACGTTGACCGCATCGGTTGCCGACGTACCCGGGGCCACGTTGGTGACCTTCTGCGAACCGGCATCGATGCCCGCACTGGTTACACTCGGGCCACCTTGGATGGTCACACCCTGACCATTGACCGTCGTGCCGCCCGTCGTGATCGAACCGCCGTTGCCCAGATTGAGGTTGTTGGCCATCTGGATACGCAGCTCGCCACCGACACTATCCACCCGCACATTGCGATCGCTTGCCGAAGCGGTGTTGGACAGGCCACCCTTGATGGCCACGGTTTCGTTGAGCTTCTTGTCGATCGTCGGGCCCTGATTGCCCTGGAAGTGCAACCCGTCACCCAGCGTCGCCACCTGTTGCGGGGTACCGCCACTGCCCTGGATGACGATGCGGCGGGCCTGTCCATTGGTACCACCAAGGCCGGGGGCACCCTGCTGCACGCTGATCGTGCTGCTTGCGCCACCCGTCCCGATCATCGTGATCGATCCGTTGTTGCTGAGCTTGACGCCGGAATTCCCGTTGCCGCCGCCCACGGTGACACTGTTCAGATCCGTGAGGTCCTTGTCGAGCTGGACTTGCAGCGTGTGGCTGGTCGCGTCGGCCACGGTGGTGATGTTGTTGTCACCGGTCACCTGGATCGTCTTGCCAAGATCCTGTTTGACCGCGGTACCGGCATCGTCGCTGAGGCCAAAACCACCACCCTTGCTTGCATTGGTAATGCCGCCGACCGCAGTCTGCAGGTCGCCGATGTTCGCTGCGTTGGTCAGGGTGCTGCCGGACGCATTGGCCAACGACGTTCCACCCAGGCCACTGGCCACGTTCACGATCTGGTTGTTGCCGTTGTCCAGGCCGGTGTTCGCCAGCCTGACGTTCGCATTGGGACCGCCGGTGACCGTGACGCCGCCGGTGTCCACGGTGGTGTTGCCGGCAGTCACCGAGCCGCTGCTGCCGAGGTCGATATTCGGGTTCAACGCCAGGTCGATCCCGGTGCCCGTCTTGCTGACGACGATGTTGCCGTCACTGCTGGAAAGGTCCACCGTGGCGCCGGGGGCAACGTTGGAGGCATTGGCGGTGTCCCCGTTGACGCTCAGGTTCCAGCCCTGGCTGGCGGCCTGCTTGACATTGCCCAGTTCGTTCGCCACCGCATACAACTGGCTGCCGTTGACGGCATCGGTGCTGGTGGAGGTCACCTGCCCGGCCGCCACGTTCTGGATCTGGCGTGGTGCGGTGGTTGAACCCACGCTGAGGACGTCGCCAGCAACCGGGGTGGCACCGGCAAAGCCGGTGTAGGTGACGCCGTTGACCGTCACGCCCGGCACCGCCGTGGCACTGCTGACGGTACTGGCGCTGCCCAGCACCACCGCACCGGACAGATTCGTCGGGACGATGATGTTGTTGCCCAGCACGAAGACGTTGTCGGCGTCGATCACGTTGTTGTTGCCAATCGCGTAGGAGCCTGTGCCGGACACCGTGTTGGGATCGCCGAAGGCACCGGAGTTGGCACCGGACACCGTGTTGCCGTTGCCGATGCTGATCGCGTTGTCACTCGCCGCATTGGCACCGTTGCCCAACGCGATACTGTTGGCGCCCGCGGCACTCGCCCCCACGCCCGCCGCAACGGCATTGAGGCCGGTCGCGCCGTTGTTGGCGTAGTTGGCGCCCTGTGTGCCACCATCATTGACGCTGTAGTAATGCGTCGCGTTTGCCGTGACACTGCTGCTCAAGCTGTCGATGGCCTGGTTGGTGGCGTAGAGCTGGCTGCCGTTCACCGCATCGGTGCTGGAG
>CAYOEF010000179.1:0-5852 GCA_964402805.1 uncultured Rhodanobacteraceae bacterium | reverse complement strand
ATACCCTTTGCTTTTCGGACCACCGGCACGTGTGTCTCGACGCCGGGGATATTGCGAGGGTTGCCCCCCTGTCCCGGATCCGTGCCTCCAACAACGACTTCCCTTGCTCGACAGTGCTTCATTCAACGTCGAGCGTTGCCGCTGCGGCCCTCGCAAGTCAGACGACTTGGAATCCGTTGCGGTAAGGGTCCGAGTCGTTCACGAACAAGGTGTTGAATCCGGTTACGTACGCGGATCCCTCGACGCTTGGGATGATGGCCTCGAAATCACCCACCTTGGCAAGGGACTCCACGCGTCCGGTGAACAGGCTGCCGATGATGCTTTCATGCACGAATTTCGACCCGCAGGAAAGCTCGCCCTTTGCCACCAGTTGTGCCATGCGGGCCGACGTTCCGGTCCCACACGGTGAGCGGTCGATTCCCTTGTCACCGAAAAAAACGGCATTCTTCCGATCGGCCGCCGAATTGCTCGGGGCACCACACCACATCACATGGGAAACGCCCCGAATGGATGCATCCCCGGGGTGGATGAACTCGAAGCGCTCGTTGAGCATCCTGCGGACAACCGGACTAAGCGCAAGTATCCTCGAGACGGGAAAGCCTTCCAGCCCGCTGTAATTTTCCTGCGGATCGATGATTGCATAGAAATTCCCGCCATATGAGACGTCCAGCGTGATCTTGCCCAAATCCGGAACGTCCAGCGCCAAGCCGGCGGAGTGCAGGAAGCTTGCGACATTCGAGAAACGCACCGACCGTACGCGGCCGTCTTCAAGCGCATAACGGGCCACCACGACTCCAGCCGGGGTATCGACGCTCACCACGCCCGGAGTTCGGGGCTGCACCAAACCGTGCTCTATTGCCACGGTAATCGCGCCGATCGTGTCGTGGCCACACATCGGCAGGCAGCCGCTGGTCTCAATGAACAGCAGTGCAACATCGCAGTCATCCCGCGTCGGTGCGTACAGGAAGCAACCCGACATCATGTCGTGGCCACGCGGTTCAAACATCAGCGAGCGGCGGATCCAGTCGAAATGCTCGAGAAAGTAGAGCCTTTTCTCGCTCATGGTTTCTCCCCGCAGCCGTGGTGCGCCACTGGTGACGACCCGGCACGGATTGCCGCATGTGTGCGCGTCTATGCAGAAGAAGGTGTGCTTTTTCATGGCTACGACTCGGGGTTCGGCAGCACGCATTCCCTTACGTCGGGAATCCACCAATTGGAAGGTAAATACGACAGGTTCAATGCAGTCGTTCGAAGAAGGTCCTCATGCGTTCCGTGACGGGATTATTGAACATTTCCTCGGGCGGCGCCGTATGGACGATGTTCCCGTTGTCAAAAAAGGCTACCCGATCCGAAACATCCCGCGCGAATTGAAGCTCATGCGTGACAATCAGCATGGTCATCCCCGCATCTGCCAGCGTGCGCAAAGTGTCCAGGACGTCCCCGACGAGTTCCGGGTCCAGCGCTGATGTCACCTCATCGAACAGCATGTACTGGGGATCCATTGCAAGCGCACGGGCGATGGCCAGCCGCTGTTGCTGACCGCCCGACAATTTACCCGGAAGGACGGTGTACTTGTCAGCCAACCCTACCTTCTCGAGATGGAATTGCGCCTTTTCACGTACTTCCTTCTTCGGAAGCTTCAGCACTTTCAGGAGTCCAAGCTCGACATTCTGCCCCACGGTCAGATGAGGGAAGGCATTGTATTGCTGGAAGACGATGCCGATACCCCTGCGCAACCTGTTCAGGTCGGTTTCACTCGCGTGAACGTCCACGTCGTTGACAAAAATATGCCCTTGATCGATAGGCTCCAGCCCATTGATGCACAGCAGGAGGCTCGATTTTCCTGAACCACTTGGGCCAATGAGTGATACGACTTCGCCATCATGGATGTCCAGCGAGACCCCGCGGAGAACTTGCAGGCTGCCAAAGGCCTTGTGAACTTCATTTACCCGAATCACAGTTGGAATCTCCTCTCCAGTCTTGAGCTCACGACGGAAATAGGCCAGCATATCAG
This sequence comes from uncultured Rhodanobacteraceae bacterium, assembly GCA_964402805.1. Lineage (GTDB taxonomy): Bacteria > Pseudomonadota > Gammaproteobacteria > Xanthomonadales > Rhodanobacteraceae > Oleiagrimonas. Next base: position 3,838 of record CAYOEF010000179.1, on the reverse strand, counting down.
GAAATAAATCAGCCCGGCTATTGCAAGTACAACCAATGGATCAAGCGTGCGGGTAATGACGATCTGCGATGCCCTCAGCAACTCGATGTAACCGATTGCCGCCACCAATGCGCTGTCCTTGATGACACCCAGAACAACGCTTATCCAGGCGGGAAGCATCGTGCGCACCGCCAGCGGAAAGACGATATACGCCAAGTCCTGACGGTAACTCAGGCCGATTGAGCGTCCCGCCATCCTCGTCACCCTGTGCACCGAGAGAATTCCGCCCCGGACGACCTCGGCGGTGAACGCCGCGTAATACAGGATCAGGATGACCAAGCCCGCCGTAAACGGCTCCATCGGAGAAAAGAGCGCGCCGATGAGGCTGTTGAACAAGATGAGTTGTACAACGAGAGGGATGCTCCGATGCAAGTCGGTGTAGGTGCCCAACGCGAACGATATGGGCTTGGGAGCACTCGCCCGTACCCAGCCCAGGAGAACAGCGAGCGGCGTCCCGATCAGGACCGTCCAAAAGGAAATATCAAGAGAACGGGCCGCGCCGATCAATAAAAAGTTGATGTCGTCGAAAGAAAGTCCGTTCATCTCACGAGCCCTTGGGGCGAATGACGTGCCGTTTTCATTCGCGGAACAGGCGCCAACCGATCAGTCGCGACGAACCCATGATCAATTTCGCCATGCCGTAATAAAGGATCGCCGCCACCGTGAAGAACTCTATCGTTCGAAATGACAGCGATTGCAGTGCGGATGTTTCTCCCGTCAGTTCGTCCAGACCGACGAATATTCCCAGAGAACTGTTGAGCAGGGCCCACATCACCTGATTGGTCCACGGATAGTAGACGATCTTGAATACCTGCGGGACGATGATGTAGCGGTACACATCAAGCGGCCGCATGCCAAGGGACAAACCCGCGAATTTCTGGTTTCGACTCAGGCTGGTGAATCCACCCCTGAAGGTTTCACTCAGATAGCCGGCGTTGTTGAAGGAAATGGCACCGAGGATCGCCGCATAAGGCGAGATGTTTATATGAAATGCACCCAGGCCGAAAAACGCGAAATAGACCTGGAAGAGGGTCGGCGTATTGCGCGCGAGTTCGACCCACGCCTTGTTCAGGGCCCCCAGCCACCGGTTGCCAGACAGGCCACCCAGGGAAAGCAGGACTGCGAGCACGGTGCCGATGACGACCGACAGCACGACGATTTGCAAGGACATCGCCGCGGCCCACAACATGTCGGGCAATGCCGGCCAGACGATGCGCCAATGCAGGACGTAACCCATGGAGCAGGCTCCTCGCGATCATCCGTCAATCTTCGACGGCGCACACCAGTGCGCCAATCGAAGATTGAAGAAAGTGTGTCGAGTCATTCACGAACAATCAGTAGTAGACGCCCTCGACACTGAGGGGCGGAACCTTGATCGCTGCTCCGCTGCCATCGCTACCGACCAGCCATTTCTTGTAGATCTTGGCGTAGACGCCGTGGCGCACCTGCTGATAAATGAACAGATTCAAATAATGCAACAGGCCGTATTCACCGCGCTTCACCATCATCGAGGTCACATCTGGCGCGAATGGTGCGCCACCCACGATCTCAAAATCCTTGTATTTGCTGACCACCTGTTTGGCATTGCTGAGGTTTGTCACAAACCCATCCACCTTGCCCTGCTCCAACGCAAGTGCCTTGGACGCGTCGTTGGCATACAGCTTCAGCTTGCTTGCACCCTTCCAGTGTTCGTCGTTGTATTGCTTGAAGAGGACCGCCGGGACTGCGCCGCGGACGTCACCTACATTACGGCCTTTGAGGTCATCGAAGGATGTTACACCCGTGCCTTTTCGTGTCACGGTGGCCCAGGGATCCACATAATACGGGATGGTGAACAATACGGTCTTGGCACGCTCCAATGTATTGGATGCGTTGGCGATACTGACGTCAACCCGCCCGGAGATGAGTGCGGGGATGCGCTCAGCCGACGGCGTGTCCACGATCTGGGCCTTGACGCCCAGCGCCGCCGCAAGGTCCTTGCACCAGTCCACGCTATATCCCACGGGCTCATGCTTGTCGTTGTAGAAGCCAAGTGGCGGGTAATCCAGCATGACTCCGCACTTCACGACACCCGCATTGATGATCTTGTCCAGCCCGTCAGCATGTGCAGGCAAGGTGAATGCCGTAATGATGGATAATGCCACGAACGTCTTCACGATCGCGGTGACCGTCTTCCTTCCAAGCGCTTTCATCGTGTGTCTCCTGTTCGTCTTTCAATGCAATGTTCGACCCCTTGTTTCACGACCATCCCGGGAGGCCACGAAACACGAGTTCTGTCGGAGGTAATTCAAAAAGCCGACAGTACCCCCAGAGTTTGCGTTGCACCGTATCACTCATGAATATGTGCGCAATACAAATGCCCCTGGCTCGACCGTCGTCGCACACGTTCCTTACTGTGTGCACCACAGACGCACTAAAGCCTTCACGGCGACATCTTGTTGTAATCGTTTTCACAGCCTACGTGAAAGAAGGTAAGCACTTACCGTATGTATTGTCAAGCCTGTGTATCAGGCGAAGGCGTCCTGCACTCGTCGGCGGGAGGGTCCGAAGACGCGCATGTCAAGGCTACGGCGGCGCAACCATGCAAGCCGGCGTTCGTTGAAGGTGGCAAAAACGGCATGTATGTCGGCGCAAAGCGGGAAGGGCCCGGCATCAGCCAACAAGCAGTCACCATGCCCGGCAGGACGCATGAACGCAACCCTGTTTGTGTTTATAGTATTGACGTTTGCCACATTGCGAACGGCTGCCGCAACGCGACGCGCGGACGCGCATACCGCTGCACGGCGGACATCGCCCGCTTTGGCCTTCATCCATCGGATCCTCCCTTGGTCGCCGCATCATCAACCGTCCTGGCCTATTTGCACACCATTTGGCGACGCAGCCTACGCATGTTCCTCACGGTGACGCGCATCATGCTGCCGGTCATGGTGGCGGTGTACATCGCCGAGCGATTGGGCCTGGTGCGCGATCTGGGCACCGTGCTGGCGCCGGCTTTCGGCCTGCTGGGCCTGCCGCCGCAGGCGGGTGTGGTGTGGGTGACGACGGTCCTGACCAACATCTGGGGCGGCCTGGCCACGCTGGCCGCACTGGCCGGCCAGATACACATGACGACCGCCCAGGTCAGCGCATTGGGCGCGATGATGCTGTTTGCGCACAACCTCCCCACCGAGCAGTCCATCGTGCGCCGCGCCGGCGCCAGCGCGCTGCTCACGGGCGCGCTGCGCATCGCCATGGCGATCCTGTACGGGGGCGCCGTGATGTGGGCATGCCGCGCGATGGGCTGGCTGGCCCAGCCGGTATCCCTGGACTGGATGCGACGGGATGCGGCGCTTGGCCAGGGCGTGCCGGATGTCCTGGACTGGGCCCTGTCGACGCTGCAGTCGCTGGGCATGGTGATGCTGGTCATCCTCGGCCTGGTCGTTGCGATGGACATCCTTGGGCGGCTTGGCATCACGCGCATCATCACCCGCCTGCTGACGCCGGTGCTGCGCCTTTCGGGCCTGGAGGACCGTGCCGCGCCGCTGACCACGGTGGGCGTACTGTTGGGGCTTACCTACGGCGGTGCACTGATCATCGACGCCGCGGAGCGGGAACACTACAGCCCCCGGACCCGGCTGCTGGCGCTGTCGTGGCTGTCGCTGTGCCATGCCGTGATCGAAGACTCGCTGCTGATCCTCGCGCTGGGCGCCAACATCTGGGTGATCATGGTGTTCCGCGTGGCGGTCACACTCATCGTCCTCGCCGTCATGGCGCGCCTTACGCAGCCGGGGACCCGCTGGGGACGCCGGCTGGAGGCACG
>CAYOEF010000178.1:0-5901 GCA_964402805.1 uncultured Rhodanobacteraceae bacterium | reverse complement strand
GCGTGACCTTGACCGCGTTGGCCAGGGTGTTCACGCCCTTGAGGATCTGCTTGCGTGCGTCTTCGCCGAAGCGGACTTGTTTGGCTGCCATAGTTGTCTGCCTCAAAAATTCAGGTTGGAAAATTCAGGTTGGAAAAACCGGAGGTGTCCGGATCAACCGGCGCGCGGGCCGCTCAGCCCTCGATCACCGCGACGACGTCGTCTTCTTTCAGGAACACCAGCTCCTCGCCGTCGATCTTGATCTCCTGCCCGGCGTACTTGCCGAACAGCACCGTGTCGCCTTCCTTCAGCGACATCGGCCGCACCTCGCCGTTGTCCAGGATGCGGCCCTTCCCGGCCGCGATGACCTTGCCCCGGGTCTGCTTCTCGGTGGCGCTGTCGGGGATCACGATGCCCCCCGCCGAGACCTTCTCCTCTTCCAGACGCTTGACGATGACGCGATCGTGCAATGGACGCAGTTTGCTCATGACGGTTCCCTTCTCGAAAGGCCGATGGTGAATTTAAGCGTGCCCACCGCGCTGTTGGCACTCGGGGGCAACGAGTGCCAATTGTAGGGGCGTTTCGCGTGGTTTCAAGGCCTGGAGAACAGCTGCGGTACCATCGCCGGACATGCCCGACATGCGTCCGAACATGCCTGATTACCTGCTCGCACTGACCACCTGCCCGGATACCGAATCGGCGCGGCGAATCGCCCATGCACTCGTGGACGAGCGCCTGGCCGCGTGCGTGAACCGCCTGCTGGGCGTCACCTCGGTGTACCGCTGGCAGGGCCGGACGCAGGAGGATGCGGAAATACTGCTGCTCATGAAGACCACGAGGGCACGCCTGCCGGCGCTGCGCGATCGCCTGGCGGCCCTGCACCCCTATGCCGTGCCCGAACTGATTGCCGTACCGGTCACGGACGGCCTGCCCGCCTATCTGGACTGGCTGCGGCAGGCGGTCGAATGACGACCTCGCATGCCGCAACCCGACCGGTGGGCCTTTGGTCGCAATTGGCCACAAAACCCGACGCGGGTGGTCATAATGTATACATGTGCCACTGTACCCGCGCCTGCGCACGCGCCTGAACATTCCCGTGTCCCGATTGCTGCGACGCCTCTTGCTTGCCCTGCCGTTCATCGCCCTGGCCTCGGTCGGTGTCGCCGCGGCGCAGTCTGCCGACGGGCTGCTCAAGGTCACGGACGCCTTCCGCCTGACCGCGACCGCCGGCGCGCCCGGGGAGATCCGCCTGCACTGGAAGATCGCGGACCACTACTACCTGTATCGCGGTCGCATCAAGGTTCGGAGCGCGAACGACGCCGTCCGGCTGGGTCAGCTGGCACTGCCACCGGGTGAGGCCGAGCATGATGCGTATCTCGGCGATGTGGTGATCTACCACCACGGCCTGACAGCCACGCAGGCATACACACCGTCCAAACCCGGCACGGATACGCTGCACCTGGACGTCACTTACCAGGGCTGCCACGAGGTCGATCCCAAGATCTGCTATCCGCCCCATACGCAGGAGGTGAGCCTGCGGGTGCCAGCCACGCCGGCCGATTCCAGCCATGCGAATGGCCAATCCGCGGCGATGGGCGGCGGATCATCGCTGACCGGCAACATGGTGCCGGGCTACTTCGGCAAGGGGCTCACCAATGATGAACCCTTGCCGCCACGCCAGGCGTTCCGGCTCACCGCCAGGGCCACCGGTCCGGACAGCGTGCGGCTCGACTGGTCCATGCCCAAGGGCTATTACCTTTATCGGGACCGCACCCACATCACCCTGGCGGGCGACACCGGCGTGCAGTTGGGGCAACCACGATGGCCGCCGGGGACGACCCAGCATGACGCGTTCATCGGGACGGCGGTGGTGTACTTCCAGCACGTCGAGGTACCGGTGCCGATCCAGCGAACCGGAACGCAGGCGCGCCGGGTCACGCTCCAGGCCAGCTTCCAGGGTTGCAAGGCCAACAGCATCTGTTACCCGATGATGACGCGTACGCTGGCGCTCGATCTTCCCGCCGGCGGGGTCGCCAGCACGACGACCGGGAGCTCCGCGGCCGGCATATCCACTACAGCCGGCCCCGGCGCCGGTCCGCCCTCGGCCGCGCAGGCGCTGGCGCAACGCCTGGCTGGACATGACCGCTGGCTGGCCTTGCTCGTGTTCTTCCTGTCCGGGCTGGTGTTGGCCTTCACCCCCTGCGTGCTGCCGATGATTCCAATCCTGTCGGGACTCATCGCGGGCGCCGGCAAGCGCGTCTCCACGGCGCGCGCGCTCATGCTGAGCCTGGTGTACGTCGTGACCTCCAGTCTCGTGTTCGCCATCGCCGGTGCCATCGCCGGCATGATCGGCGTGAGCATCCAGGTGGCCCTGCAGTCGCCGTGGGTGCTGGGTGCGTTTGCCCTGGTGTTCGTGCTGCTCGCCCTGTCGATGTTCGGTTTTTACGAGCTGCGCCTGCCGGCGGCATTGCAGAACCGCATCACCTCGGCGAGCAACCGGCAACGCGGTGGCTCCCTGGTCGGTGTGTCGGTGATGGGCGTGCTTTCGGCGCTGATCGTCGGCTCCTGCATCACGCCGCCCCTGGCCGGCGGACTCGTGTACATCGCCCACGGCCACAACCCGGTCTTCGGGGCACTGGCGCTGTTCCTGCTGGGACTCGGCATGGGCGCGCCACTGATCGTCTTCGGCACCGCCACCGGACACTGGTTGCCACGCAGCGGCCCGTGGATGAAGACCGTCGAAGCGGTCTTTGGCGTGGTGTTCCTGGCGCTCGCCATCTGGATGCTGTCGCGATTCATGGCCACCACATGGATCATGCTGATGAGCGGCGCGCTATTGCTCGGAAGCGGGGTGTACATGGGCGCGCTGGAACGCATCCGCCAGGGTGCCACTGGCTGGAGGCGTCTGTGGAAGGCCCTGGGGCTGGTTCTCGTCATCTTCGGCGCGGCCGAGCTCGTCGGCGTGGCGGTGGGCTCGCACGACCTGCTGGCGCCGCTGTCGAGTCTGCGCAAGGTTGCCACGTCCACCGCTGCGGCACCCACCTTTCGCGCTGTCCCGAGCGTGGCTGCCCTGCAACACGACCTCGCCGCCGCGCATGCCCAGGGCCGTCCGGTCATGCTGGACTTCTCTGCGGACTGGTGCGTAAGCTGCAAGGAAATGGAGCACTTCACCTACACCAACCCCGCGGTGCGCCAGGCCATGCGCCAGTTCGTGCTGCTCCAGGCCGACGTTACCGCCAACAATGCACGCGACAAGGCCCTGCTCAAGCATTTCGGCCTGTTCGGGCCGCCCGCGACCATCTTCTACGACGCACGCACTGGCCGGGAATTGACCGGGTTGCGACTGGTCGGCTACGAGCCCGCCGGCAAGTTCCTGCAGCGCCTGCGGCAGGCCCGGCTGGACTGACATGAACCGACGCTTCGTTCGCTGGATTGCCGTCACCGTGGGCGGCGCGCTCGTCATGCTGGCAGTCGGGATCTATTTCGGTGTCGCGGGGCTGCCGCACGGCTTCCGGGCCCTGTGGTACGGCGCCATGCCGACCGCCCGTGAAATCCAGGCCCGCGCGCGTACCGGCCAGCCCCCGCTTCACCCCGGTACGCGGGTGCTCGAGATCGGCGATACGGTACCAGCCGGTTTTGGCCTGCCGGACCTGGACGGAAAGCCGCGCAAGCTCGCGCAATACCGCGGCAAGCGGGTGCTGCTGAACTTCTGGGCCACGTGGTGCCACCCGTGCCGCGAGGAAATGCCGACGCTGGCGCGCGCACAGCGCCTGCACCCGGATGTCCAGATCATCGGCATCGCCATGGACCAGCCAGATGCCATACGGCACTGGCTCCAACACGCTCCGGTGCCCTACCCGATCTGGCTGGGCCTGGCCTCCGCCGCGATCAAACCGGCGGTCCTGTTCAACGACAGGCAGGGCCTGTTGCCCTACAGCGTGCTGGTGGGCGCCGATGGTCGCATCCGCGACACACATCTCGGGAAACTCGACCAGCAACGGTTGCAGGCCTGGCTGGGCCCGGCGCCGGGTTGAACGATGGCGTCGGCGCGCTCGCGGGCACGACCCCCGTTACGCACAAGTGCGCCTAAACGTCGATAAACGTCGTCGATCTGCGCCGATCTGGACAAGTTGCGGCCGGACGCGCACACTACGCCTGGTCTGGGGGCGCATTCACCAACGCGGGATCATCACTTTTGGCCAGGATTCTTGCCCTGCACGGGCCCAACCTCAACCTGCTCGGTACGCGTGAGCCGGCGATCTACGGACATGCGACCCTGAAGGACATCGACGAGGCACTCACGACCCGCGCCAAGGCTGCCGGTCATGAGTTGACCTGCTTCCAGTCCAATGCTGAACACGAGCTGGTGGCACGCGTGCAAGAGGCCGGGCGCGCGGGCACCGCATTCATCGTGATCAATCCGGCAGCTTTCACGCACACCAGCGTGGCCCTGCGTGATGCGCTGGCAGCAGTCGCGATTCCGTTCATCGAAGTGCATCTGTCCAACCCGATGGCACGCGAGCCGTTCCGCCATCGCTCCTTCTTCTCGGACCTTGCCCTGGGCACGATCACCGGCTTCGGGGCGGACAGCTATCACCTCGCCCTCGAGGCGGTCCTGCGCCGCCTCGCGGCGCAGCACTGACACGCGCCTGCCGGCCGCCGCGGCGACCGGAGCGCATCTTTTTTCCCTACGTCATCAATTGAGCTTGACCATGGACCTTCGCAAAATCAAGAAGCTGATCGATCTCCTCGAGGGTTCGGACCTTGCCGAACTCGAGATCAAGGAGGGCGAGGAAACGGTGCGCCTTTCGCGTGCCGCCCGCACCGTCGCCGCGCCGCCGTTCCCCGCACTGCAAATGCCCGCCGCCGCGCCGGTCGCACCGGTTGCCGCGCCGGACGCCGAGGAGGCCCTCGCGCCTGTCGGCAACACCGTGCCGGATGGCCATCAGATCAAGTCGCCCATGGTCGGGACCTTTTACGCTTCATCCACGCCGGATGCCCCGCCGTTCGTCACGATCGGCCAGCAGGTTGCGCAGGGGGAGACCCTGGGCGTCATAGAAGCCATGAAGATGTTCAACCAGATCGAGGCGGATGTAGCCGGCACGGTGGTGGCGGTTCTCGTCGAGAACGGACAGGCCGTCGAGTTCGACCAGCCGATGTTCGTGATCGCCTGACAATCAAGGACCCGCCATGCTGGACAAAGTCGTCATCGCCAACCGGGGAGAGATCGCCCTGCGCGTGCTGCGCGCATGCCAGACCCTGGGCATCCGCACCGTGGCCGTGCATTCCACCATCGACCGCAACCTCAAGCACGTGGGCCTGGCCGACGAGGCGATCTGCATCGGGCCCGCGCCGAGTGCGCAGAGCTACCTCAACATCCCGGCCATCATCTCCGCGGCCGAGATCACCGATGCCAGCGCCATACATCCCGGCTACGGCTTCCTGTCCGAAAACGCCGATTTTGCGGAGCAGACCGAACGCTCGGGTTTCGTTTTCATCGGCCCAAAGGCGGAAACGATTCGCCTGATGGGCGACAAGGTCCAGGCCATCCGCGCCATGCAGGAGGCGGGCGTACCCTGCGTACCGGGGTCCGGCGGTCCGCTGGACAACGACGTCGAGAAGTCCAAGCGCATCGCCGCGGAAATCGGCTATCCCGTCCTCATCAAGGCGTCCGGGGGTGGTGGCGGACGCGGCATGCGGGTCGTGCACGGCGAGGGACACCTGGCCGCGGCCATCGTGACCACCAAGCAGGAGGCGCTGGCTGCCTTCGGCAACGGCGAGGTTTACATGGAGAAATACCTGGGAAATCCACGCCACGTGGAAGTCCAGGTGCTGGCGGACGGCCAGGGCAACGCCATCCACCTGTACGAGCGCGACTGTTCCATGCAACGCCGTCACCAGAAGGTGGTCGAGGAGGCCCCC
>CAYOEF010000177.1:0-5952 GCA_964402805.1 uncultured Rhodanobacteraceae bacterium | reverse complement strand
TGCACCATCCAGTGCGCCACCAGCGCGAAACGTGGTTCGTCCGAGGGCCACGGATCGCGCAGGCCCATGCCGGCGGCCAATATCAGGAGCGCGAAGATGGCGAGCCAGAACAGCTCGAGGCGCGCATCGCGCAGCCACAGTGCGTGTGCTTGGGACAGCGGGCGGGAAGGTGTCACGCGCGGGGGGTACGGCGGTAGCGGCCAGCGCTCAGGATAACGTATGCGGCGGCTGGCGCGGTGCCGGTCGGCGGTCAGGATGCTTTCACGAGGGCGGCGTAATACATGCCGTCCAGGTCATCCTCTCCCGGCAGGACCTGCCAACCGGACCCGGCGGCGTGGCCGGCGGGAAGCGTCAGCTTGCAGGGTCTGGCGTCGCGCTGACGGGCGAGGAGGCTGTCGACGACCTGCTCGTTTTCCATGCGCAGCAGCGAACAGGTCACGTACAGCAGCCGTCCACCGGGCGCCAGCAATGGCCACAGGGCGTGCAGCAGCTTTTGCTGCATCGCGGCCATGCGCGGAATGTCGCTGGGCCGGCGGTGCAGGCGCACGTCGGCGCGGCGCCGGATCACGCCCGTGGCCGAGCACGGTGCGTCGACGAGGATGCGGTCGAACGGCTTGCCGTTCCACCACGCGTCGGGTTGGGCCGCGTCGCCCACGACCACGTCGGCAGCCAGGCCCAGGCGCTGCAGGTTGTCATGGATGCGCTGCGCGCGCGGGCGGCTGGCTTCCAGTGCAACGAGGTCGATGTCTGCCCGTTCGAGCAGGTGGCCGGCCTTGCCGCCGGGCGCCGCGCAGGCGTCCAGGACGTGCTGGCCGGCCTTCAGTTCGAGCAGGTCGGCGACGGCCTGGGCCGCACCGTCCTGGACGGCGAACCAGCCCTGGTTGAAGCCTGGCAGCCGGGTGACGTCGGTACTGCGCTCGAGCATCAGCGCATCGGGCAGCCAGGCGTGCGGCTCGCTGCCATGGCCCGCTTCCGCAAATGCGGCCACCAGTGCCTCGCGGCTGGTGCGACGGCGGTTGGCGCGCAACGTCAGCGGTGGTTCGATGTTGTTCGCGGTGAGTACGGCATCCGCATGCTCCGGCCAGTCCCGGGCGATGGCGTCGATCAGCCAGCTGGGCATGGCATGCCGCGTGACGGGGTCGGCATCGAGTGGCGCGACGCGCTCGTCGCGTTCGCGCAGCCAGCGACGCAGTACCGCATTGACGAGCTTGGCCAGTTGCGGTGCCCCGAGCGTGCGGGTGGATTCGACCGTGGAATTGACCGCCGCGTAGGCCGGCAGCTTCATGACCTCGATCTGGACAAGGCCGATGACCAGCAGCGCGTGCACCTCCGGATAGCGTGCCTTGAGGCTCTTTTCCAGCAACGCATCGAGCGCCGCATCGAAGCGCAGCCACCAGCGCGTGCCGCCGTGCAGCAGGGCGCTGAGCATGGCGCGGTCGCGCGCATCGGCCAGCCGCGGCGCACAGCTGGTGAGCACTTCACGCAGCGATGCGCCATGGATGGCAACGTCGGCCAGGGCCTCGGCGGCCAGGGCGCGCACGTTGAAGGTCTTGGCGGGAACGGATTGCATGGCGCAACAGGGCTACCTGAACAGGGATTGCTTTCACCATGGCGACGCCAAGCCCATGATGCAAGGCATGGCGCGCCTATTTTTTTACCGTGGCGCGAAGCTCGGGGCGGGCATTTACGTAATCTGTCGCACTGATACGGCGTCCACCCGCGCGTTGCACCACCCGTACACGCAATATGCCGGCCTTGCACGCAATGTCAATGCCTTTGGACCCGGCGCCGAGGATGCTGCCGGGCGTACCCGGCGTCGCGCATGCCAATGCCTCGGCATGCCAGATCCGCACGTGTTCGCCGGCGATGTCGAGGGTACTGCCGGGCCACGGGTCGAAGGCGCGAATGACCCGCGCCAGCTGCGTGGCCGGCACGTCGGCCGTGAGCGCCGATTCGGCCTTGTCGAGCTTGTGGGCATAGGTCGCGCCCGTTTCCGGTTGCGGGGCCGGGTCGGGGAGATTGTCCGCCTGCAGGCGCGCGAGTCCTTCCGCGAGCACGTCGGCGCCAAGCTCGGCTAGGCGTTCGCGCAGGCTGCCGCCGGTGTCGGTGGCCTGGATCGGGGTACGCCGGCGCAGGAGCACGGGACCGGTGTCGAGTCCGGCTTCCATGCGCTTCAGGCACACCCCGGTTTACGTATCACCGGCGGCGATGGCGCGTTCGATGGGCGCAGCGCCGCGCCAGCGCGGCAGCAGGCTTGCGTGCACGTTCCAGCAACCGTGGCGCGGCGTATCCAGCACGGCCTGTGGCAGGATCTGGCCATAAGCCACGACGATCACCAGGTCGGGCGCCCGCGATGCCAGGCGGGCTTGTGCATCGTGGTCCCGGAGCGTGGCGGGCTGTTCCACCGGGATTCCGGCATCCAGCGCGGCCTGCTTGACCGGGCAGGCGGTGAGGCGGCGGCCACGCCCGGCGTGCCGGTCCGGTTGCGTGTAGGCTGCCACAACGTCAACGCCCGCCTGCAGGCAGGCCTCGAGGCACGGCACCGCAAAGGCCGGTGTCCCCGCAAACACCACGCGCAAGGGATGGGCCATGCCTCAACCCGCCTTGCGGCGTTCTTTCTCCAGGCGACGCAGCAGCATGGATCGCTTGAGCGGCGTGAGATAGTCGATGAAGACCTTGCCGTCCAGGTGGTCCAGTTCGTGCTGGATGCACACGGCGTTGAGGCCGTCCACCTCGCGCGTGAAGGTCTTGCCCGAAGGGTCCTCGGCTTCCACGTGGATCCAGTCGGCGCGTTTGACGTCGGCATAAAGGCCGGGAAAGGACAAACAGCCTTCCTGGTATACCTGTTCGCCGCGTTTGGCGCTGATGCGCGGGTTCACCAGGACCAGCGGATCGTCGCGGTTCTCGGACACGTCCATCACGAACAGCCGCCGCATCACCCCGACCTGGGTGGCGGCAAGGCCGATGCCATCGGCGGCGTACATGGTTTCAAGCATGTCGCGGGCCAGTTGCGCCAGGCCCGCGTCGAACTCGTGCACCGGCTCGGCCGTGGCGCGCAGGCGGGGGTCGGGATATTCAAGGATGCGAAGCTTGGCCATGACAGGTCGGAAAATGGATCGGAAGGGCAGTGTCTATGTGCGGGCAGATGCACGAAAACCAAGTGGTTGTGCGATGTTGCGGCCATCATTGTACGGTACCGTACGGGTAATCTCATCCCCACGCGAACCAGGCGCGACGCGCTGCGCACGGCGCGCCTAGCCCTTGCCGCACGACATTCCGGCACGGTGGCCGGCATGGTCGCTTTGCGCTGGACCGGGTTTATGTTTACATTCAACTCCAATATGGGGAGCGTGGGCCACGCGTCATGTTCAAGAAGACCATTGCCTTGCTGGCCGGGTTGGCGATTGCGCTGACGGCCTATGCGGCCACCACGCATCTGAAACCGGGCCATCCGGATCATTATGTGGTCAAGAAAGGGGACACCTTGTGGGACCTTTCGGCGCGTTTTCTCGTCAAGCCCTGGTACTGGCCGGAAATCTGGCAGGCCAACCCGCAGGTGCACAATCCGCATCTCATCTACCCTGGCGATGTGCTGAACCTCGCTTATGACCATGGCCCGGTGATCAGGCTGGAGCCGAGCGTCCATGTCGGCAAGACGCCCATACCGACCATTCCGCTGGCCGACGTGAAGGCGTTTCTCGAGAACGTGCGCGTGGTCAGCCCGGACGCGCTGGAGGCGGCGCCTTACGTGCTCGCGTTCGAGGAAAACCACTTGAACGGCATTCCCGGCCAGTTCGTGTACGCGCGCCAGACCGACGCCAAACGCGGGCAGCAGTTTGCCATCGTCCGGCCCGAACACGCCTTTCGCCAGATCTCGGGGTCCGACGGCGTCCGCGTGGCACATGATGTGGACAGCGCCCCGAATCTGGCCCCGGGGACGTGGCTGCGCGAGCCGTTCGACAATGACCCCCTTGCCCAGGACGCACCGGGTGCCCCGCCCATGCAATACCGCCCATGGGACGAAGACTTCCGCCACGACGGCCATTATGCGCAGGGCAAGATGCTGGGCATCGGCGTGCGCGTGATCGGCAAGGCCGAAGTGCTGCAGGCCGGCGATCCGGCCACGTTGCTGATCACCTCGTCCAAGCGGGAGATCCAGGAAGGCGACCGCCTGTTGCCGGTCAATGCCCATCCCTACGATCCCTATTTTTATCCGCACGCACCCAAGACCATCCCGTCGGATGCGCGCGTGATCGCCTTGCATGGCACCTATGTGGCCGCCGGCAAGGATGACGTCGTGGCGCTTTCGGTCGGCACCGCCGACGGCATCAACAACGGCACGACATTCGGCGTCTACAAACCCGGCATGCGAGTGCGCGACGACGTCGCCGACCATGCCCTGCATACCGGCCTGCGCCAGAAGGTCAAGCTGCCGGACGAGTACGTCGCCAACGTGATGGTGTTCCAGGCCTTCAAACATGTGAGTTACGCGCTGATCATGGATGGCATCCGGCCGGTCAACGTGATGGACAAGCTGAAAATGCCGCAGTGACGCGGCCCGCTTCCTGACGCACGGCCGCCCCGGGCCTACGCAACCACGGGGCGGGTGCCGACAGCACGTCGGGTGCCCGCGCGATATCGTGCGCCGATGTCCGACCATGACGACTTGCGGGCCTGGCTGGTCCTTCTGCGCACGCCCGGCGTTGGCGCCACGCGCGTGCGCACGTGGCTGGCCGAAGCCGGCGGCATCACGGGTGCGCTGGCGTTGGCGCGACGCGACCAGCGCTTGCCGGCGCTTGCCCGGGCTTGGCTGCGCGAACCCGATGCAGCGTGCGTGCAGGCGGACATCGACTGGCTGCAAGAGCCCGGGCACCGCCTGGTACGCTGCGACGAGGTGGATTTCCCGCCGCAGTTCGAAACCATGGCCAATCCGCCGGCCGCCATCTTCGTGAGCGGGCAGGCACACTGGCTGCTCAGGCCGCAACTGGCCGTGGTCGGTGCGCGCGGCGCCAGTCCGGCCGGCCTGGCCAACGCCCGCCAGTTCGCCGGCGCGCTGGCCCGTGGCGGACTGGTCATCACAAGTGGCCTGGCGGCAGGGATCGACGGTGCCGCGCATGCGGCGGCGCTCGCCGCAGGCGGCGCCACCATTGCCGTCATGGGTACCGGACCCGACCGCATTTACCCGGCGCGTCACCGCCCGCTTGCGCAGCGCATCGTGCGGGCCGGCGCCCTGGTGAGCGAATTTCCTCCCGGCACCGGGCCGCGCCCCGGACACTTCCCGCGCCGCAACCGCATCATCGCCGGCCTGGCCCTGGGGACACTGGTGGTCGAGGCCGGGGTGCGTTCCGGGTCGCTGATCACCGCGCGCCTTGCCTCGGAGCAGGGCCGCGAGGTGTTCGCCCTGCCCGGGTCCATCCACAATCCCCTGGCGCGCGGTTGCCACCGGCTCATTCGCGACGGCGTGCAACTGGTCGAAACGGTGGATGAGATCTTCGAGGCGCTGCGTCCACTGGCGTATGCCCTCGGAACCGGCCTGGCCGCCCGTCTCGACGCGCAGGCGCGGGTTGGCGCCGAGCCCTCGACCCCAGCGGACAGCCGGCAACACCGGGTGCTCGCGGCCATGGGTCGTGACGAACCGCTTGCCCTGGATACGTTGAGCCAGCGCAGCGGCCTGGCGCCGCAGGTCCTGTCCTCGGTGTTGCTGGAACTGGAACTCGCCGGCAAGGTCGGCACGCATGCCGGCGGCTGCTGGTTGCGCCTGGGTTGAGCCACGCCGGCTGCCCGATACCGGAAACTTGTCATGATCGCACCCTTGGCCCGACAGGCGGTTTGTCGATAGCATGCCAATGGCGCCGTGTTCCGGAACCTTCAGCCTTGATTTGCCGGGACAGCGGCACAAGCTTGCTCACTACGCGTTCGGACGGACTGCCTCATGGCCAAAAACCTGCTCAT
>CAYOEF010000176.1:1914-5959 GCA_964402805.1 uncultured Rhodanobacteraceae bacterium | reverse complement strand
GTTATGATTTCAATCGTCAATTCGGCGTGGGTCTGGAATACAACTACTACCACAACAATTTTTATGACACGAGCGTGAATTTCGGCGCGGCTACGGTTGAAGCCGAATATCGCTTCTGATCCCCGGCTATTTGCGGCAGCCGCCGGGAATACCCGGCGCTGCCGCACTGAATCACGCCTCGGTTACCGGAACTTTCAACGTTGCTTGAATGGGCCACGGTACAGCCTGAACATCATGCCAACACGGTGGACATGACCCGGTACGCCATTGCGCACCTCAACCCGCCTGTCATCATGAACGGGGGTTTGGCGTCGTCATCGGAGTGAAAGCCCGCCCGCAAGCGGCAACCTGCCCACCCGCGCGGGATTCCGAGCCACCAGCCAGCACCGCCTGTCATCGAGGCCATCCAGAACCGCGTCGGCGTCGCGGTTCTGGACGGCCGTGACGCAGTGATACACATGGGCTCGGCCACAAACAACCCTCATGCCGTTGGCATGCCGACGCTCCATCGCGTGAGACGTTCCGGGCGGTAACGGCCAGGCAAAGCCGGTATTTTCGAGTAGAACCCAGCGTTCCCTGAACCGACAGCGCGTGGGCAACGCGGCCGGGCGCGCAGATACTGCGGGCCTGTCCTCTATAATGCACACACCCCATGCGGTGAGCCGCCATGCAGACCATACTTGTGACCGGCGGCGCCGGTTACATAGGATCCCATGCTGTCGTGTTGCTGCAGCAGGCCGGGTATCCGGTACTGGTGCTGGACAATCTCGCCAACAGCAAGCGCGAGGCGCTCAGGCGCGTCGAGCACATCAGCGGGCAGACGGTGGATTTCATCCGTGGCGACGTGCGTGACGCGGCGACGCTGGACGACCTGTTCGCCCGCCACGACATCGGCGCGGTCATGCACTTCGCAGGCCTCAAGGCCGTGGGCGAATCGGTGGCCGAGCCGCTGCGCTATTACGACGCCAACGTCACCGGCACCCTGCGCCTGCTGGAAGCCATGGACCGCGCCGGCGTGCGCACGCTGGTGTTCAGTTCGTCGGCCACCGTATACGGCACGCCACGGCACGTGCCCATCGCCGAAAACGCGCCGCTCATGCCCACCAACCCCTACGGCGCCAGCAAGGTACACATCGAGGACATGCTGCGCGACCTGCATCGCGCCGATGCACGCTGGCGTATCGCGTTGCTGCGTTACTTCAACCCGGTCGGCGCGCACGGGAGCGGCCTGATCGGCGAGGATCCCAACGGCGAGCCCAACAATCTCATGCCGTGCATCGCCCAGGTTGCGGTGGGCAAGCGCGCGCGCCTGCAGGTATTCGGCGACGACTACGACACCCCGGACGGAACCGGGGTGCGGGACTACATCCACGTGATGGATCTCGTCGAGGGCCACTTGGCCGCGCTCGATGCGCTGGCCCGCCGGGGCGGGCTCATCACCGCCAACCTGGGTACCGGCCAGGGCTACAGCGTCCTGGAAATGGTGGCGGCGTTCGCGAAGGTCTCAGGCAGGGAGATTCCCTTCCAGATCACCACGCGACGTCCCGGCGACATCGCCACCTGCTACGCCGACCCCGCCTATGCGCGTGACGCGCTGGGATGGCGGGCGACGCGTGGGCTGGATGCGATGTGCGCCGACCACTGGCGCTGGCAGGAGGCCAACCCGGACGGCTACGACGACGGCGGCAGCCATGGCGATTGAGCGGCCACCCGGCACACACGGGATGGATGTTCATGGATCCGATTCAATCCATCGCGCCAGTACCGGCCATGACGCCGCGCTGGCCCGGAACATCCCGCCCGCGGCCGCGGTACGCCAACCGGTGGACAGCTACCAGCGCCGACACTCCCGATGGTACGAAGTGCTGCTGCTGAGCACCAGCTTCCAGCTTGCGCTCGGCCTGGTGGTGGTGGTTCTGGCGCCTGCAACCGTCGTCTGGGGCCGGTGGTGGTTCAACCTCGATTCCGTGCACCTCGCCACCCTCGTGACCGCGGCAACCTGTTTCGTCGCCAGTACCAGCATTCTCAAGCGCATCGGGCGCTTTTCCCAAACGGGCGCGTTGGCGCAGGTTGGGCCCATCGTCACCAGCGTGTTCTTCATCGCCTTCGTGGTGTTGCTCTTTACGCGCAGTGTCTACTCACGTTCCGAATTGATTGCGGCTTATGGCGTGGCGCTGCTGTGGAACTACGCCGGCTATTTTGTCGGACGGCGCTTCCGGCGGCTGAAATATGCCGTACTGCCGCTGCCGGACGACCACGTACTCACCTCCACGCCGCGCATCGAGTTTCGCCAGTTGGACAAGCCGGATCTCGAGGGCATCCGCTACGACGGCATCGTGGCCGACCTTCGTGGCAGCACCATGACGCCGGAATGGGAACGCTTTCTCGCACGGTGCATCCTGGCCCGTATTCCCGTGTTTCACGTACGCCAGGTGGCCGAGACCATCACCGGCCGCGTACGTATCGATTACCTTTCGGAAAATGCGGCCGGCGCGCTGTTGCCGCCGGCCATCTACACCGCCTGCAAGCGCGCCATCGACGTGGCGGGCGTGCTGGTCATGCTGCCCGTCGCCGCACCCGTCATGGCACTCACGGCGCTGGCCATCCGCTTGGACAGCCCGGGTCCGGCGCTTTTCAGGCAGGATCGCGTAGGCCTGGGCAACCGCGATTTCCGCATCTGCAAGTTCCGCAGCATGTACGTTGACGCCGAGGCGCGCGGGGCGCGTTTCGCCAGCAATGAAGACGATCGCATCACGCGCGTGGGCCGCTTCATTCGCAAGACGCGGCTGGACGAGCTGCCGCAACTGTGGAACGTGCTCAAGGGCGACATGAGCCTGATCGGGCCACGGCCAGAACAGCGCGCCTTCGCGGATCGTTTCAACGCGGAATTGCCCGCCTACAATTACCGCCACGTCGTGCGCCCCGGCATCACCGGATGGGCGCAGGTCATGCAGGGTTACGCGTGGGACGCGGACGGTACGCGCATCAAGATCCAGTACGACTTCTACTACATCAAACACTTCTCGTTCTGGCTGGACCTGCTGATCGTCTTCAAGACTATCCGCGTGGTGTTGACCGGATGGGGCGCGCGCTAGCGTCGCCGGAAAACCATGGACCGGGGGACCGGGGGACCGGTGGGGGTCAGGCGGCGTCGCGCGGCGGGAGGCGCCGGTGGGCGCGGAGGGCATCCAGGACCAATACCAGGAAGCAGCCGACGAGGATGCCCACGATGGCGCCCAGCAACACGATCAGTGAACGCCGTGGCTTGTCGCGGTGCACGGGCAGGGTCGGCTGCAACTGGTAGGCATAAAGCGTCGCCTTGACATGACCGTCCCCCAGCGCCTTGAGTTGGGCCAGCGCCTGTTTGGCCTTGTAGTAATCGGGCGGATAAATGAGCGCCGCCTGTTTGGCCGACTTCAACTGGGCGCCCAGGAGCTTTTCCCCAAGCAGGAACAACTGGCCCCCGTCCACTTGGCCACCAGTGCCTGCCGCAGGCCCTTGCGGCGACGCCATGGCGTTGTCCTTGATTCCGGCCAGCTGCGCAGTGTGCAAAGCATGTTCCAGCTTGTCGATTGCATTCTGGCGCTTGACCTTGACCTCCAGCGCGGTGCTGTCGATGGCATTCTGAAGCGTGAGCGTCGCGTCCTGGATGCGGTTTTCGAACACGCCATGGGCCTGCTTGTTGGCGCGATCGTTGACCCATTGCACATAGCCGGCCAGGACCTTCTGCGCCTGCGCCGCCGTGCGCGCGCTGAAAGAAAGCGTGTAATAAGGGTTGACCTGGCCCTTGCCGGGCTCGCTGACCTTCAGCCTGTCGGCAAGCCTCGCCAACAGGGCACGATGCGACGTCGCGCCATGCGCGCGCTTGACCAGCGCCGCGTAATACGCCGTATGGGAAAGATAGGCCAGGCGGTTGTTGCGCGCCGCGGCCTCGCTGATGAAACGCCCGAAGAGAAAATCATCCAGCGGCTGGGAACCCACGGCCTGGCCGGACTGCGACTGGCCCGCCTGCAACTGGCCCGCCTGTGACACGACGGCAGCCTGG
>CAYOEF010000176.1:0-1814 GCA_964402805.1 uncultured Rhodanobacteraceae bacterium | reverse complement strand
CTGCAACTGGCCCGCCTGTGACACGACGGCAGCCTGGGCCAATACACGCTCCTGCTGAACATAGCCCGTGACCTGGTCCAGTTCCGGCTTGACGACGTAGGCGATGGACGTCCATTGCTGCGTGGCCGTGAACGCATACGCCGCCGCGACACCCGCCCCGAGGATGAACAGCGCCAGCACGACGTAGCGACCACGCCAGATCTTCTGCACCAGTTCGATGAGGTCGATCTCATCATCACGGGCGGCAACGGGCTGGAGTGGGGAATCGGCCATGGAATCGATAAAAACGGGACAGGCTGGTACAGGCACGTGACGCGGCGCTGGCCGCAATCCGGCCGTCACTTCTCCGCGCAAGCGATGGATTATGACGTATGCGGCGCAAGCGTCAAGCACACGCATCGGGCCGGCATGCCCTGCACCGGCGCGTTGGCCACTGGGCTTTTCCCTGGCCCGTTGTTGCCTGCGTCGGCGCTGGACTACAGCCTCCATGGGTACACCCGCCGGGTATGCTCCCAGCTTTCCCGACGGCAAGCGAGGGACCTCCCAGCCTTGCGCATCTCGTTGACAGTCATGGATGAAAAGGTTTACACTCCGTTGCACCGCGGTATGGCCTGAACACCTTGGATCCGGCAATTGTTGTGCGCAATACGACAATCGCCGGCGGCAAATTCACGTGGGCATGCGCCTTTCCAAGGACCGCCCCGTATTCCCCCGGTCACCGACAAGACTGGTTTCGGGTGCCGCACGTCTTGCAGTTTCCCGGATCACAACGCGCAACCGGCACCTTGCACCGTGTTCCTGATCAGAACCCAGCAGAGATGACGTCCATGAAATTCCCTGTACTGGTCGGTCGCCATGGCGTGGAAGACGCAACGCAGTACGTCACGACATTCCGTTTCAATGCGCGGATGTCCCGAAAAGTGATGCCGCCATGTCGATAATCCTCGCAACTGGCTCGGCGTCGGGCATCGGCGCCGCGACGCTTCGCAGGCTGGTCAAGGCCAACGATAAAGTGCTCGTGCATGCGCGCAGCAACCGCGACGGCGCGGAAGCAGTAGCCCGTGAACTGCGATCGCGCGGAGCGGCCGCCATCATCGCAATTCGTGACTTGACGGAAGCGGGTAGCGGGCTCGACCTCGTAACCCAGGCAATCGACAATTTCGGTGGTATCGATACGTTGATCCACGCGGCGGGGTTTCCCGTTCGCGCGCAGATCGGGGAAGCCAATCGCGAAGAAATCGCCAATACGTTCAGTGCGATTACTTTCAGTTTCTTTGACATGGCCGCAGCCGCCGCCCCGTATCTTGCTTCATCGACGCACGGCCGCATCATTGCCGTCAGTACCAATAATGTACATGTTTTCAGGCCGGATTATCCGGTTTTTCCAGTCAGCGCGGCGGCCAAATCGGCGCTGGAAACGGCCGTGCGATCACTTGCGGTGAAACTCGCACCCGCCGGAGTCACCGTCAACGCAGTCGCGCCCGGGCTGATCAGGACAGACCATGACAAGCCATTCCTGAATAAGGATGAATTGCGGCAATACACGAAAGCCATTCCCACCGGAAGGATTGGAACGCCGGAGGAAGTGGGCGCTGTAATTGCCTTCCTGGCATCGGATGAAGCTTCCTACGTCACGGGGCAAATCATCCACGTGAATGGTGGCCTCATATGACCGTCGGCGCTACCGTACTCTCCTGGCAGGCCTTCGCAACCATGCTGGATCAAAGGGTGGAAATATGCGTTTCCAGAAAATTATAAACGTCGTGGGTGTGCATGTCGGTGGCGAGCTCAATGAGGTCATCACAGGTGGCGTC
>CAYOEF010000175.1:0-6001 GCA_964402805.1 uncultured Rhodanobacteraceae bacterium | reverse complement strand
CCGTGCAGCCGCCGGCCGTGGTCCTGATGGCGGGCCTGCAGGGCGCCGGCAAGACGACCACGGTCGCCAAGCTGGCACGCTTCCTGGCGGAACGCGAGAAAAAGAAGGTCATGGTGGTCAGTTGCGACGTCTATCGTCCCGCCGCCATCGACCAGTTGCAGACCCTGGCCAACGAGGTCGGGGTGGCGTTTTTCCCGTCCCATGCCGGCGACGACCCGGTCGGCATCGCCACGGCAGCGGTTGCCGCCGCACGCCGTGCCGTCGTGGATGTCCTGATCGTCGACACGGCGGGGCGCCTGCACGTGGACGCGGACATGATGGCCGAAATCAAGGCCCTCAACGCAGTCCTGAATCCGGCCGAGACCCTGTTCACCGTCGATTCCATGACCGGCCAGGACGCGGCCAACACCGCCAAGGCGTTTGCCGACGCGCTGCCGCTCACCGGCGTGGTGCTGACCAAGACCGACGGCGACGCGCGGGGTGGTGCCGCGTTGTCGGTGCGCTACGTTACCGGGCGTCCGATCAAGTTCCTGGGCGCCGGTGAAAAGACCGATGCCCTGGAAGCATTTCATCCCGACCGGGTGGCCCAGCGCATTCTCGGCATGGGCGACGTTCTCAGCCTGGTGGAAGAGGTCGAACGCAAGGTCGATCGGGAAAAGGCGGAGAAGCTGGCACGCAAGGTCGTCAAGGGAAAGCGTTTCGATCTCAACGACATGCGTGAACAACTTGAACAGATGACGAAGATGGGCGGCCTGGCTGGCCTGATGGACAAGCTGCCCGGCGCGGCCAAACTGCCGGACGCCGTCAAGGCGCGCGTCAACGACCGCGAGATCATCCGCATGGTGGCCATCATCAACTCCATGACGCGCAAGGAGCGCCGTTTCCCGGACCTTCTCAACGGCTCGCGGCGCGCCCGCGTGGCACGCGGTTCGGGGACCCAGCCGGCCGACGTCAACCGCCTGCTCAAGCAGTACAAGCAGATGTCGAAAATGATGCAAAAGCTCGGCAAGGGGGGTTCGAAAGGCCTGATGCGGCAAATGCGTGGGGCCATGCGCGGCATGGGGGGAATGGGCGGCGGCATGCCTCCCATGCGCTAGTTCCCGGTCCGTTCGCGCCGAGCCCGTCGAAGGGCGGATGCCACGTTGACCGGCTTTCCAGGCTGGCACCTTGCCGGCGCGGGATGGACGCCGCCCGATTACAACGCCCGCAGGCCGACATAGAGCGCGGTGCCGACCAGGATGCTCAGCAGGGTTTGGCGCGTCCACCATTGCAGCAGGACCACCACCAGCACCGCCAGCACCTCGGGCCACGGCAGGCCCGCATGCGACTGCGCCTGCCCGGTCGCCGTATCGACGAGCAGCAGCACCATGATCGGCAGCGGCAGCACGACGCCCAGCTTGTGCACGAGCGCGTGGCGCTCGAGCCAGCGCCCGGCCACGAATGGTGTCGCGCGCAGGCCGAACGTCAGCGCGCCCGCACAGAGGATGGCAAGCAGGACGTAGGTCGTGTCGCTCACGTCGGTTCCCCATCCGGCATGGACACCGGGCGCAGTACGGCGGCCACGACGGTGATGCCGAGGGCGATGACGAGCGCATGCGACGGCATCACGATCATCCCGAGGGCAAAGCCGCCCAGGGCGATGAGTATCGCGCTGATGTCCCGGCGGGTGCGCCATTGCTCGACCGCAAGCACTGCAAACAGCGCACACAGGATGAATCCGAGGCCGGGCAGGTCGATCCGCGCCTGGGATCCGAACACGACGCCGATGGCCGTGCCAAGCAGCCACCACATCTGGTTCAGCGCGGCCACGAGCGCCATGCGGCTGGCACGCGCGCCGATGGGCAGCGCCGACAGCACCGAATAGGTTTCATCCGTGAGCGCGAAGATCGCGTAGAACCGTTGCCAGCGCGAACCGGGAAGATCGCGCAGGAGCGACAGCCCATAGAAGACATGCCGGAAATTGATGATCAGCACCGCCAGCCCGATGGCCCCGACCGATTGCCCGGCCGCCAGCATCGGGATCATCATCAATTGCGCGGCCCCTGCATACACGGCGAAACTGCACAGCAGTGCAAACCAGCCCGGCCCACCCGCATGCACGAACAGGAACCCGAACACGATGCCGATCGGGATGTAGCCCATCGCCACGGGCGCAGTCAGGCCCGTCACCGACAGGGACGATACAGCGTGCTGGGACACGGCATGCTCGCGTGCGAAAGGTGTCGATTATAGGGCACCGTGTTCCGCGCAGTTTCGTCCACGTCGGATTTCGTAGGGGCACGGCGTGCCGTGCCCCAAGGCGTGCCGTGCCCGAATGAACCCGACGACAGACCGGACCAATCACCGTGTCGTCAGGCCCGACACCACGCGGGTCGTGGTACCGGGCTCCGGCGCAAGCCGCCGTGCGTAATGCCGCGCAATGAACGAGCACACCATGATCTGCATCTGGTTGTAGATCATGACGGGCAGCACCATCACGCCGAACGCGCCGGCGGCAAACAGCACCTTGGCCATCGGCGCCCCGGCGGCCAGGCTTTTCTTCGAGCCGCAGAACACGATGGCGATCTCGTCTTCCTTGCTGAACCCCAGCAGGCGCGCGGTGGCGCACGTGACCGTCAGCGCAATCGCGAGGAACAGCGCGCAGATTCCGACCAGCCCGCCAAGCACCGACAGCGGTGTGTGCTGCCACAGACCGGCAACCACCGATGCACTGAAGGCGGTGTAGACGATCAGCACGATCGAGCCCTCGTCGAAAAAGTGAATGACGGCGGGATGGCGCGCCACCAGGCCACCCAGCCAGCGCTGGCTGCCCAGCCCCACGAGGAACGGAACCAGCAGGAGCAGCACCACCTCGCCCACGGCGTGCCAGGCCAACCCGTGGTGATCGGAGTGCATCAACGTCGCAACCAGCAGGGGCGTCACGAACACACCCAGCAGGTTGGAGCCGGATGCCGAGCAGATGGACGCCGCCACGTTTCCCCGCGCCATCGAGGTCATGGCGATGGACGACTGCACCGCCGACGACACCATGCACAGGAAGACCACCCCGCCATACAACGCCGGCGTCACCAGCGGCTCGAGCAGGGGCCGGAACAGCAGCCCCATGACCGGGAACATCACGTACGTGCTGGTGAACACCACGGCATGCAGGCGCCAGTTGGTCATGCCCGAGACGACCTGCCTCAGCGACAGGTTGACGCCATGCAGGAAAAACAAAAGCGCGATCGCGGCATCGGTCAGACCGCCAAACACCGACGCCGCCGATCCCCGGGCCGGCAGGAAGCTGGCAATGCCGACGGCCGCCAGCAGCATCCAGATGAAACGGTCCGGGATGAGGGTTTTCCACATGCGCGTGCTCCACGACACCTTCCGCACCGGGGGACCGGCATGCGCCACCCCGGCATCAGGCAAGACAGGTACGGCTATTTGATTACCCGTCAGCTGATAAGTAAATTGATTTATATGTATCGATCGATGTCAAATACACATGAATGTCACCTTGCGCCAGATACGCGCATTCCTCGCGGTCGGTGAAACCCGCCATTTCCGCCTTGCCGCCGAAAAGCTGCACCTGACGCAGCCCGCGGTCAGCCGCCACGTGGCCGAGCTCGAAGCGGAGCTTGGCTTGGCACTGTTCGACCGCAACACCCGCGGCGTACAGCCGACGCCAGCCGGGAAAAGCCTGCTGGCGGCGCTTGGCCGGATCATGGACGAACTCGACGGCGTGCTGGCGCGGGCGCGCGTGGAAAGCGAGGGCCTGCGCGGCAACGTGCGCATCGCGTCGGGCCCGACGCCTTCCGCTGAGTTGATTCCGGAATGCCTTGCACGCAGCGTCCGTGACTACCCGCAGATCACCGTCCTGTCGCGCGACCGCGTGCAGTCGGAAGTCATCGAAGCGGTGCGCGCCGGCGAAGTCGACTTCGGCATTGCCATCGACCCGGCGGAACAACGCGGACTCATCGTCGAGACCGTACTCTACGACCCCTTCATCTGGGTCGGCCACCGTACGCACCCGCTGGCCCGCCTGAAGCAAGTACCCTGGACGCGCCTGCAAGGCGAGCGCCTGGTGTTGCTGGACGGTTCCTCGGGCAGCCGCCGCCTGATCGATGCGGCACTCGCCGAATACCGGGTGCACGTGCAGGTCGCGCAGGAAACCGGCCACACCCACACCGCCTTTCGCATGGTCGAAGCACGCCTGGGCAGCACCGTCATGCCGGCGCTGGCGTCACCACGGTCGCCACACCTGGTGGCACGCCCCCTGGTTCCGACGGTACGCCGCGCCATCACGCTCGTACGCCGCGCCGGTCGCGCCATGTCCCCGGCGGCCGAACACATCTGGACAGTACTCCGGGACGTCGCCAGCGACCGCGGGCGACATGCGCCGTCGCAGCCATGACGCCATGCGCGGCGGTCTCGATCGTTTTGCCTTGAAACACAATCAACGGGCACGCGGCATCTTGCGCCGTGCAACCCCGCGATCGTCCGCGAACCATTCGCGCACGGCAACCCACGTCATCCGGGATTGGAAGTCACATCCACCCAGGTCGCTTCCGTCAGTTCCGCCAGTTTTTCCGGCGTGATCCTGACCGCCGAATTGGTGGAGCCGGCGGCGGGCAGGACCACGTCGAACGTGCGCAGCGACACGTCGCAATACACCGGCAATCGGGTGGCAAGCCCGAAGGGACATACGCCTCCCACCGGATGGCCGGTAAGCGCCAACACCTTGTCCGGATCCAGCATCTTGGTCCTGCCGCCAAAGGCCTGTTTCATTTTCTTGTTGTCCAGCCGCGCATCACCGCGCATGACGACCAGAAAGGCTTGTTCACCCACGCGCAGGGACAACGTCTTGGCGATTTGCCCGGGCTCGACGCCATAAACCTCGGCAGCCTGTTGCACGGTTGCGGTGGCGGCCGATGTTTCGGTGACGGTGATATCGGGGGCGTATTGCCTGAAAAAGGATCGGACGGCTTCGGTACTCATGGTATTGCCAGCTTCGGGAATGGATGGGATGCGGCATGCGTGCGCGGTGTGTACCTTAGCCGATCCGGTGTCGGGGCGCTGCTGCATGGCGCGCGTGGAGGGGTTACCAATGGCCATGGATTGGGTAAAGTACATTGATGACGCATCACGCGGACGCGAGCGATGGACACGCCGTGCGTCACCCTATCAGGGGGATATCGTGAAGACGGAGTTTCCAATGAAAAGGCATCTCGTTATCGGTGGGCTCGCATTGGGCCTGTTGTCCGGGGCAAGCTCCATTGCATTGGCGGCAAGTCCCCACCAGGTGTGCAAGGCGAAAATATTTGAACAGGGCGTCCGTTACTACCAGCAGTCCGGTGCGGTCGCGGCCATTCAATTGCAGACCTACAAGCTCGCCACACAGAGTTTCAAGAAGCTGCTGGCGGCCTATCACGGCGACAAGAAGCCTGCCGTGGTCAGCGACATCGACGAGACGATATTCGACAACTCGCCACTTTTCGTACGTGACATGGAACACTGCCACGTTTATACGAGTTGGGACACCTGGGGCCAGTGGGAGCGCAAGGGCGATCCGACGCTGATTCCCGGCTCCAAGGCGTTTCTCGATTACGTCAACAGCCAGGGCGTAAAGATCTATTACGTGACCGGACGCATGCCCAAGAACAAGTCCTACACGCTCGCCAGCATGCGCAAGCTGGGGCTGCCGCAAGTAAGTGCCGACAACACGATCGTCATCTGGTCCGGAAGCAAGGCCACCCAGTTTGCCAAGATCAGCAAGGACTACAACATCATCATGCTGCTTGGCGACCAGCTCGCCGATTTTGGCGCCACGTTCGAGGGCAAGTTGACGACCGCACAGCGGCGTGCGCTGGTCATGAAGAACGCGGACAACTTCGGCACCAAGTGGATCGTGCTGCCGGATTCGGCTTACGGCCCATGGACCCACGCCAAGCTGAATGCCTGGACGGTGCCCATGCCGAAATCAGTGGCCAAGGACAACTGAGCGCCGGATGCGACCGGG
>CAYOEF010000174.1:0-6075 GCA_964402805.1 uncultured Rhodanobacteraceae bacterium | reverse complement strand
AGGCGCTCAAGAGCGGCAAGGTGCCCGACTTCGATCTCACCAGCGACCACGAAACCGAGATCATCCTGCATGTCCCGGCGCTCATTCCCGAAGACTACCTGCCCGACGTGCACACGCGCCTGACCCTCTACAAGCGCATCGCCAGCGCCCGCGACGCGGCGGTGCTGCGCGAGCTCAAGGTGGAAATGATCGACCGCTTCGGCCTGCTTCCCGATCCGGTGAAACAGTTGTTCGCCATTACCGAACTGAAGCTTGCCGCCACGCCGCTCGGCATCCGCAAGCTCGAATTCGGCTCGGCCGGCGGCCGCGTGATCTTCGGCGACCGGCCCGACATCGACCCCACCATGCTGATCCAGTTGATCCAGACCCAGCCCAACGTCTACAAGCTCGACGGCCAGGAGAAACTGCGCATCATCCAGCCATTCGAACACCCGCCCGAGCGCATCGCCGCCGCACACAAGCTGTTGTCGACGCTGGCGGTACGTGAAGCGGCGTGACCGGACGCGCAATAATGACCATCACGCCCACCCCTCCGGCCGATCCAGGGCCGCAACCATGAAATACATCGCCCACCGCGGCTTTGGCGGCCTGCGTGTGGAAAACACGCTGGCCGCCTTTGAAAACGCCATCGCGCTGGGCGCCGCGGGTGCCGAGCTTGACGTGCACCTGAGCCGCGACGGGCGGGTCATCGTCCACCACGACGACGTGCTGAATCCGAATTACTGTCGGGACGGCGACGGCACGTGGCTCGAGGCCGACGCCAACATCCCCGTGGCGTCACTCACCCTTGCGCAACTGCACACGTTCGACGTGGGCACGCCACGACCGGGTACACCGTATGCGCGAGCGCACAATCGCGTGGAAGCCGTCGCCGATCAGCGCATTCCGCTATTGCGCGAAGTGATCGAACTGGTGCGGGCACGATCACCACGTTTCCGGCTCATCGTCGAAATCAAGACACCCATGCACGAGGCCGCCCGGAAACCCTGGCAGGCCCTGGTCGACGCCACGCTCGAGGTCATCGACGCATGCGACTTCACCGCGCGGGCCACCTTGTGCTCCTTCGACTGGGGCGCGCTCCTGTACGCCAAGACACGAAACCCGGACATGGCCACGTGGTTCACCGGCGCGCCGTTGAGCTGGTTCCGGCCCGGCCGGCCGCCGACAGCCGACATCCCGCCCGACGCGGACTACCTCGCCACCCTGCGCCACCTGCATGCCGGCGGCGATGCCCCCTGGTATGGCGGTTTCGACCCGCGCCACTTCGGCGACGACCCCGTCCGCGCAGTGGCCGCGGCCGGCGGCGAGGCGTGGTTCCCATTCCACCGTGATTTCACGGCCGACGTTGCCGGCGAACTCGACCAATATGGCCTTGCGCGCACCGCATGGTCGGTCAACCTGCGCGACCATGCCGAGATCGATCGCCTTGCCCGCGCGCGCCTGGATTACCTCGTCACCGATTACGCCGAAACCACCGCGCCGTGAATCCTGGCCATCCACCCGACACACCCGCATGCGCGTCTTCTCACACACCTGCTCCAACACCGAAATCGTCTGCGCATTGGGCTGCGCCGACATGCTCGTCGGCGTGGACGCGGATTCCGATCATCCCGCCGACATCGTGGCCCGGTTGCCCCGTACGGGCCGCGATCTGAATCTCGACATCGATGCCGTCGCCGCACTCGAACCGGACCTGGTGCTGACCTCGCTCACCGTCCCCGGCCACGAACGCGTGGTGGACGCGCTCCATGCCGTGGGCTTGTCAACCCTCGTTTGCGACCCGCAATCGCTTGACGACGTCCATGGCGACATCCGCCGCATCGCCGCCGCCCTTGGCGTGCACGCGCGCGGCGAGACGCTCGTCGCGGACATGGAGGCGGCCATGCCGGCCGTGGCCACGACCGCAAGGCGCCCGTCGGTGCTGGTGGAATGGTGGCCCAAGCCCGTGATCGCCCCCGCGCGCCGATCCTGGGTGACCGACCTGATCCGCCGTGCAGGCGGCGAAAACCCGTGGGCAGGCGAAGACGCCAAGAGCCTTCCGCTCGAAAACGACCGGGTGATCGCGGCGGCACCGGATATCGTGGTCATGAGCTGGTGCGGTGTGAAGGTCGAAAACTACCGCGCCGACGTGGTACGCCGGCGCGAAGGCTGGCGGACGGTCCCGGCCGTCGCGCACGATCGCGTCCATGCCGTCAGCGAAGCGTTCCTGGGGCGCCCCGGCCCACGCCTGGTCGAAGGCTACCGGCGCCTGCGCGGGATTATCGCCGCCGTACAATGACCCCCCCGGCATCACGACGAGCCGAACACGCAAGGCATGTCATGGCAGATCAATTCAAGGTAGGCGACCACGTCAGCTGGAATTCCGAAGCCGGTCGCGTCAGCGGCGTCATCATCCGGGTGCATACCCACGACTTCGACTACAAGGGCCATACCCGTCGCGCCAGTCCGGAAAAACCGCAATACGCGATCAAGAGCGACAAGACCGACCACGTCGCCGCCCATTACGGCAAGGTGTTGACCCTGCTGTCGGATTGACCCGCGAAGCCGCCGACACACCCCTCACCCGACAAGGGCACGGCACGCCGTGTCCCTACAAAACCGCGCGAACGATTCACCGCGTTGACCGCGACGTACGGGCACGGCGTGCCGTGCCCCCGTTCCAGGCGATCCCCGAGAGCCCATCGACAACGGGGGTCGGCAACTACTGCGCACGTACCCGGCCCGGCGTCAGCGGGTCTTGAGATCCGGGAAATCCTCTTCCAGATACTCGTTTTCGCCGCGCTGGCCTGACTCCCGGCGCCGGTGCTCCTCGGCACGCAATTCGACGCGACGGATCTTGCCGGAAATGGTCTTGGGCAGTTCCGCCACGAACTGGATGCGCCGTACGCGCTTGTAGGCCGCCAGTTCCTGGCGTGCGAACGTGAACACGTCGAGGGCCAACTCAGGCGTCACGACCGTACCCGCGGTCACTGTCAAAAAGGCTTTTGGCACCGAGGTACGCACGGGATCCGGACTTGGCACCACGGCGGCCTCCGTGACCCGTGGGTGCTTGATCATGGCGCTTTCCAGCTCGAACGGACTGATGCGGTAATCGGAAGCCTTGAACACGTCGTCGGCACGGCCGACGTAGGTGAACCAGCCGTCGTCGTCACGCATGGCGACGTCGCCCGTGTGGTAGAAGCCGTCGCGCATGACACGCGCGGTGTCCTCGGGGGCCTCGAGGTAGCCCTGCATCAGTCCCACCGGGCGCTCCGGTGTCAGCGCCAGGCACACCTCGCCTTCCGTGCCCGGCTGGCCGTCACGGTCGAGCAACGCGATGTCGAATCCGGGCATGGGCCGGCCCACCGAACCTTCGCGCAGCGGCTGGCCCGGACTGTTGGCGATGATGGCCGGCGTTTCGGTTTGTCCGTAGCCATCGCGGATGGTGATGCCCCACGCCGTGCGCACGCGTGCGATGACCTCCGGATTCAAGGGCTCGCCGGCGCTGACCAACTCGCGCAATGCCAGCCTGGTTCGCCAGCTGGCAAGATCCTGCTGGATCAGCATGCGCCAGACGGTGGGCGGCGCGCAGAACGTGGTGACATCCTGGTCGGCCAGGCATTGCAGCAGGGCATCCGCGTCGAAACGCGCCGAGTTCAACGCCACGATGGTCGCCTCCCCGTTCCACGGTGCGAAGAAGGAACTCCACGCGTGCTTGGCCCAACCCGGCGAGGACAGGTTGAAATGGACGTCGCCGGGCTGGATGCCGACCCAGTACATGGTCGTCAGGTGGCCGATCGGGTAGCTGGTGTGGGTCTGGACCACGAGCTTGGGCGTGGCCGTGGTGCCGGAAGTGAAGTAATAGATGAGCGGATCGTCGGCCCG
This sequence comes from uncultured Rhodanobacteraceae bacterium, assembly GCA_964402805.1. GTDB lineage: Bacteria > Pseudomonadota > Gammaproteobacteria > Xanthomonadales > Rhodanobacteraceae > Oleiagrimonas. Next base: position 2,211 of record CAYOEF010000174.1, on the reverse strand, counting down.
GGTCACGCCGTCGGGCGCGAAATCCACCGGACAGTCGTACGCCGCGGCGTGACTCACCCAGCCTGCCGGCGCATCGTCGCCGCCAATGCAGATGCGGGCACCGCCGGAGGTCGCAAAACGTGCCGTGTAGGCGCGGCTGGTCACGACGTGGCGGGCGCCGCTGCGCTGCATGCGCTCGGCGAGATCGCGTTCGGTCAGCAGTACGCTGCAGGGAATGAAAGGCGCGCCGAGCTTCATGCAGCCAAGCATGGACTCCCACAAGGCGGTCTCGTTGCCGGTCATCAGCATCACCGGATCGCCACGTTTCACGCCGAGGTCGCGCAAGTGGTTCGCCACCTGCGCGGAGCGTGCGGACATCTGCGCGAAGCTGCTTTTCTCCACCTGCCCGGCATCGTCGACGATGCACAACGCGGTGCGCCCATTGTCCGCGGCGATGACGTCGAAGTAGTCCAGGGCCCAGTTGAAAGCCGGCGGCCGCGGCCAGTGGAAGTGTTCCAGGGCGCCCAAATAATCATCGCGGTACTGCAACAACGTATCGCGGGCGGCGATGAACTGTCTGGTGGCCTCACCCATCGTGTATACCTCCCTCGTGGTCGTTGCGCGCACAGGGGAACCATGACGCGCAACACACTTTGGCATCATCGGCCACGATCGGCAACGCCGTGACCGTGCGACCATGGCTGTGCCAAACACGCCTTGACTCCACGGCGCGGTGCGGGCAATACAATGAAGCGCACCTTCCACGGCGGATATATCTACGCCTATACTGCCGTTTCTTTTCACATGCCGCGACCCCGACACTCGTTTCGAGGAACCCACATGAAGCAGGAAACCATTGCCATCCACGGCGGATTCGCCGGCGACCCGCAGACACATTCCGTGGTCGTGCCCATTTACCAGACCACCAGCTATTACTTCGACGACACCCAGCACGGTGCCGACCTGTTCGACCTCAAGGTCCCCGGCAACATCTACACGCGGATCATGAACCCGACCACGGACGTGCTGGAACAACGCGTGGCGCAGCTCGAAGGCGGCATCGCGGGGCTGTCGTTCGCGTCCGGCATGGCCGCCATCACCGCCTGCGTGCTGACGCTGGCCAAGGCGGGCGACAACATCGTCGCCACCAGCCAGGTGTACGGCGGGACCTACACGTTCTTCCGCCACACGCTGCACGACCTCGGCATCGAGGCGCGCCTGGTGGACGGGCGCGATCCGGAGGCATTCGCCAGGGCCATCGACGGCAACACCAAACTGGTGTACTGCGAATCCGTGGGCAACCCGGCCGGCAACGTCGTGGACCTGGCCGCCATTGCCAAGGTGGCGCACGGGCATGGTGTGCCGCTCGTGGTCGACAACACGGTGCCCACGCCGGTGTTGTGCCGCCCCATCGAACATGGCGCGGACATCATCGTCCACGCGCTCACCAAGTACATGAACGGGCACGGCAACAGCATCGGCGGCATCATCGTCGATGCGGGCAAGTTCGAATGGCAGGGCAACCCGCGCTTCCCGCAGTTCTACACGCCCGAACCGGCCTACCACGGCGTGGTGTACACGGAAAGCTTCGGCCCCGCCGCCTTCATCGCCCGCGCCCGCACCGTGGCGCTGCGCAACACCGGTGGCGCACCCTCGCCGTTCAACTCGTTCCTGATCCTGCAGGGCATCGAAACGCTGTCGCTGCGCATGGAGCGCCACTGCGCCAACGCCATCGCCATTGCGCGCCACCTCAAGGCCCACCCCAAGGTCGGCTGGGTGCACTTTGGCGGCCTGGAAGGCGACCGTGACCACGCCCTGTCGCAGAAATACATCGACGGCGGCATCCCCTCGTCGCTGTTCAGCTTTGGCATCAAGGGCGGTCGCGAGGCCTGTGCCCGCTTCATGGACAAGCTCCAGATCATCAAGCTGCTGGTGAACATCGGCGATGCCAAGACACTGGCCTGTCATCCGGCCACGACTACCCACCGCCAGCTCACGGACGAAGAACTGGTGACGGCGGGCGTCAGTGCCGACCTGGTTCGCATATGTGTCGGCATCGAGCACGTCGACGACCTGATCGCGGACATCGACCAGGCCCTCGAGATCGTTTGAACCAACCAGGTCTGCGGCTCCGCCTCTGCAAATGGATGCCGGCCTGCTGCGCCGGCATGACGCCGAGGGCACGGCTCGCCCCGAAGGGCACGGCACGCCCCGGAGGGCCCGGCACGCCCG
>CAYOEF010000173.1:0-6120 GCA_964402805.1 uncultured Rhodanobacteraceae bacterium | reverse complement strand
CGTTTCCAAGGTAAGTGCCGGAATTTACTTCGGAAAGGCCAAGCGCATTGAGAATGTCGCGGGACATGGAGGCTCCTGCATGACGATGCATGACATGACGAAAAGATTGAGTTGTTCATTTTACCAGACTGTGACGCAGTAGCCGTTCTATCCGCGCACGGAGAACGTCATGGCGTTCCGGCTCGCTGCGGCCTGTTGACGGCCCAATGCACGTGAAAATGGCGACCCCGACAGGATTCGAACCTGTGACCTGCCGCTTAGGAGGCGGCTGTTCTATCCAGCTGAACTACGGGGCCGTGCGCGCGCTGCGTTGGGCGGGTGCAAGTATGCCTGTTGACGTGGGCTGGTGGCCAGCGTGGGGGCGCGCTGGACGCGATCGACCCGCCGGCGCCCGCGCCCGCGTCGCGAAGCAGGTTGCGGATGGTCGGTACGGCTCGGTGAGCGAGGTTGTGCGAGTAGCCTTGCGACGGCTTGAAGATGATGAACGCAAAGTCGAAACGTTGCGTACCTTGATCCTGGCGGGTAAGGCCAGTGGCGTGGTTGAATACGATTACGAGGCGTTGATGAAAGAGATTGATGGCGATCTCGCCCAATGAGGTCATTGTCCATCACTCGAGCAGCGCGGCTGGACCTGAAAAAGATAGCCGCCCATACCCAAAAAACCTGGGGCATCACGCAACGTCGGATTTACCTGTTGACAGCCGCTAAAATCATTGCCCCCGCGCCGACAACTTTTGAGATGGCAATGATGTCTGGCATTGCGCTGCTCTTGTGCTGCTTAACGCTTGAGCTCAGCCGCCGTTAGCCCGCGTAGCGGGATGGCGATCGGCTGCAACGAACTGTTATGCGGCTGACCCAATTTGCCAACCCGGGAAGACCAACACTGCTGGATGGCAGTGCAGGGCAGTGCCCAAGACCTTGGCGCGCTCGACGCCCAAGTTGACCCGGCCTGTTTCGATGCTAGAGATTGTCGTTTGAGGGATACCGCAAAGTGCAGACAGTTCGTTCTGGCTGAGACCCTGGAGCTCGCGGATGATACGAACTGACTCGCCAGGGGTAACCTTGACACGCGTTTTGGCTGGAATTGGCTTGCTCATCTCAGCGCCTCCGATAGTCATGAGCCGTCACACGCACCACCTGAACCACCATGACCTCAGCTTCTACGGAATAGATGACGCGCCATTGCTCGTTCAGACGTGATGACCTGAAGCCTTTCCAGTTGCCGGAAAGTGCCTCGTCGCGGAAGCCTCGGATTGCCAGAAGCCCTTGGGGCCCGGAAAGCATGGCGATGTCTTTCCACTTCTCGTATCGCTTCAGGATCTCGACCGGAACACGGCCCGAGGAGAGCTCCTTGTCGGCTTGGCGGCGCTCCAGAATCTTCCACATGCCACATTGTGACTAGTACAGATATGTACTGTCAAGCTACTGACAATCTGACTCTGCCGCATAATCGGGATAGGGCGGCACCTCGCGGTGCCGCTCCTCCCACACCACCGGGCATACGGGTCACGTACCACGGCGGTTCGATGTGTTGAATCCCTGCTGCCGGGCGGAAAGGCTCGGCAGCCCAAGTTCCGTAAAGTAGTGCACGGGAAGGGCCAAGGCCAGTGTGGGCGTCTGCGACAGACGCCACGGCCCGTGGGCCGAGGTCGCCATGTGCCACGCATCGCGCACCTTCACGCCCCGCTTGCGCAGGTTGCGATAGCCCGAGCGTCCCCATTGCTTCCAGATGTAGCAGCGCAACTTGCGCCGGATCCACTTGTCGATGTCGCGCAGAGGGCTCAATACCTCGGCAATGTCGAAGTATGCTTTCCAACCAAGCAGGGTACGTCTCAGCTCTGCCACGATCACCTCGAAGCGTGTGCCTCGGGTCCGACGGGTCAGTTCCCGGACTTTGGCCTTCAGCTTGTCGATGGCCTTGTCGGCCACCTTGAGCTTCTTGGCGGTCCGGCTGACCGTGAAGCCGAGGAAGGATCGCTTCCACGGCCGGTCCACCGCGCTTTTCAGCGGGTTCACTGTGAGCCGCAGCGAGTCACTGACATGGACTTCGATCGATTCAAGGTGATGGCGAGGCAGGGCAAGGGTCGCGGGGATCGCCGTGCGATGCTGCCCAGGTTGCTTGCTGCAGCGATGACGACACAAATTGGGGAGTCGCGCCGAATCCATCGGCGTGATCTTGATGGGTGGTATGGCGCGGTGTGGGTGCCGGATGCACTGGCTCGGAAGTATCGGTTCTCGGCATCTGTTTTTACGGGGCAGGTTCAACTGTGGCCTTGGGCTAACATGAACCGTCAGGTGTTTGACCGTCCCTGCTTAACATCCTACGATATCGTAGTGGCCGGGGTGATGCATGGCACCCTTGGCCTTGTCGCCGTGGGGAGTTCACTATGCCTGTCGCAGGCACCAGCAACAGAACTGAATCCGGGAATGACTCCCAGGCACATGGCCGCAAGACGGGCAGTACGTCCGACCTTGTGTTTCACGAGGTGGTACGTGGCCTGGAGGAGCAGCGTTATGCGCCCGGGCAACGTTTGATCGAATCGGAACTTGCTGCGCGTCTGGGCGTCGGGCGCAACTCGGTGCGCGAAGCCGTCCAGCGCTTGGCGGCAGAGGGTGTGGTCGAGCTTTCGGCTTACAAGGGGGCCACCATTCGCATGCCATCGCAGCGTGAATTGATGGGCTTGTTGGACATTGCCGAGCGCATGCTGGGCTTGTTGGCGCGCACCGCGGCACGTGGCAACCATGACGCCGGGCACGTGGGTGCCCTTGAGCGCGTGGTGCATGAACTGGACCAGCCGGACACGGCCACGGACAACGTCGGCTTCCTGAATCTGCGGCGACGCTTCTACAACACCTTGCTGGAGATGGGAGGCAATCGCGATCTCAAGCGCCTCATCACGACCATCCACATTCCGACGCTGTATGCGCGGCCATTCGTGCCGCGCTTGCGGGAAATCCGCGTGCGTGATTACAGGAAAATCGCATCGGCGGTACTGGCAGGCGATGAATCAGCAGCAGACAAGGCCGGGATGGATCACGTCCAGCGCGTCAGGCAGGCGCTGCTGGAAAGGGGCGCCGTGTTGCTGCGTGACGAGGCTGGTTGAAGCCGGCATGGGGCGATCGCCTGCACAGTTGACACGAGCATTCAGGATTTTTTTGACACTATCCGGATCTTGCTGTGGCGTTGTTCGGGATGTGGTGCTGCATCATCCATGAAAGGATCTGTAATTCCTGCCCGACCGTCCACGCTCCCTGTGGAGGGTGCTTTAGATTTTGGTGTCCTTCGGCATCCATAAATGCCAGCAATGTAGGTGGTATTGAGTCATTCCCGGCCACGTAAGGTATCCCTCCCAAGAGGAACCGCTCGTGTCCGCTCGCGTCAACGAAGAAAACGGCATCGGAATGGGTGATGTCGTATTTCAAAGGCTTGCCTGTGCGCCAGTTGTGAGGCAATGGCGGCGTATCGGTCGTTTTGTGGACGTAAACTCCAAGGGCCTTCCAGAACTCGCCTAGAACCGTTGGCGAGCCGGTGAGTACAATCCAGTTTGCGGGCGCCGGAGTGTACAGTTTGCGGTAGGCAGCCAACTGGGCCAAGGTGTCGCGGTGCGGGTCGACCGTGACACTGACGAACTCGATTTTCTTGCCAAGCCCGGCGCGCTCGGCATCCCGTGCGGCTACCACGACGTTGGCCGTATCCATGGGGCAGGATTCCTGGCACAGGCTCATGAAGTCCGAGATGACCAGCGCCTTGCCGCCAAAAGACGACAACTTCAGATGTCGCCCGTCGGAAGTCACCAATGGCGCATCCAGCACCGCGGTGGCCGCGGGATGATCGAATGGCTGGCCAAGCGTGCCGCCGGGTGGAGGCACTTTGCCTGAGCCGGAGCAGCCGCTCACTGAGGAACCGGCAGCAGCACAGATCAACAGGCCAAACATCAGTCGCGCGCCGGTCAACCAACGAGTACGGGAGAGATGAATTGTCAGGAAAAATCTGTCCACGTCGACCAGTATAGGATGAGCGATCATTGCCGCCGGTTTACTTACGTGTTGCATCTGACCGAATTTGCACGCCGGCCCTTCCGTTGCCACTCTGTCGTGTGACAACGCGCATGCCCAACAATGACACTGCTACGAGTTGGCACCAACAAGTGGGTAGATTGTCGCAGTGGCCCGGCTTGGGAGGTCACTTGTGAAAACAAAGTGGTGTCGCGCTGGTACCATTTCGCGTTCAACTTGACCTGTCGCGTCCGCATGACCACGCACTCCCTGAGCGGTACCGAACAACGTGCGGCCCTGTCGCTTGCCGGCATTTTCGCGCTGCGCATGCTCGGGTTGTTCATGATCTACCCGGTGTTTGCGCCCTGGGCACGACACCTGCCGGACGCCACCACTCTCACCATCGGTTTGGCACTGGGCCTGTACGGATTGACCCAGGCGCTGTTGCAGATCCCGTTCGGGTTTCTTTCCGACCGCATTGGCCGCAAGCCGATCATCGCAGCCGGACTGGTATTGTTTGTGCTCGGCAGCGTGATTGCCGCATTGTCCAGTTCCATTTACGGCATCATGCTGGGCCGGGTGCTGCAGGGTGCGGGGGCGATCGGTTCCACGGTACTGGCGCTGGCGGCTGACACCACGCTCGAGGAGCACCGTACCAAGGCCATGGCCATCATTGGCATGACCATCGGACTGGCCTTCGGCATCGCGGTTGTACTCGGGCCGATCCTGACTGGTTGGGTCGGCGTGCGCGGAATCTTCTGGTTGACAGCCATCCTGGCTGTTTGCGGCATCGGCGTGCTGTACCTGTTGGTGCCACGTGTGAAGGTGCAAACTGTACATCGCGACACCGAGCCTGTTCCGGCGTTGTTCCGCCGGGTACTGACCGACCGTGAACTGTTGCGCCTCGACTGGGGCATTTTCAGTCAACAGGCGATCCTGACCGCCAGCTTCCTCACCATTCCGTTTGTGCTCGTCCAGGCGGGTTTGGCCATCCACCATCAATGGTGGATATATCTGCCGGTGCTGATCGTGTCGATTGCCCTGTTGGTGCCACTGGTCATCATAGCCGAGCGCGGGCGCATGAAACCCGTGTTTCTGGTCTCGATCATATTGCTTGGGGCCGGCCAGGTGCTGTTTCCCTGGGGGCATGGTCACTTGGCTCTCATGGTGCTGGGACTGGTCGTGTTCTTTACGGCTTTCAACGTGCTCGAGTCGGTATTGCCCTCGATGGTGTCGCGCCTCGCACCTGCCGGCGCCAAGGGGACCGCCATGGGCGTGTATTCATCGTCGCAGTTCTTTGGCATATTCGTCGGTGGTGCCGCAGGTGGCTGGATCAAGACCCATTGGGGCATCATGGGTGTTGTGGTGTTTTGTGTCCTGGTGGCACTCATTTGGTGGCTGGTCGCCTTGCCCATGCGACCACCCGCCCAAGTATCGACTCGGATGCTGCGCGTGAAGCCGCACAACGACACCGAGGCTCAAGCCATCGAAGACAAGCTCCGGCAAGTGCCGGGTGTGATGGAAGCGACGGTGATCATTGAAGAGGGTGTCGCTTACGTCCGCACCGAGCGGGGCCTGGGCCTGGATCGCCTGACTGCGGCCATTGCTGATACCTGACGCACGACGCGCCGTTGTGGGGTCCACGGCCACGACGCGAAGGCACGCCGCAGCCATGCAGGAACTACGTGGCGCAATATCAAGAATGCTGAAGAGAAAACTGACGACATCCAGGACGAGCTGACGCATGACACGATCGCTCAACTGGCCGCCACTGCAGCGCATCCGGGATTTCATGGCCAATGAATCCGCTGGCGGACTGGTGCTGATGGCGGCTGCCGTGCTGGCGCTGATCGTCGCCAATTCGCCACTGGCACCGCGCTACTTCGCCGCACTACATGTGTACGTCGGTCCGCTGAGTGCACAGCACTGGGTCAACGACGGGCTGATGGCCGTGTTCTTTTTGCTGGTGGCCATGGAAATCAAGCGCGAAGCCCTGACCGGTGAACTGGCGACCTGGTCACAACGCATTTTGCCGGGCATCTGTGCTGCCGGCGGCATGCTGGTCCCGGCCCTGATCTATGTCGCATTCAATCACGCCGATGCGCAAACCTTGCGTGGCTGGGC
>CAYOEF010000172.1:0-6166 GCA_964402805.1 uncultured Rhodanobacteraceae bacterium | reverse complement strand
CAGGTGGGTGCCGCCGTCGCGAAGCCGGATCGAGTCGGCGTGGCCCTTGGCCAGGCCGATATCTACCACGGCGTCTTCCAGCCGTTGTCCGCCCGCGTCGAGGAAGCGTTGCTGGAGCAGCAGCAGGAAAGCTTCGGTATCGCGTAATGTGCGCCAGTTAGGCAAAGCAGCGCCCATCGTGAAATCGCCCGCAAGACCGGGCACGGCGCGTCGTATCTCGGCCCCTCCAACTTCCTCGATACCGAATCCCAGCGAGCGCATCAGGTCATCGTAACGTCCTTCCTCGTCGCGGCTTTTGGTCGTACTGAACACCCGGATTGGCGTTCCGGCATTGAACAGCTCGGTATCGGGAACGTCGTCCAGGAGTGCGGCATAGTCGGCGTAGGTGTGCCTGGTCACAGCGGCAAGCTCGGTGGCGATGGCACTGATCTGATGCTCGGTCGAGTATCTGAGCAGGGCAGGCATCCACGACGCCAGACCGGGTATCGCCGTGGGCCGCAGGGACACCGGACCTTTCTGGTCGAGCAGCCAGCCCGGTATGCGCTTCAGCAAACCCGGACGTGATATCGGAATGATCTCGCTGACGGCCATTTGGCCGCAGCTCCATTTGGCCGTGCTTTGTCCCGGTTGGCTGGAATCGACGATGAGCACTTGCCAGCCGTCGCGCTGCAGCGACAGCGCGCAGCAAAGACCGATCACCCCGCCGCCGATGACCGCAACCACATCGCTTGCCTGATTCGTTGCCATCACGTCACGACCGCCCGCATCCAACCCTTATTGCGTGGCCAACTCGAGTTCCCTTTCCACAGCCGCCTTCTCGCCCTCGGACAGAGGCTGCAACGGCATCCGCCCGGGCCCGACAGGGAAGCCCTGGAGTTCGCAGCCGTATTTCACCTTCTGGATGAATCGGCCCGATTCCAGGTCGTTCATCAGCGGGTAGATGCGCGCACTGATCGCTTTTGCCTCGGCCACCCGCCCGTTACTGATATGGCGATGGAAAGCGACCACTTCCTTGGTGATGATGTTGGCCGGGGCCGATATCCAGCTCGTCGCTCCCCAGATGAAAAAGTCGAGAGCGACATCATCAGAGCCGCAACACAGGTCGATCTTGCCTGCGTAGCGGGTCCCGATTTCGATCGCCCGCCGAATCTCGCCGCTGCTTTCCTTGATGGCGATTACACGGGGATGGTCGGCCAGGCCCGCAAGCACCTCATGCCCGATTTCGACGCCAACCCGCGCGGGGTAGTTGTAAAGGACGAGTTCAATGTCGGGAACGGCTTCCAGCACGGCTTCATAATGCTTCAGCAACTCCCCCTGGGCCGGCACCGCGTAGTACGGCGGGGCCACCAGTGCCGCACCGTACCCGGCGTCGCGGACCTGCTTGACTGCGGTGATGACATCGCGGGTATTGCTGCCGTTGGCGCCGCCGACCAATAGGCCCTGTCCGGCGACGGTGGTCCTGAACGTCTCGAGTACACGGCTGCGCTCGGTTTCGGTGAGTGCATACGACTCCCCGGTGGATCCAAGCGGTGCGAATCCCGCGACGCCGCATTCGAGTTGGTGCGCAATTATCCGGGACAGCAGTTCATGGTCGACGCGCCCGTGCTGGTCGAAAGGGGTGACCGTTGCAGTCAATATTCCATTCAGCTTCATGAGAACCTCTTTGTCGTGAAAGCTCATTCGTGAGGGTGTGGGACGCCACGTCGTGGCGTTCTTCATCGAGACGTTTCCGAGGCGGCGCCCTCACATCGGCATGCACAATCGCATGGCGCCCAGCATACAGGCGTGGATGTTGCGGCTGGAGACGGCGTCGCCGACCCGAAACAGCTGGAATCGACCTTCGTTATTGCGCACGACATGTTGTGGCTGGATGTGCAATAACGCGTCGTAATCGACTTCGCCGAGATTTGTGGAGTCGCCGACAAGCGAAAAGTACAGTTCGTCATTGGCCAGCGTCCCGTGCTCAACGACGACGTGATCGGCAATGAACGTCATATCCACGTCGGCATATTCATTGGAAAATGTCGCAGCCAGCCGGTGGTCGTCCGCGTGGTGCACCGATACGAGTCGATTGGCCAGCGTGACCTGCACGTCGTGCTCGGCGAATGCTTTCAGATACGCCGGCGAGTTCATGCCACCCACGTCCGGCGCAAGCGTCCGTTCCGGGGTGATGAAGCGTACCCTGGCGCCGCCCGTGGCCAGCACCTCGACGGCGTCCATGCCGGGGTATGCGCCGTTGTCGTCGTACACCAGGACATCTCCGGTCAACTGCGGTCCGCCACCGAGCACGTCCCATGTGGTCTTGACCAAGTCCCCGCCGGTGGCGAGGAATGTCGTGTTGGGAAGGCCACCCGTGGCCACGATGACGGTGTCCGGGTTTTCCGTGAGTACGTCGTCCCGCTCCACGAAGGCGCCATAACGAAGGTCGACATCGAAGTGCATGAGTTCCGACACGCGCCAGTCGATGATGCCGATCAATTCCCGCCGGCGCGCGGAGGCAGCGGCAAGCCGGACCTGGCCGCCGGCGTCCGTGCTGGCTTCGAACAACACCACCTTGTGCCCACGTGCGCCAAGGACGCGTGCAGCTTCCAGTCCTGCCGGGCCGGCGCCCACGACGACCACTTTCCGGGGCGTGTCGCTCTTGTGGGCGATACGTTGCGGCAGTTCTCCCTCGCGCCCGGTTGCCGGATTGTGGATGCACCTGGCCGAGCCCGAGGCATAGATGGTGTCCAGGCAGTAGCTGGCACCCACGCACGGGCGGATGCGGCCCTCCTCGCCGGACATTATTTTCTGGACGATGTACGGGTCGGCCAGATGTGGACGCGTCATGCCGACGAGGTCGACGAGTCCCTCGCGTATCGCATGGCGCGCGGTGGCGACGTCCTGAATCCGCGCCGCATGGATGACTGGCATCTTCGTGTCGCGCCTTACCTGGCCTGCAAAATCCAGGAAAGGTGCCGAGGGTGTTCCCATTCCCGGCAGATGCCGTGCCAGCGCCGTGTCGGTTTCAATATGGCCCTTGTTGACGTTCACGTAATCGATGCCATGGTCGCGGTAGGCACGCAGCGCGGTAATCGCCTCGTCATAGTCCAGTCCGCCGGGCATGTCTTCGTCCAACGACATGCGGATGCCGATGATGTAATCCGGTCCGAGTGCCTCACGGACGGCTGTGATGACCCGCAACGGAAACCGCATGCGGTTTTCCAGGCTTCCGCCCCATGGCGGGGCCAGCTCATTGGTGGCCGGGGATAGAAAGCCGTCCAGAAGGTGGCCGGAATGGAACAATTCGACCCCGTCCAGACCCGATTCCTGGCAACGCTGGGCGGCCGAGACGTAGTCGTCGACGATGCGGGTGAGATCCCATTCCTCCACGATCTTTGGAAACGCCCGATGCGAGGGCTCGCGCTGCGCGGAGGAATAGACCGACGGCAACCAGTCACCGGCGAAGTTGCTCGTGCGCCGGCCCAGATGGGTCACCTGGCACATCACCGCGGCGCCTTCGGCATGTACATCGTCAACCAGGCGGCGCAGCCACGGCACGATTTCGTCCTTGTACAACAACAGGTTGCCAAAAACTGCTGGACTCTCGGGAGCGACCACGGCCGAGCCACCGATCATGGTCATGGCCAGCCCGCCACGCGCTTTTTCAACGTGATACAGGCGATAGCGATCCATCGGCATGCCGTTTTCGCCGAATGCCGGTTCGTGCGACGTCGAGATGAGCCGATTGCGCAATGTCAGATTACGCAATCGAAATGGCTGCATTAACGGGTCACCATCCGATTTGTACATGCCGGATCTCCAATTGTGACAAAGCAGTGCAATAACGAGTACGCCACCATGGCGGCACGCATGATATTTCCACCCATGCTTCAGCATGGCTCAGGGAGAACGAGAGTTGCAAGTTACCTATTCGCCCCGCGCCTGTCGACGGCACGTCCGGGACCCGGCCAGGGTCTGCTAGGATGGATTTATATCGATACCCGTGTCTCGCACCCATGAACGTACTAATTTCGGATGGTTTGACAGGAACTGGTGCGCAGCTTTCTCGTAGGGATGCGAACTTCCGGCGGCATGAAACTTGTCCGCAGCGTTCATGATATGATTCATCTGCTCGACTGTCAGTCGGAAGTTTTTAAGAAATGCAGTCGCCCTTGGGAATTTTTTCTGAAATCCCACGACACCGATCATGTAGCACTTTCCACCTTTTCCCAGCATCCCCTTTGGGTCCTTCAGATAACGCAACTTCCAACGGGCCCACGCCCAATGAGGTGTCCAGGCCGTTATGACAATCCACTGATGCATTTGTTCCGCGTGGGCAAGTGCGGCAAATACGGCGGGACCACTGGTGGCCTGCAGGTTGTAGCCATATGCGGACAGCCCGTATGCTTTCATAGCGTCCCGGGACTGGGCCGTCTCACCCGCGCCTGGTCCAACACTCGTTATCGTCGCATGCAGTTTCTTCATTACTGCCGGGTTCTTCAGGTCTGAAAACGAATCGAGCATGCTCTTGGGCACATATTCGGGTACGGCCCAACCCTGTTTTGTCGGCTCGTACAGAACACCGAGTTTCACCAGGTCCTTTTGATACTTCTTCCAGTAGGCGCCGTATGTCACGGGCAGCCAGCCATTCAGTCCGAGATCAATTTGACCAATGGATATCCCCGCGAACCAGATACCAGGACTCGCATGAACAACTTTGACCTTGTAGCCAAGCTTTTGCAGGATGGGAGTTGCGAGGCTCGTGGTGGTCAGTTGGTCGGCAAAATTGGCGGCTCCCAATACGATTGTGGGGTTGCCCAGCGGTACGGTCGACTGGGCCGCGGCCGCCCACAGCGGTGGGGATATGGCACTCGCAAGCGCCATTGCAACGACATATTGCAAACGGTAGAGGATGGTTTGTTTGAGCATGAAATGTCTCCTTTGCTGACGGAAATCGTTCACGGCACGTACCCGCGGCAAACGATCCATGGCGCCAATCAGGTACGCGATCGCGGCTCCAGATGAGGCCGCGCGAGGGCGGCAGGGTTTGACAAATAGATCGGCAGTTCGCTTTTTCGTTTGCCGCGGGGCTTGTCGCCATACGGGGTCGACGAGGAGCAGGGTGCTTTTGGAAACGGACGCTTCTCGTTGATTCCAACGGCACTGGCGCCCGGTCGCGCGCGACACGAACCTCGCCGTGAGCCTCAATCCGTGCACGTGGATGGTCCTCGATGTTTCGCGGAGCAGCCTCATGGACGTTTGGTCCGTTGTCGCAGCGCATGGGCCGGCCTGATGCGTCGATCTTGATGGGCGCGCGTGCGCCGGGGATGGGGTTGATATCAATGTATACATTGATGTGTACATGTTTTATAACCGACCTCATGCAAAGTCAAGGGCGGGTAGGCTCCGCTGCCGGCAACGGGTAGCCCTTGCGGTTTGCTGCATGGAGTCAGCCCGTGCTTCATGTGTGCACGACTGGGAAGACTGGCCGACAAATCGTCAGAACATCAATCACGTACGCAATTCCTGTCGACGTCGCCGTGAGGGGACGCCAGCCGCAGCCGGGTCGAGAAGACGCCGCATGAGCGAGGTGCAGGACCGCTTCGCTGCACCCGAAACAGGCTCAACCAGAGCGGACAGGTTCATCTGTTCCGAGGACTACGCCGGTCAACGTATTCGGACGGGCCAACAACAGTGCAACCCGGGCCGTGGCGGGCACTCGGAGTCGCGCGGATGACGCGTTAAACTACGCGGCGATCTTCCCTTTCAGGAACCTTCATGGCGCAGTCACTGGCACGCACCATACCCGGAACGCTTGAGTTGTTGCCGCTGGAACAGGTGGGTTTCCAGCGCATGCTCGACACGATTCGACGCAATTACGAGCGCTTCGGGTTTTTGCCGATCGAGACCCCCGCCATCGAATTTGCGGACGTATTGCTGACCAAGACCGGCGGCGAAACCGAGCGCCAGGTCTATTTCGTGCAGACCACCGGTGCACTGGAACAGGGAGGCCGTCCGGACCAGGCCCTGCGCTTCGACCTCACGGTGCCGTTGGCCCGCTACGTCGCCCAGCACGAGCGCGAGCTGGCTTTCCCGTTTCGCCGTTACCAGATGCAGCGCGTCTATCGTGGCGAACGCGCCCAGCGCGGCCGCTTCCGCGAGTTCTACCAGTGCGACATCGACG
>CAYOEF010000171.1:0-6171 GCA_964402805.1 uncultured Rhodanobacteraceae bacterium | reverse complement strand
AACGCTCGCACGGGGGCGATAGGCGTTGCCGGCGAAATACTCGGGCACGGTGACGTTGGCGTTGGAGGCCAGATGGATGCGGCCGATCGGAACGCCGACGGCGCGGGCCCATACACAGGCCAGCGCATTGCCCAGGTTGCCGGAGGGCACAATGAAATTGGCCGGCGTGCCGTGATTGCGCCAATGGCCCAGCGCGGCCTGGGTGTAATACACCATTTGCGGCAGCAGGCGCCCCATGCTGATGCTGTTGGCCGAACTCATGGGAACCCGCGCCTGCAGGGCGCGATCGGCCAGTGCCTGCTTGACGAGGCGCTGGCAGTCGTCGAAGCTGCCGGCGACCCGAAAGGCGCGCACGTTGTCGCCGAAGCAGCCCAGCTGATGCGCCTGGCGTGGCGACACGCGCCCGTCCGGGTAGAGGATGCACACGCGGAAACCCGGCAGCCGATGAAATGCCGCCGCGACCGCTGCGCCGGTATCGCCGGAGGTCGCCACCAGGATGGTCAGTGGCGGGGCGTTCGACGGACGCAGCCGGGCCAGGCACCGGGCCAGGAAACGCGCGCCGAAATCCTTGAATGCCGCAGTCGGGCCGTGGAAGAGTTCCAGCAGGCCGGCATCGTCCCAGGGCAATGCACGCACGGGGGCTGGAAAGTCGAAAGCGCTCGCGGCGATGTCCGGCAGCGCGCCCTGCAATCCGTCGCCATCGAAAAACGGGGCCAGCAACACCGCCGCCAGGTCGGCGAGCGATCCGTCCGCCGGCAGGCTGGCCGGATCCACGCGCGGCATGCTGACCGGTACGTAGAGGCCGCCATCGGGTGCCAGGCCGGCCGTGATGGTCTCACTCAGCGTGGCAACCGGTGCCTGCTTGCGGGTGCTTGTATATTCCATGGACGGGATTATCGGTTCGGCCTCACCGGGCGGCACGCGCGCTTCGCGCCATGCGCGCCGGGGACAAGGCAATGGGATACGGATTCAGGCCACGCGGGTGGAGGCCACGGGACCATCGAGGGTTTTGGCGGCGGGACTGTTGATGGGCATGACATAGGCTTCGCTGTGCAATCCCGCGGATGCGAACGCGGCAACCATGGCATCGGCAGCCTTGCGGGCGTCCTCGCCGGTTTCGAACCAGCCGAACACGCTTGGGCCGCCGCCCGAGATGCTCGCGCCGAGCGCGCCATGCGCCAGCGCCGCCGCCTTGACTGCGTCGAAACCGGGAATCAACGGCGCCCGCTGCGGCTCCACCAGCACATCATGCAGGCCGGCACGCACCAGGTCGGCGTCGCCCTTGAAGCAGCCGGCCAGGACCAGGGAAAGATTGGCGCTCTGGGCAACGAACTCGGCCAGTTTGTAATCACCGGCAAGTATTTGGCGGGAACGCCGCGTCTCCAGGACCACATGGGGGTGGACCACCGCCGCGTGCCACGCCTCGGGAACCGGAATTCGCTCCAGGCGGTCACGCGTGGCCAGCACCAGGCCGCCAAGCAACATCGGTCCCACGTTGTCGCCGTGTTGTCCACCGCTGGCCGCGGCCTCGCCTTCCAGTGCGAACGGATACAACTCCAGGCACGACAACGGCGTGTCGAGCAGCGTGTTGGCGGCAACCAGCGCGGCCACGACCGAGGCCGCCGAGCCCCCCATGCCGGAGCCCAACGGAATGCCCTTGTGCAGTTCCAGCTCGAATCCGAACGGAAGATCCAGCGCATGCCGCAGGGATTGGAGGGCCACGCCGGCGGTATTGCGCGCCGGATCGAGCGGCAATGCCTTCACGCAGCCCGTGATCGACGTGATGCGCACCTCGGGCGACTCGATGCGACGTACCCGCGCACTGTCGCCGACGGCGCCAAGGCCGTGGCCCAGCACGTCGAAACCCACGCCGACATTGCCAACGCTGCCTGGCGACCAGGCGCTGGCTTCCTTGTTGCCGATGCTCATGCGGTTTTCATCCCGGGGCCAGGCACACGCCACGCGCGCGCCAATGAATGTGATGTCCCGCGCCTTGCGAGGACGCGTAAAGTCGCCGGTCGCAACACGCCGTGGCAATGCGCGGCACAGGGTCGCCAGAGTACCTGAAAACGGGCCCACGGGCGACACCGGTTGATCCACCGCGACGGGGACATCCCATGATCCGTTTCACGTCCGCCAAAGCACCGGCAGCCATGCGCACCGGGCGCTCACGCGACCTTGGCCGGTTCGCCGCGCGAGGCCATCTTGAGCACCGAATGGCGCAGTTCGCGGGACAGGATCACGCGCGCGTCCTCGACGACGTCGGCGAGGGTCGGATCGAACTCGAGCTTGGAGTCGGCATTCACCCGGATGGCACCGCGCTCGCGCAGCTTCTGGATGAAGCCGTGGAACATCGACTTGTCGAAAAACTCGGGCGCGCTCAATTCGTGCAACAGCCCGATACGCTGTGCCGTCAACACACAGGCCGTTTCCAGTTCGCCGATGCCGAGCACGCCCTGCCCGTGCGTGACGAGCATCGCGATGGCGATGTAGTAGCGCTCGAAGACCTGCATCATGCACCGCGCCACGAGCTTGAGCTGGTAGGCGCCGTCGCCCTGGCCGGGGCCACGCTCGAGTACACGACCATTCCCCTGCGCCTGCAGCAGGCCGCGTTCGACGAAGAAGTCGAGCGTTGCGGACAATTCCTGCGTGAACCCGTCCCCATCCCAGCGCAAGAACAACTCGCTGCGAATGAACGGATACACGATGCGTCCCAGGCGCAGGACCGAGGCCCGCGACATGCGCCGGTTGTTGAGAAAACAGCTGGCCACCCAGGCCGCGCACGCCACGAGGTGCAGGACGTTGTTGCGGAAATAGCTCAGCAGGACCGCGTCCTCGCCTTCGGTGACCAGCACGTCGCCCTGCGGATGGCGGATGCGACGGATCCAGCCCATGCTTTCACCGTGCGCCACGATTTCGGCCGGTGCCGCCGCGGTCACCGTCACCCGTTCGGCATACGGCACGGCCGTCAGCAAGGTCTGGAACAGTTCCAGTTGCGCCAGCAGGTCGCGCTCGCCGATCGCATGCTTGCGCGTGGCAAGCAGCACCAGTGCCAGCAGGTTGACGGCGTTGACGTGGGCTGCGGCGTTGATATTCACCTGGATGCGCTCGGCCAGGATGGCGAGCGCATGATTGAACCAGCCCGGCTTGGCATCCGATGACGCGTCCACCTGTGCACGCCAGTCCGCCGCACACTCATCCAGCAACGCATCCAGTTCCACCGGCTCGCCAAAACTCAGCGTCACGTGCCCGTAATGCTGTTTGAGCACCTTGCGCGCACCACGCAGCAACGCCGTCCACGACTCCTTCTCCTTGGGTTTGCCGGAAAGCTCGCCGACGTAGGACTTGCCCTCCATCAGCTTCTCGTAACCGATGTATACGGGCTGGAACAGCACCGGCCGGTGTGGCGCACGCAGGAAGGCCCGCAAGGTCATGGACAACATGCCGCCACGCGGCTTCAACAATCGTCCGGTACGCGAGCGACCGCCCTCGATGAAGTATTCCAGCGGCACGCCACGGTCGATCAGTTGCGCCATGTATTCCTTGAAAATGGTCGAGTACAGGCTGCTGCCGCGAAAACTGCGGCGCATGAAAAACGCGCCGCCGCGACGCAACAGCGGACCCACGATGGGCAGGTTGAGGTTGACGCCGGCGGCGATGTGCGGCACCACCACGCCGGACGCCTGGAGCTGGTAGCTGAGCAGGAGGTAATCGGCATGGCTGCGGTGGCAGGGCACGTCGATGACCTCGTGCCCCGGCGCGGCGGCGCGCGCCTGTTCGACGTGCCGCAGGGAAATGCCGTCGTAGAGCCGGTTCCAGAACCAGGACAGCGCAAACGAGGCCGAGCGCACCACGGTGTGCGAGTAGTCGGCGGCGATCTCCCGCATCATGCGCTGCGCACGCCGGACTGCCTTTTCCTGCGTGATGTGCTCGCGTGCGGCCACGGCCTGCACGGCCTCGCGCACGGGGGTGGCGTTGAGCACGTTGTCGACGACGGTGCGGCGGTGCGAAAGGTCGGGCCCGATGATGGCCGCACGCACGCGCCGGAAATGGGTGCGCAGCACACGCGCCACCTTGCGCGTGGTGCGTTCGACGGCCTCGTCCGGAAACTCGTCCAGAACGCCGCGCAGGCTCACCGGACGCGAAAAGTACACGCCCGTATCGCGTCCGTTGAGCAACAGGGCCAGCAGGCGACGAAAGCGGCCGACGACGACCCATTCCTCGGAAAACAGGACGCGAAACCAGCCCGACTCGCGTCCGGGAGCGCGCCCCACGTAAATCGCCACCGGGACCAGTTGCACGTCACGGTCCGGTGTTTCCCGGAGCATGGACAGGAGGCTCTTGAGGTCTGCGTACATGCCGTCGCGGCGGCTACGTCCAAACAGACGACGCCGTCGCCGCGTCAGCGTGAACATGGCGTGCCGCGCCGGGGCCAGGCCCGGGATGAGTGCACTTGGCGACGGCAGGCCGGCCTCCCGGCAGGCGCGTTCCAGGATCAGCGTGTCGGACAGCCCGCGCCGCTCCACCACGTAGCACACCGGCACATCCGGTGCCAATTGACCAGCCACGAGATTGGCCGGATCACGTTTCAGGCGCACCCATGGGCGCAGCAACCAGCCGCCGAGCGACCGCCACCAGCCGGGGCGTGCATCCGGCGTGGCCTGTCTGGGTGCTGTGCTCGCTTGCGTCGAAGACATGGGCGGCATTCTAACGGGCGACGCCAAATGCTGTCCTCGAACCGGAGCGAGAGCACGGGCTCCCTGGTCGGGCCGCGTGGATCATGGTGCGGACCCCGATGCCGCCGGCAAGGGCGATCCGGCCGTGGCGGGAGCCGCCGGAGCCTGCGCAGCGTTTTCATGGTGTGCCTGCCACCATGCCAACACCTGCGCGCCGTACCAGCGTCCGTCCCTGCGGACCATGCCAAACGTCACCGCCTCGGCATGCCCGAGCACGCGGTAATCCACCGTTACGCTCGCCTTGTCGCCATCGTGCCCGATTGTTTTCACCGTGGCCGAATCGAGGACCGCTTCCACGGACAGGCCGTATACGTTCAGCACGCGGCGCAGGCCGTTCCACAGCGTGGCATAGCGTGGCATGGCCTGTTCATAGGTGAGGGCATACGCATCGTCCAGCGTCTTGATGTCCAGGGCGCGAGCGGTGCTGACGGCAATGCCGATGGCTGTGCGCGCGTTTTTCTCGTCACCCCAGTCGGTGTTGCCGGCCCAGGTCGCCAGGACATCGAGCAGATCGTGCAATTGCCGCTTCTGGTCATCGTCCAATGCATGGGCCCGGGTGATGCTGGCGCCAAGCAGCAACCGCGCCACCCCCACCATCATGGGCAGGCGCTGCTTGCCGCCGTGCTCCCAATCGTCGAGCACGGGCTTGGCCCGGGCGAAGAGCTTCTCCTCGGCATCCGGCGCGGTCAGTTTGTGCATGAATGCCGCGAACTTTGCGCGCTCGAGCGCTGTCGCCTGCACGCGCGCCCGGCCATCCATATCACCCCACGAGTCGCGCACCGCCGCGGCTGCCGCGGGCGGCAACAGGTGCTTGCGCAGGCTGTCGAAATCCGCCCGGCGCAGGTCGCGAATCAGGCTTTGCACCGCCGCCCGTGGCGTGTCCGTCTGCGCGACGAGCACCTGCCGCGGCCACTGATGGCACACGGCCGCCACCAGGCCCGCGGCGGACAACGCGATCAACAGCAAAATCACGAGGCCAATGGACGTCTTGCGCATGGCGACACCCGCGGCAACCAAATGCGAAGGGTAGGTGGAGTGCGGGTGGCACACAAGTGGCGGCCGCCGCCATTCATTCAGGCGCAGTGAGGCTTGATCCGGCGTGGTGGCGCCAAGGAATCACGTGGGGCGGGATCATGATCTGCCGACCCGCTTCGAACGATGACACTGGTACGATGCGCGATCCCCGCCACCTTCAACAGTACCGATGACCCATCTCCCCTGTGTCGAGCATGAAACCGCGGCCGATCCACGCTACAGCGTCATCTGGTTGCATGGCCTGGGTGCCGATGGCAACGACTTTGCGCCCATCGTCCCCGAACTGGTGGCGCCGCTCTGGCCGGCCTTGCGCTTCGTGTTCCCGCACGCGCCGACGCGGCCGGTCACGCTCAACGGCGGCATGCCGATGCGGGCCTGGTATGACATATCGGAAATCGAC
>CAYOEF010000170.1:0-6224 GCA_964402805.1 uncultured Rhodanobacteraceae bacterium | reverse complement strand
AGGATGACTCTGGTGCGGCAAAGGCATGGGCCAGCTCGGCCTTGAGCCGCTGGAACGCCTGCTCCTCGCTGCGCGCCTTGTCGCTGCGGATCAGGTCACGCAGGTACTCGCTGACGTTCTCGTAGTTGCCTGAGGCGCCCACATTGGCCGCCACGAAATCGCGCAACGCACCACTGACGCGGACAGTCAGCGTGGTGGTTTCTTCACGTGGCATGCCAATGCTCCTTGATCGAGGCGTATTCATTATAGCCTATAACGAATACAGACCAGGCCTGGCAACGGGAGCCGGGCATGCCTAACAGCCGCCGTCTCCGTGTTGGTGAGAGGTTGCGCGAAATGGCATCATGGGCCAAGTAGCACGTATCTCCGACAAGTTTCACCCGGCAAGCATGTACAAGGGCCGTGTAGATTCCGACGACGCCCTCAACCAGCCGATTCCGCACTGGACCACACAGACGACAATGCCCTTGCCCCGACTCCGCCCCGAACGGGCAACCCAGAACCGTCTCATGGCGCTGTTCACCGAAGGCTCGTGGCCGGACGGTGGGAATCACGATTGTTCGGATGACTGGACGCAACGGTTCTGCGATCCTTGTGCTGAAAGCGTTGACGGCGCCGGCGCTGGGCAGCAATGGCGGAGTTGGACGATGACCGATCGTCCTCGTCCCGAGCGCATCACCCAGAACCGCGTCGTCGCGCTTTTTACCGACGGCACGCGACCGGACAACCTGGGCTACGACTACCTCGGCAACTGGACCGAAAGCGCCGACAACGAGTGTATCGAAAGCGAACTCTTGCGCGCCAACCTCGCCAAACGCGGCTACGGCGATGCGCAGATTTCCGTCGCGTTGCGTGAACTGGCTATTGCGGCGGATGCCACGGCACCACGCTGTATCACGCCAATATGCGCACCTACCAGTTGTTGCGTTATGGCGTGAAAGTGCAAACCGCAGCCGGCGAGCTGCACAGGACGGTGCATCTGATCGACTGGGAGCATCCGCAGCGCAACGATTTTGCGCTGGCCGAGGAAGTGACGCCGCGCGGTGGCCATGAGCGGCGACCAGATCTGGTGTTGTATGTGAACGGTGTCGCCATCGTGGTAATCGAACTCAAGCGCAGTTCCACGGATATGGCCGAAGGTGCTCTCCGCATCGATCGCGCCATGCGCGAGGACGTGCCCGCTGACTGGAAGGGGACGCAGGCCAAGGATGCGGAAGTCAAGAATGTGCTGTACCGGCTGGTTGGCGAGGATCGCGAAGCCACGCTGCGCTTGTTCGATCTGGTCAAGAATCAGCCTGGATACCGCTGATGACCGTGATCCGCCTCGGTACGATATCGATTGCCGTCACGCGCAAGCCGGTCAAGCACGCGCATCTTTCGGTCTATCCACCCGACGGTCGAGTGACGCTCGTTGCGCCGACGGGAACGCGCCTGGACGTCATGCGGGCGTACGCCGTTTCCCGGCTGGGCTGGATTCGTCGTCAGCAGGCGCGGTTCCGTGCCCAGGCGCGGGAAACGCCGCGCCGCTACGTAAGCCGCGAAACCCACTGGTTATGGGGCAAGCGCTACTTGCTTGATGTCGACCATGCCGATGCGAGGCCTACCGTCACGCTCGATCACGAGCACATTCACATACGCGTACGCCCGGGCAGTGATCGCGACAAGCGCGCCGCGGTGATGCATGCGTGGTACAAGGCACAGCTGCATGCCGTCATACCGGCCATGATCGCTTACTGGGAGCCACGGTTCGGCGTAAAGGTCGAGCATTACTACCTGCAGCGCATGAAAACCCGTTGGGGCAGCTGCAGCTATGCGCGTGGCCACATTCGGCTCAACACGGAGTTGGTCAAAAAGCCCCGGTGGCTGCTGGAATACGTCATCGTGCACGAGATGGCGCATTTTCTCGTGCCTCGGCACGACGCGTCGTTCGTCGCCATTCTCGACGCCAAATTCCCCGCGTGGCGTGAAGCACGCGACGAACTCAACGCATTGCCGAGAGCCCCCGTCGACTGAGGTCCCGAGACCGGCTTGCAGCCGATCACGATCAAAGCCGTGCCAAGCCAAACGATGATGCCGGCATGGCCATCACCAGGCTCCCTTGTGCTCCAGGATGCGACTGGCCGACGGCAGGCCAATGAACAACAAGACCCCGGCGTAGGTTGCATAAACCCACGCCTGGGCCGATCCCGGGTCGGCGGCATGGGCGATGATCGCGGTGGTCACGGACACCGCCGTGATCGAACCAACTTGAATTGCCGTCGAACGCAGTACCGCAATCGACGCCGCCTGGCCGGGCACGAGTTGCAGGCCCGCATTGCGGCTTGCCGGGCTCGACCAGCCGATGCCGACGCCAATCAGGCCGGCCCCGGTCGCGAGCCAGGCGTAGGTCGGCAGGCCCAGGGGCGTGATGGCGATCATCACCACGCCGAGTGCCACGAGAACGGCTGCCGAATACAACGGCAAACGGTAGCCCGTGCGTCGCAGGAGAAATGCGCCGGCGGTGGAAAGCGCGATGGCGCCCACGGCCTGTGCCGCCAGAAGGGTTCCGGACTCGAAAGCACCAAACCCGTATCGATTGGCCGCGTAGAGGGGGATCAACGCCACCATGCCACCCCCGAAGCCACTGTAAACCACGCAAATCAGATTTACTGCGCCGAATCCCCTCCCGTGGATCAGCCGCGGCGGGATCAGTGGATCGCGGACACGCTCGACATGCCAGGTAAATGCGGCCAATGCGATGACAGACACGGCCAGCGCCACGCCGCATGGGAGTGCCCAGCCAGGTGGGGTATCCCCCAGGTAGGCCAGCCCGATCATCGCGGCCAGCAGGCCCGAGCCGAGCAACACGACGCCGGGTATATCCAGGCTGGTCCGCTGGTCCCGTTGCCGGGGACCGTCAGCCGGCACGTAACGCAGGCACAGCGGGATGAGCGCAATGCCAAGCGGTACGTTGACGAGAAACACGCCACGCCACGACCAGGAGGCGACGATCAGGCCGCCCAGCAAGGGTCCGATCAGGGCGCCCGTGGTGAACGCGCTGCCAAAGATACCGACGGCCTTGTCACGCGAAGGCCCGAAGTGGTCCACGACGATCTTGGTTGCAGTAGGCGTGAATCCGGCGCCACCGACGGCCTGGATCAGGCGCAATCCCACCAGCAGGTAAATGCTGGTGGCCAGCCCGCAAAACAGCGACGCCGCCGTGAACAGGCTCACGGAAACCAGGAACACCCGGCGCGGCCCGTAGCGCATCGTCAACTTGGCGGCCACGGGCAGCAGGAGTACGCGCCCCAGACTATAGGCCGTGATGGTCCAGCCCACGAGCGTGATGGAAGCATTCAGTCCCTGTTGCAGGGAATGCAGCGCCGTCGCGACGATGGTGCTGTCCAGCGCACTCATCATCAGGGCAACCACGACGACAGCGAACATGGTCCGCGGATGGTTCGACGGTGTGGGCGATGGCACCCCCGACAAAGCCGGTGACGTACCGGCGCCATTCCCGGGCGCACCG
Organism: uncultured Rhodanobacteraceae bacterium; assembly: GCA_964402805.1. GTDB lineage: Bacteria > Pseudomonadota > Gammaproteobacteria > Xanthomonadales > Rhodanobacteraceae > Oleiagrimonas. The sequence goes on along the minus strand of CAYOEF010000170.1, from coordinate 2,716 downwards.
GTATCTGCAATCACGTGCTCGGGCATTCCCAATCTATCCTTTATCGCGCGCTCAACGATGAGCGCGGCGCTCCTGCTGGCCACAGCCCCGGGCCGACGGACGTTTTGCCCTGGCCAAGGTGTCGCACTGCGACGGATACACGATGTCCATGATGAGGCATTTCGGAAGCGTCCGCGGAATCGGGGCGGCGCCCGGGTTCATCAACTGTCGGATGGGGCGAGTGCCTGCGGGGACGCCTTGAAACAGGCTTCGAGCGTCAGCGCCTCGCGGCCGGTAAAACGCTTGACCGTATCCGTCACCCGCGCCAGCTCACCCGCGGCAATGGCGGCGAACCAGCCGGTGTAGAGTTCATGCCGCCAGGTTGGCAGCGAAGCGTCCAGCGTGACCGCGCCGCGTGCATGGCGCAGCGGCCTCCCCGTCAGTTTGGCAAGGCGCGCCACCGCCTCGGCCACGCTCATGGCCTCGGGGCCGGTAACGTCATGTGTACCGCCCGGCGGATCGAGCAGCATGGCCGCCGCCACCCGCGCGGTATCCTCGCGAGAAACAAAGGCCGCCCTGCCGTTACCTGAAGGGTCGTGCAACGTTCCGGTGGCATCGATGAACTCCGGCAGCATGCCGAAGTAAAAGGCACTGCGCAGTACGGTGAAGGCCGGGATGCCGGACACCGCCAGATAGGCCTCGCTGGTCGCATGATCGCGCGAGTAGGAAAACCGCGAGGCGAAACCAGCGCCCATAAGAGACAGATACACGACATGCTCGACGCCGGCTGCCACCGCGGCGAGGAACGCGTGGCGATGGTGTTCGGCACGCACGCCCGGCACGGCCATGCCGGAAATGACGAGTGCGCGATCGACGCCGTCAAATGCCGGCACAAGGCTCGCCGGCTCGCCAAAATCCCCGGCCACGACGTCCACACCCGGCAGCCTGGGCGCCTTGGCGGGCGTACGGGTCATGAGCCGCAGCGGCACGCCCTGCGCCGCCACCCATTCCGCCGCGCGTCGGCCAATGCGTCCCGATGCACCTGTAATCAATAACATACAACCTCCGATCCATGAGTCTCATACCCATCCGGCCGGCGACGATGTGCCCCGCGCCGGTTGTCCGTGCCGGCGGGCGCGCCAGGATTGCCGGCGGCAGGCGCACATGCGGGCAGGGATCGAACCACTGGTATCGAAAATGAAGGGGGATTGGTGGCTATGGGTGGGCTCGAACCACCGACCTCATCATTATGAGTGATGCGCTCTAACCGGCTGAGCTACATAGCCAGACAGTCACCTGGGAACGTCTTTCCGCAATCGGTGATGCCACGTCGCCGACCGGCGAACGCACGATCGTCGAACAACCAGCCGCGCGGCTGGCGGGTTGTGGGATTGTAGTTGTGGGCCCTGCAGCGTTCAAGTGCGGGCCCTGTCCAATATCAGATGAGGCTGGACGAGATTTCGGACAGGCCGGGTGTCACAAGCGCGCAGCCGTCAATCACGAATCGTCAACACACCCGGCTACAACAATCTCGACACCCTGTGCCGATATCTGGAGTGCACGCCGGGGCAGCTGCTGGAGTACGTATCCAAACCGGCCCGTACCATATACGCCGCAACAGCGCGCCCAGCCGACGCCATTTCGCTCCCCTGACGGGGTCGCTCACGCTGCCGTCACGCAAACACGAGCACCAAGATCCTCGAGGAACTCCGAAACTGGCGTGACACCCGACAGCCACAATCGATCACGCGCACGAGTGCAAGCGACATAGAGAAGATGCCGCTCGGTGTTGTACGCCTCCTCAAGTTCCGCATCGTCAGCGGCCTGTTCGATACGCGTCTCGGAGGGGATGACATCCTCGTCGCAAGCCATGACTGCCACCGCGCGAAACTCCAGCCCCTTGGCGAGGTGCATGGTGCTGATCGCGATCTTGTCGGGTTCAATCCGCACCCGCTGGTCCAGTACCTGGCTAGCCAGTCCGGAGGCGGCCACAGCACGTTCAGCACGCGCAAGCTCGGTGTGCGAACGCACGAACAACGCCATCTCGCCCAACGGCACTCCCTCGTCAGCGCGCGCCGCCAACCACCGTCCAACGCCAGCAAGCTCGGCGTCCACGTCCTTGAACCCACCTATCTCCGGCACCGGACCATTGAATACCGACACGGTTCCCTTGCGCACCTCCTCGTTGCCATCCACGTCAGCCACCACGGGATCAAGCAAACGATCGGCCTGGGTACGTATTTGGTGCGAGGTGCGGTAGTTGACCTTGAGTGCGCGCGCCCGCCCGCGCACATCCACACCCTGTGACGCCCATGAAAATGGTTGTTGAAAAATGCGCTGTCCGAGGTCGCCGGCAAAGAACAAGCCATTGGGACGATCACCAGCCAGCGCGGCAAGAAAACGCAACTGCGCCACGCTCACGTCCTGCGCTTCGTCCACTACCGCGAAATCAAACGGCGGGTTCTGACGCCGCGCCAGCTCGGTAGCGAGCCTGGCGAACATGCCGGCGTGAGTCAGTCGGCTGTCATCTTCCAGCTTTGCCAATACATCCACATAAATATCCCACAACACCCTGCGCCGCGCTTCTGGCAAGCGCGTGCGGCGACCCAGCCGGCGCACATCACGATACGCCTCCCAAGTGGTGAGCTGCCATGCATCAACCACATGATGCCATTCACCGTGCAAGAAGGCCGGGCTAAAGCCGTGTCCAGTGTGGTCCGCGGCAACGCGGTCAATC
>CAYOEF010000169.1:0-6351 GCA_964402805.1 uncultured Rhodanobacteraceae bacterium | reverse complement strand
GGCACAACCTGATGCAGGCCATCGCGCGCGTGAACCGCGTGTTCCGCGACAAGCCCGGCGGCCTTGTCGTCGACTACCTCGGTATTGCCGATGCCCTGAAGCGCGCGCTGCATACCTACACGGCGAGCGGCGGCAAGGGCAAGGCCGCACTCGATCAGGCCGAAGCCGTGGCCGTGATGCTGGAAAAATTCGAGCTGGTGCGCGACCTGCTGCACGGCTTCGACTACGCGGCCGTCCTGCGCGCCGCGCCGGCCCAGCGCATGAGTGGCATCGCCAGTGGCGTGGAATTCGTGCTCGGGCTGGAGGACGGCAAGGCACGCTACGCGCAGGCCGTGCTGGCCTTGTCCAAGGCGTTCGCGCTGGCCTCGCCGCATCCGGAAGCCGCCGCCATCCGCGAGGAAGTGGCGGTGTTTCAGGAAATCCGCACGGCGCTCATCAAGATCACCACGTCGGCAAGCGAGCGCCCGCCACACGAGATCGACTCGGCCATTCGTCAGCTGGTCTCGAAGGCCGTGTATTCCACCGAGGTGGTGGACATCTTCGCCGCGGCCGGCATGGACAAACCGGATATTTCCATCCTGTCCGACGAGTTTCTGGCCGACGTCAAGAATCTGCCGCAGCGCAACCTTGCGCTGGAGCTGCTGAAGAAGCTGCTCAAGGATGAAATCCGCACGCGCATGAAGAAGAACGTGGTGCAGGCGCACTCGTTTGCGCAGATGCTGGAAGCCGCGGTGGCGAAATACCAGAACCGCGCCATCGAGGCGGCGCAGGTGATCGACGAGTTGATCAAGTTGGCAAAGGAGATGCGAGCCGCCGAAGCGCGCGGCGAGAAACTTGGGCTCAGCGACGACGAGATGGCGTTCTACGACGCGCTCGCCGACAACGACAGCGCCCGCGACGTGCTGGGCGACGCGCAGCTGGCGTTCCTGGCCCGGGAGCTGGTCAAGCGCGTCAAGGCCAACGTCTCGATCGACTGGCAGGTGCGTGAAAGCGCCCGCGCGCGCATCCGCGTGCTGGTGAAACGCCTGCTGCGCCAATATGGCTACCCGCCGGATATGCAAAAGCACGCCACTGAGCTGGTGCTGGAGCAGGCGCAAGTGCTCTCAACTGGTTGGTCGGAAGCCTGACGTTTGGACGGATATGCCCCTTGGCAGACATCAAAACGTTGTGGCGTCACGACGCCATCTTGATCGGCAGGCAAGTTGCCTTGAGGTGACAGGTCATGGGTGATGCCAGCTATCGTTCCACCATCCCTGTACGCAATCCATGACCGCGAACGCGTCGTAGCCGTGGTGAAAGTGGGTCACCGCCAAGCCGTATATCGTCAGCAAGCCGCGTGCGCGACGCACAACGGGTCGGGTTCGCGTTTCGCCGCCACGAAGATGCCTTGCTGCGCTACACCGGCATCGTATCCGCGAGGTTGGCCACGGCGCATTGAAGCATCAAGTGGACCGGGTCACGAGTGCTGCTGGCACTGCGGGCACCAGAACAACGGGCGCGAGTTGAAGGTCGTTTTTTCAATGGGTGTGCCGCAGCGGTCGCAGGCTTCGCCGGCACGCTTGAATACGCGGAAATGGAATATCCGGCCTTCGTGCGCCTGATAGCCGGTGTGCATGCCGGGTTTGGACTCGACGCCCCGCGTCGTATAGCTCCAGCGTGCGATCGACAGGCATGCCGCGGCCAGTGCCGCGTGCTGCGTATCATCCAGGTCGATGGGTCGTTGGGCGGGGTGCAAGCGCGCAACGAACAGGATCTCGCAACGCAGGTAGTTGCCCAGACCTGCGAGGAAGGTTTGGTCGAGCAGCAGGCCGCCGAGTGCGCGTCCGCGAAATCGGGGCATGCGCAGGCGGGCTTCCACCGTCGCCTCGTCCAGCGTGGGATCGAGCACGTCCGGGCCCAGGTGTGCGAGAAACGGGTGCGCCTCAATGTCGTCGCTGCGCCACATTTCCACATCGGACGCCGAGTACAGCAGGATCGCGTTTTCAGCCGTTTCCAACGCCACGCGAAGGCTGCGCTTCGTCGCCGGGCGCTCCCCCGTGTGGGCCACCTTCCACACGCCGTAGAGCTGGTTATGCGAATACATTGTCCAGCCGTGATCGAAGGCGGTGAGAAGCGCCTTGCCGCGTGCGGTGATGGACGTAATGGCGTGCCCGCGCAGCTTGCGCTCAAAGGGCTTGAGCTGCGGGAATGCGAAGCTGGCGCGCACCAGCGGCTGGCCCAGCACGGCGGCAGCCAGGCGGTCGGCGGTGCGGTGGATTTCCGGGCCTTCGGGCATTGACTGGTCGGTTGGACGGTTGAGGTACGGTCAAGCTGCACTCAAAGCACGATCGTGCGATGTCCGTTGATGAACACGCGCCGTTCGATATAGTCCTTGACCGCGCGCGCCAATGCCTTGCATTCCAGGCCGCGTCCCGTGGCGAGCAGGCTCGCGGGGTCCTGGGTGTGGTCGACGTGCTCGACGACCTGCTCGATGATCGGCCCCTCGTCCAGATCCTGCGTGACGAAGTGCGCGGTGGCGCCGATGACCTTGACGCCGCGCTCGTAGGCCTGGTTGTAGGGTCGTGCACCCTTGAAGCCGGGCAGGAACGAGTGGTGGATGTTGATCGCATGCCCCGCCAGTGCGCCGGCGGTGTCGGTGGTGAGGATTTGCATGTAGCGCGCCAGGATCACCAGTTCCGCCCCGGTCGAGCGCTTGAGGTCCAGGATCTGGGCTTCCTGTTCCTTGCGATTCGCGCTGGTCACCGGCAAATGATGAAAGGGGATTCCCGCCGCCTGTGCGTGCGTCCGCAGTGAATCGTGGTTCGATGCAACCGCGGCAATGTCCATGCGCAACTCACCCATGCGGGTACGGAACAGCAGGTCCGCCAGGCAGTGCTCGAGGCGTGATACGAGAATGAGAACCCTGGGTCGTTGCGACAGGTCGTGGATGGACCACCGCATGTCGAAGGCTTTTCCAGGGATGGAGAAATCCGCGTCCAGCGTGTCCCGGTCCAGTATGGAATCGCCTTCCGTGTGGAACACGCAACGGACGAAAAAGCGCTGCGTGCCCTTGTCGTCGAATACCGAAAACTCGTCGATATAGCAATGTCGCTGGTCGAGAAACGACACGACGGCGGCGACCTCGCCGGATTTGCTGGGGCACACGACCGTCAGGCAAAAACGCTTGCCGGCCTGGTCGGGTTCGAGCTGGGTGCTTGTCACGGCGGCGAATCTCCTGGTTTGCGGCGTGCGTCGGCGGTCCATTTGCCCGCCCGATTAGATCATCAAGCCGGGACAGTGGCTAGAATAGTCGCGTCATGACACTGGAATGATTCGGAATCGGGGATCATGGGCAAGCAACCCGTGCATTTCGGCTTCGTCCTGTTGCCGCGTTTTACGCTGACCGCATTTTCGGGCATGGTCGACATGCTGCGGCTCGCCAGTGACGAGGGCGACGACAGCCGGCCGATCCGCTGTTCCTGGCAGGTCGTGGGTGAAACCCTGGCGCCGGTACGCTCCAGCAGCGGCATCGGCGTGGTTCCGTCGGAACAGTTGGGTGATCCGGCGCGATTCGATTACGTCGTCGTGGTCGGCGGCCTGCTGCATACGCGCCCGGACGCCGCCCCGGCCGTCATTCGATTCATCCGCGAGGCCGCGGCCCGGAACGTCGTGCTCGTCGGATTGTGCACGGGCGTATTCACCCTGATGCAGGCGGGCGTGCTCGACGCGCATCGCGTGTGCGTCAGCTGGTTCCATTACTGGGATTTCCTCAAGCGGTTTCCGTTGGCCAATCCGGACAATGTCGTGGCCGACCGGCTGTACGTGTTCGACCGCCGCCGCATCACCTGCGCGGGCGGTCGTGCGTCGATCGACGTCGCGGCGCGGATTCTGCGCGGCCATGTCGAGGCGCCGGTGGTGCAGAAGGCCCTGCGCATCCTGCAGGTGGACGGCGCGGGTCTCGCCGAGGCCATCCAGCCGCTGCCACCGGGCGTGCAGCCGACCAGCAGCCCCGTGGTGCAACGGGCGATCTTGCTGATGGAGCAGCATGTGGGGCGTGCGTTGAGCCTCAATGAACTGAGCGAAAAGCTGGGCGTTTCGGCACGGCAGCTGGAACGTCTGTTCAAGGACACCACGGACATGACCCCGCAGACCTACGCACGCCGCATGCGCCTGCGCCTGGCGGCGTGGCTGCTGGTGCACACTACCAAGACCATCACTGCTATCGCGTCGGAATGTGGTTTCGCGGACATCTCGCACATGGGCCGTGAATTCCGCGCGGCCTTCGGCGTGCCGCCCAGTGTCTGGCGCAGCCAGGCGCCGGCTCCCGACGGTTCATTTTCCCTGGTCGATGGTGGCGTCGCCAGGCCGTCTTTTCCGCATGCCACCAACATTCCGGGCCAAAATCCGGACTACCCACCAGATTCTTCTGCCGGTTGGTCGGGAAAATTCTAGCCGGCGTCATCGGGATTTGCTCTACTGCCGGGGAAGCTCCCATTGTGCGGACACGGGTTTTGTCAAAGTGAGGAGAGCATGAGCGAACGCTATTCGGTCTTTGGCCTGATCAAGAACGGCCTGAGCCACAACGTGAAATGGGGCGAAGCGTGGCGCAGTCGCGAACCGCAGCCCGAATATGACGTGGTGATCGTCGGTGCTGGCGGGCATGGCCTCGCAACCGCCTATTACCTGGCCAAGGTGCACGGCGTGCGCAATGTCGCGGTCGTCGAAAAAGGCTGGCTGGGCGGCGGCAACGTGGCGCGCAATACCACCATCGTGCGTTCCAATTACCTGTGGGACGAAGCGGCCGCGTTGTACGAGAAATCCATGCAGCTGTGGGAAGGCCTTTCGCGCGACATCAACTACAACGTCATGTTCAGCCAGCGCGGCGTCATGAACCTCGCGCACACCCTGCAGGAAGTGCGCGATACCCAGCGCCGCGTCAACGCCAACCGCTACAACGGAGTGGACGGCCAATGGCTGACCCCGGCGCAGATCAAGGAGATGGTGCCCGCCATCAACCTCGATTGCCGCTACCCGGTGCTGGGTGCGTCCTTCCAGCCACGCGGTGGCGTGGCGCGCCATGACGCCGTAGCATGGGGCTTCGCGCATGCCGCCGATGCCCTGGGCGTGCACATCATCGAGAACTGCCCGGTGACGGGCATTCGCCGCACCGACGGCGCGGTCGAGGGCGTGGAAACCGGAAAGGGCTTCATCAAGGCCAGGAAAGTCGCGGTGGTGGTGGCGGGCCATTCCAGCGTGCTGGCCGACATGGCCGGCATCCGCCTTCCCATCGAGAGCCATCCGCTGCAGGCGCTGGTGTCCGAGCCGCTCAAGCCGTGCGTCAACACGGTCATCATGTCCAACGCCGTGCACGCCTACATCAGCCAGTCCGACAAAGGCGACCTGGTGATCGGCGCGGGCATCGACCATTACCGCGGTTATGGCCAGCGTGGCAGTTTCGGCATCATCGAGCACACCGTGCAGGCGATCGTGGAGATGTTTCCGACCTTGAGCCGCGTACGCATGAACCGGCACTGGGGCGGCATCGTCGACGTGACGCCGGATGCCTGCCCGATCATTTCCAAGACCGACGTGAAGGGCCTGTATTTCAACTGTGGCTGGGGTACCGGCGGCTTCAAGGCCACGCCGGGATCGGGCTGGGTGTTCGCGCACACCATTGCGCATGACGCGCCGCATCCGATCAATGCCCCTTTTGCCATCGACCGTTTCTACAACGGCCACCTGATCGACGAGCACGGCGCTGCCGCCGTGGCCCACTGAGGGAGACGTCACGATGTTGCTCATCAAATGCCCGTGGTGCGGTGAACGCGAGGAGGCCGAGTTCGGCTATGGCGGCGAGGCGGATATCGCCCGGCCGGTCGACGGCGAAGCACTGGATGATCGCCAGTGGGGCGATTACCTCTTCATGCGCAAGAACGAGTTTGGCGTGACGCGCGAGTTGTGGGTGCACAGCCATGGTTGCCGGCGCTGGTTCATTGCCGAACGTGACACGCGCACTTACACGTTCCTCGGCTACGAGAAAATTGGCGACAAGCACGGAGAGGCGGCATGAACCAGTCCTGTCGATTGCCCGAGGGCGGACGAATCGAGCGCGACGCGCTGCTCCATTTCACCTTCGACGGCAAGTCGTATACCGGCCATGCGGGCGATACGCTGGCCTCGGCGCTGCTTGCCAACGGCGTCCATCTCATCGCGCGCAGCTTCAAGTACCATCGCCCGCGCGGCATCATCGCGGCCGGGGTCGAGGATCCCAACGCGCTCGTCCAGCTTGAAACCGGCGCGCATACGATCCCCAATGCGCGCGCCACGGAGGTCGAGCTGTACGAGGGGCTGCGCGCCACGAGCGTCAATGCC
>CAYOEF010000168.1:0-6417 GCA_964402805.1 uncultured Rhodanobacteraceae bacterium | reverse complement strand
TGAGCAACACGGGCATACGCGGATGACGATGGGAACGAGGCAGATGTCCGGCCATTGCATGGGGAATGTCCCATCCGGGGCGCTGCTCGAGATGGCCGGCCACACGCGGCGTGCTGGCGATGCCCCTCCGCGGCCACAGCCGATGACGATAACGTCGCAATGCTGGTCGGGTATGGACGCGGTGCTGCCTGGTCCAGTCCTCCTGATCAGTCTTGCCACGTACGGGCGCGGACCCACCCGGCTCGTCGGTGTTTCTCAGCCGCCGGTGGCGAAGCCGGGAAACAGCGTCATGCCGCCATCGACGAACAGCGTCGTGCCGGTGACGTAATCGGCCGCGTCCGAAGCCAGCCACACCGCCGCACGGGCGATATCGTCCGGCTCGCCGATACGTTTGTAGGGCACCAGGGTCATGAGATCCGCGTAGGCGCCGGGCGTGCTCCAGGCCGCCGTGTTGATCGGAGTGCGGATGGCGCCGGGCGCGATGGCGTTGACGCGGATGTGATGCGGCGCCAGTTCCTGCGCGATCGACTGCATCAGCTGCATGATGCCGCCCTTGGACGAGGCATAGTTGGCGTGGCCTCCCCAGGGAATCTCCTGGTGCACCGAACTCATGCAGATGATCTTGCCGGTGGCGACCGACATCTTCGGGTCGGGACCGCGCCGCTTGAATTCGCGTGCCGCCGCGCGCGTGGTCAGGAACTGGCCGGTGAGGTTGACGCCGATGACCATGTTCCACTCGTCCAGCGTCATCTCGTCGAATGCCGAGTCACGCTGCAAGCCGGCATTACTGACTACCAGGTGCAATGTGCCCAGGTGGTCCACGGCCTTGGCGAACATCTGTTCGACGTCGTCTTCCTTGCTGACGTCGGCCTTGATGGCCATGGCGCGGCGGCCCATGGCCTCGATCCGGTGCGCGACCTCCTCGGCTGCTTCCGGATGCGTGATGTAATTGACGATCACGTCGGCGCCCGATTGCGCCAATCCCAGTGCCACGGCCTCGCCGATTCCGGAATTGGCGCCGGTGACCAGTGCGGGCTGGCCTTGCAGCACGGGATACCAGGGCACGTCGGGCAAACGGGTGGCATCTTCCGCGGCGAATTCGGCTGGGTCTTTCCGGGTGGAAGCTGGCATCGACGATCTCCCTCTGTGGATGAGTGGGACATGCATCGCCGACGACGGGTCTGGGGGCGGAACGAATGCCCGGCAAACGGTGAATCACCCCTCACGAACGCCAGCGACAGTGTCGGGGTGACAAACATCTCCGACGGTAGTACACGGGCAACGCACATCCAAGGGCACGCGGCCGATCCATTTCTGGACGGTATAGGTAGACGCGCCGCAAGCTGCCGCATGGGCGCGACCACAGTCGCGCCTGATTCCAATCGGCAGTTTCTCAACGCCCGACCACTTGCGCGAACCATCTCCAGCCGGGCAATTGCTCGGTGATCAGCTTGACGCTGGTTAGCATCGGCACCGCCAGCAACGCGCCGGGAATGCCCCACATCCAGCCCCAGATCAACAGCCAGACCAGGATCGCCACCGGGCTCAGGCGCATGCTGCGGCCCAGGATCATCGGCGTGACCAGATTGCCTTCGGTCGCGGTCATGCAGATGAAACCGAAGGCCGGCAGCAGGCCGTGCAACGCGTCGTGGAAATGCAGCAGCCCCACCACCGCCAGCACGAAGGTCATGGAGATGGCGCCGATGTAGGGGATGAAATTGGCCAGCGCCGCCACGCCGCCCCACAACAAGGGATCGGGTACGCCCATCCACCACAGCCAGGCGGCGGTCAACGTGCCCAGCGTCAAATTGATCGACGTGGTGGTCAGCAGGTAGCGCGACACCTGTGTCTGGATGTTGCGCACAGTAGTGACGTTGTGGCGCTTTTTCCGGAAGGTGGGCGAGATTTCCACCAGTCGCCGCAACAAGGCGTCACCGTAGATCAGGAAAAAGAACACCAGCAGCGCCACCGTCAGCACGCTGGCCAGTATGCGCGGCGTCATCTGCAACACGTCCCAGGCCGTGAACATGCCCCGCGGGCTGGCGTTGTCGCGCGACGCGCGATGGCCGCCGACCAGCGAGCGGGTGGCGCGCGTCGCGGCGTTGATCTTTTCGGTCACCGGTTTCAGCTTGGGCGCGATGTGGCTAAGCGCGGTCGGTGCGCGTTGCAGCCAGGCTTCCGCCGGTTGCGCCAGCCAGGTGACGCCGGCGCCCAGGCCGCTGCCAATCGTCAGCATCAACAGCAACGCCGCCAGTGCGCGCGGAATATGCCAACGCGCGGCGGCCGCCACCACCGGATTCAGGGCCAGGCCGATAAAGGCGGCCAGCACCAGCGGAATGAGCAGGCTTTGCGTCAACGCCAGCGTGTACAGCACCGCCAGCACCAGCAACGCGTTGAGCACCACGCGCACGGCGAACAGATGGCGTGCGAAGTAGCGTACGGCATGAGCCCGATGACGGGTGGACCGCAGTGCGCCGGCCGGCACGGGCACGAGCGGCTGGGCCGGAAGGGATGATTCGTCCACGGTGCTCACTCCAGCCCACGCATCAACGCCATGACCCGCGTTGCCAGTCGCAGGGTCTGCCCGGACAGCAGACCTGTCATGCCGGGTACACGCCACGGTCGCAGCGCAAATCGACCCATCACCCATCCGGCGCCGGCAGCCATCCCGGCCCACACCAGTGGCCGCGCGCGCGCCTGTTCACGGAGCGTGGTTGCGGACGCACTCAATCGTGCGCGTGCCGATGCGGCACGTGCACGGGCCACGCGTACCTCAATCAGCCTGCGACGTATCGTCATGCGTGGGCGTCTCTCCGCGATGTCCCGGCGTGCGCATGAGCGAATGCCATTGCGCGCGGGTACCTGGCAGGCTCAACCAGTGCAGGCAGCGCCGGAACAGTGCGATGGCTGCCACCAGTCCCAGCACCAGCAACGCAGCCAGGGCGGCCAAGGCCCAGAGCCACGAACCGAGCCAGTGCGCCAGGGCTAAACCCAGCAACGCCAGCGCCGTCAGTCCCAACGCCACGGCAAATACCGTGGCCAGCAATGCCGCCACCAGCAATGTCCACGCGGCAGCGCGCGCCAGGCGCAGCTCCGCACCCAGCAACTGCCATTGCGCAAGCGCCAGTTCACGCAGCGCGTGCGCCGCCTGGAACAATTCCTCCAGCCACGGCGGCGCTTCGGGTGCGGATGCGGCTGACGCGTCGTCGTGGTTGTCGGTCACTCGTCGATCCCCCGTGGCAACTGTGCTCAGCGGCGACGCATCAGGCGACCCAGCAGCCAACCGGCCACCAGTGCCATCGCCAGCGACTGCGCCGGTTTTTCGCACACGTAGCCACACGTCTTGTCGAGCCAGCCGTTGGCATGATCCATCACCTGGTCCAGTGCCCCGCGACCTTTCCTGCCGGCCCTGGTGGCGCGCTCGGCGGCGCGTTCGGCGGCGTCGGCCACCTTGTCGGTACCGCGATGCATGCTGTCCTCGGCATGATCGATGGCTTCATGCGCACGATCGGCAGCCGCAGACGTGGCTTTCTTGAAGTGCTCGGCACCTTCCTCGGTGCGGCTGGACGTGGTGCGTCCGGTGTCGGGATTGTCAGGCTGTTTGTGATCGGCCATGGGAATACTCTCCTGCAAAGGGAACCGGAAATCGGCGACAGGCGCTAATCAACGGGTGCGCCGGCCGCGGAACAGGGACACGACAAACAGAATCAGAAAAATGACAAACAGCACCTTCGCAACCAGGGCCGCGGTCCCGGCAATGACGCCAAAACCGAGCACGCCAGCCACGATGGCTACAATGAGGAATATCAGTGCGTAATACAGCATGTGCCACCTCCGTTACATGGAACGCCAACCCTGAGGCGTGTTTTTTCAAACATCGTGCCGATGGCTTGCATGATGTACACATCCTGTCGGAGCCTGTGCTGAATTGCATGCACGTGGACACCGACCCGGTGGGTTGACGTTCATGTACGTTGCCCGGATGTCAAGCCCGACAGGCCACCCTCAGGCCTGCGCGGCATGGAAGCTGGATGGCGTGACGCACGTCCCGGCCCGCTCGGCGCTCGCGGGCACGTGCGTCATTCAGTGTGCGTAACCGACGCTTCATGTGCCGGATGTCAGCCTGTGCGCATGTCCTGCATCAACCACATCGGTCGGCCACCGCCTGGTTTCCCCCGGTCCGGGCTTCCCGCAATGCGCCGATCCTCGGCGGCCATGCGCCATGACCCCGGGGACAACGCGTCGCCACCGGGCAGGACGCATTGAATATCCGCAGCAAATTAAGGTGGCTCAACCCGCGGCGCTTGGGCAGGCTGTTGCGCCGCCGCGTGGTGTCGCACCAGCCGCTGGGCCACGAGGAAGCGCTGCGTTCGGAATTGTTCAGTGCCGAGCAGATGGAACGCTACGGCGCGGCACTGGCCGGCCGCCATCCGCTGCGTGCCCGCTCCGGCCGCGACCGGCTGCTGGCACGCCTGGCCAACAATGAAGCCGTGCTGACCAATACCTGCAGCATGCTCACCGCCGCCGCGCAGGCGAAACAGCGCATCACGCCGGCCGGCGAGTGGTTGCTGGACAACTTCTATCTGATCGAGGAGCAGATCCGTACCGCGCGACAGCACCTGCCGGCCGACTACAGCCGTGAGCTGCCGCAACTGGCGAGCGGGCCCTCGGCGCACCTGCCGCGCGTCTACGACATCGCATTGCAGACCATCTCGCATGGCGACGGCCGTGTCGACGCCGCCACCCTGGGCCGCTTCGTGGCCGCCTACCAGACCGTGACGCCGTTGACCCTGGGCGAGCTGTGGGCCATCCCCATCATGCTGCGCCTGGCGCTGATCGAAAACCTGCGCCGCGTGGCCGCGCGCGTGACCGCCGACTGGCGCGACCGTGACCTGGCCAAGAAGTGGGCCGACCGCATGACCGAAGTGGCCGAGGCCGATCCCAAGAGCGTCGTGCTGGTGGTTGCCGACATGGCCCGTTCCGATCCGCCCATGGCCAGTTCCTTCGTGGCCGAGCTGGCGCGCCGCCTGCAAGGCCAGAGCGCAGCGCTGGTGCTGCCGCTGACCTGGGTGGAACAACGCCTGTCCGAGGTAGGCCTCAGCGTTAACCATCTGGTGCAGCGCGAGGCACAGCAACAAGCCGCCGACCAGGTTTCCATCAGCAACAGCATCGGCAGTCTGCATCAACTCGCAGCCATCGACTGGCGCCGCTTCGTGGAGCGCGTGAGCATCGTCGAACAACGCCTGCGCCAGGACCCGGCCGGCATCTACGCACGCATGGACTTCGCTTCCCGCGACCAGTATCGCCATGTAGTGGAAAATCTGTCGCACCGCAGCGACGCCAGCGAGACGGAGGTGGCCGATGCCGTGCTCGGGTTGTGCGCACCGTACGCCGGAGCCGGCGGTGCGGGGATGCTGCAGGCCCATGTGGGCTATTACCTGGTCGGCAAGGGCTTGCCCGCATTGCGACGACACCTGCGAGTGCGCCTGTCGCTGGGACAGACGTTGCGCCACCTGATCGACAAGGCGCCCCTGCCCACCTACCTGGGTCTGGTGGGCCTGCTCACGCTGCTGTTCGCGCGCGCGCTGGTGCTGGCGGCCGGACTGCACCAGGAATCATTGTGGTTGCTGGTCCCGGTGGCGCTGGCCGCCCTGGTGGCCGGCAGTCACCTGGCCATCGGCCTGGTGAACTGGCTGGCAATGCTGGTGACGATGCCACGGATGCTGCCGCGGCTGGACTACGCCGACGGCATCCCCGCCAGTGCACGCACGCTGGTGGCCGTGCCCAGCCTGATCGGCTGCGCCGCCGACGTCGACGAGTTGGCCGAAGCGCTGGAGGTACGCTTCCTGGCCAACCGCGACGAACACCTCCATTTCGCCCTGCTCACCGACTTCACCGATGCCCCGACCGAGACGCTGCCCACGGACGCGGCCCTGCTGGCACGTGCGCGCCGGCGCATCGAGGCGCTCAACGCCAAGTACGCCGGCGGCCATGCCGACCGCTTCTTCCTGCTGCACCGGCCGCGCCGCCGAAATGCGGTCGACCGTGTGTGGATGGGCCACGAACGCAAGCGTGGCAAGTTGGCCGACCTCAATGCGTTGCTGCGCGGCAACGGCCATGGCCGCTTCGTTCTGGTGGTGGGCAATACCGGGGCGCTGCAGAATGTCCGTTACGTCATCACGCTGGACACGGACACCCAGCTGCCGCGCGAGACGGCGCGCGAACTGGTGGCCACGCTGGACCACCCGCTCAACCGCGCGGTATACGACCCTGCCCGGCAACGTGTCGTGTCCGGCTACGGCATCCTGCAGCCGCGCGTGGGCATCAGCCTGCCCAGCACTTCGCGCTCGCGCTACGCGCAGCTGTTCGGCAGCGACGCCGGCATCGATCCCTATACCCGCATGGTCTCGGACGTGT
>CAYOEF010000167.1:0-6480 GCA_964402805.1 uncultured Rhodanobacteraceae bacterium | reverse complement strand
TGGTGGCCTTGGCCGAGTTGATGTCGATCGAGGTCAGCGCCTCGGTCGGGTCGATGACGATGGAACCGCCCGCGGGGAGGCGAACGGTGCGCGCAAAGGCATTCTCGATGGCGCTTTCGATCTGGTAGCGCGAAAACAGCGGAATGTCGTCGTGGTAGAGCTTGAGCTTGTGCAGCGAGCCGGGTACGACCTGTTGCATGAACTCGCGCGCATCGCGGTACATCTCCTCCTCGTCGATGAGGATTTCGCCGATGTCGCTGCGCAGGTAGTCGCGCAACGCGCGGATGAACAGGCGTGATTCCTGATAGATGAGAAACGGCGCCTTGCGCTCCTGGGCCGCCGTGGAAATGGCCTTCCAGAGCTGCGACAGGTAGTCCAGGTCCCATTGCAGTTCTTCGGCGTCGCGGCCGGTGCCGGCGGTACGCACGATGAGGCCCATGCCGTCAGGCACGCTTACCTGGCCGAGTGCTTCCTTGAGCGCGCGCCGGTCATCGCCCTCGATGCGACGCGATACGCCACCGGCGTGGGGGCTGTTGGGCATCAGGACGAGGTAGCGGCCGGCCAGGCTGATGTAGGTGGTGAGCGCAGCCCCCTTGTTGCCGCGTTCCTCCTTTTCCACCTGTACGACGAGTTCCTGGCCTTCCTTCAGGAGTTCACGGATGCCAACCTTATGGAAGTCGGCGCCTGGCGCGAAGTAGTCGCTGCTGATTTCCTTGAGTGGCAGAAAGCCGTGCCGATCGGCCCCGTAGTCGACGAAACACGCCTCCAGGGACGGTTCCACACGGGTGATGCGACCTTTGTAGATGTTGGATTTCTTTTGCTCGCGGGAAGGGATTTCGATGTCGAGATCGTACAGATTCTGGCCATCCACGATGGCCACACGCAACTCCTCGCGCTGAGTTGCGTTGATCAACATGCGTTTCATATTGTGTTTTCCTCGGCTGCATCGCGATTCGCGGTGCCATCGGCGGCGCCAGTGCGGCGGCCAGCCGGGCCTGCGAATCGCGTCAGCGGCAATGGGCCGGAGTCATGACTTCTGGCTCCGGTTCGTCTTGTTCATCTGCGCGGGCTGATAGCGCCTTGCAGGGGATGGTGCGGGCAGCCGGGGTGATGCATATGCTGCCGACAACCCGTACTGCCGCCGGCACGCAATGACGGCGCCACGATGCCATCGTGGCCGTGCGACACCAGATCACGCAATCGTGTGGCTGGTATCGGCACTGCCTTGCTGTCGCGGAAGCGGGATCCCATACTCGGTCGTACGTTTGCAAGACGCACGGCCCTGCGCCACCAGATTATATCCTTCACACGCGTAATTATCCAATGCAATCGGCTACTTCGGGAGACCCGTTCAGCGGGGTTCAGCAACTCAGGATCGGCCCTGAACGGGACGGCCAGCGCGTCGACAACTGCCTTTCGGCACTGTGCAAGGGGGTGCCGCACAGCCTGCTGTACCGGTTGATGCGCACCGGCCAGGTGCGCATCAACGGCAAGCGCGTCAAGCCGGCGACCCGCCTGGCCGAAGGGGATCTGCTACGCATTCCGCCGGTGCGCGTGGCGCAACGCGGGCCGGATACGCCGCCATCATCGCGGCAGGCGACGGAACTGGAGCGCCAAGTCATTTTCGAGGATCGCCACTTTCTGGTCATCGACAAGCCTTCGGGCCTGGCAAGCCATGGTGGAAGCGGCATCCGGCACGGTGCCATCGAACTGATGCGCGCTGCGCGGCCGCGCGAACACCTGGAACTGGTGCACCGGCTCGACCGCGACACCAGCGGCGTATTGGTGCTGGCGCGCGCGCGCGCGGGACTGGTCGGCCTGCAGGACGTCATGCGGCGTGGTGGCGTGACCAAGCAGTATCTCGCGTTGCTCGACGGTTCCCCGCAAAAGGCAAAATTCGACGTCAATGCACCACTGCGAAAATTCGTGCTCCAGGGCGGTGAGCGCATGGTGCGCGTGGCAAGTGATGGCAAGCCGGCGTTGACGTTTTTCCAGTGCCTGGAGCGCCATGCCGGCGCGACCCTGGTGCGGGTGACTCTCGGCAGTGGGCGTACGCATCAGATTCGCGTGCACGCGGCACACGTCGGCCACCCGGTCGCCGGCGACGACAAATACGGCAGGCGCGAGTCGAACCGGCGCTTCCGTGATCTCGGTTTGCGACGCCTTTTCCTTCATGCGGCCCGGTTCGAGTTCGAATGGGGCGAACGCAGCTACAGCTTCACGACGCCGTTGCCCGATGAATTGCGCAACGTCATCGACGTGCTGCAGGACGCCGGCCGAAACGCCCGCTGAAGCCGCGGGCGAGTCCCGGTGCAACGGACCACCGGGTACGCTACGCTTGACCCGGGTGTTGAGTGGCGCGAGGCGACCGGAGGCTTATATGAAATATCGTTGCTGGGCAGCAGTGGCACTCATGACGTTGGCACCGGGCGTCGCGCTCGCCGCGGGCACGGCCACGTTCGCCGGCAAGGACGGAAAACCCATGCATGTCGCGTGGCGCGCCGGCGACATGCTGCGCATGGACGTGCCCGGGCAGTCGACGTACATGATTGCCCGCGACGGCAAGCTGTATTCAGTTGCCGACGACAACGGCACGCCGCGCGTGATCGAAATGAGTGGCATGTTGAAGGCCATGACGGCAATGGCCAGCAATTCCTCCGGCAACGGGAAATTGCTCGATTCACAGGTCCAATCCGTACAACCGACCGGAAAGACGCCCACCGTCGCCGGCATCAAGGGCGTGCAGTACCGCGTCACCGTCAAACAGGGTGACGGCACCAGCAAGACGGTCGACATGGTGCTCACCGACAATCCACTGGTCGTGGAAATGACGCATGCCTATGTCACGACATTCGAACCCATGGTTGGCGACAATCGGATGGATCACTGGCTGGCCAAACTACCTGCCGGCGAGCGTGGCGTCCTGCAGGTCGGCAACGAGTTTCGCCTCACGTCCATATCCGGCGATACACCTCCCGCCAGCGATTTCACCCTTCCCGCAAAGCCGCAAAACATCGGCGACATGATGCAGAAAATGCTCAGGCAAATGAAACCGCAACAGGCGGCGCCGCAACAGTAGGCGCCCGTGGTTCGAATGCTTGTGGCCGGCCTGGTCAGACTTGGCCGCGTGCCGCGACGTGTGCCGTATCCGGGATTGGCGCGGTTATCGACGGCTCCGGCGCCATTGCGGCCTGGACGGGGCCCGATGTGCCGATGCCGGGGTGCACGACAGGCGCCTTTGGCCACAGCAGGTAGCGCGCCACGATTTCGCCGTAGCCCCGGAACCGGTAGCCCCCGTTTTCCTGCAGGATGGCGTCCCGCCGTGCGCGGTACCGGCGCGGCAACCGGTACCAGGCGAGCCATGGCTCGCGATGGTGCAAAGCATGCAGGTTGTTGTTCAGAAAAACCAGCGCCAGGGGCCACGATGCGTCGACGATCACGCTGCGTTGCGCCGGCACTTCCGCGGTGCGGTGCTCGGCAAATGCCCGCAACGCGCCAAATGCCATGCCTGGGTAAACGAACAAAAGCACATAATCAAGCAGCGGGATGCCGCATACGCCGATCGTCCAGGTGAGCACGATCGCGCAACCGAGCGCGTGCCATGCCCACGCCGCCCATGCCTTGCGCTCGCCATGCCACAATCGCGGGAACTGCACGCGCAGCATTTGGCTGACGTCGATCCATGGCCCGAGTACGAAGCGCCCGGCAACTGTATTGTTGATCCAGAGCAACACGCGCGTCATGCGCCGGTACGCGGCCCATTGCGCCGGTGTTTTGTAGGATGATTCGGGATCGTTCAGCGGGTCGGTAAGATACTCGTCGTGATGATGTGCAAGATGCGTCTGGCGATACACGCGATAGGGTAGCCACAACCATAGCGAAGGCAGGACAATCAACTCGTTGACCCGCAACCAGCGTGTCGGGTGCCCATGGGTGACCTCATGTTGCAACGAACCATGCCACGCCACCAGATATGCAGCCGCTGGTAGCACCAGCCACCAGGGGAGTTGGTGGTAGTACCAGGTGAGGGCGCCAAATGCCGCGTAAATCACCGCGGCAATGGAAAGCGTGGGCCATTCCACCGCGCGTCGTATCGAGGGCACTCGATCCGGCGAGTGCCGCGGGGTTTGGTCGGAATACGTGGATGACATGGAGCCGGTACCGTATCGAATGTCCATTTGTTTACACGACGAAACATCGATAACCCCTGTCAATGTGACTATACACCACTATGCGATGAGTATGGAAACACCATGTGCATGCAAGACATCATGTGTGGTTTATCCACCCATGTCCGTGGTTGTGTTAAATATTTGGTGGAAATAACATGAAATAAGGGTATTCGATCACAGCATGAATGTGCCGGCCGCTTCATCGGACAATTGATTGTTATTGCTGGCAGTGTTGCCGCCAGGAGAATGAACATATGGATCGCAAACAATCCGCCGAAACCTTTCGCCTCCGGTTGCTCGAGCTGATAGACCGCAACCACGGGTCACATTCCGCTTTTGCATCGCGCGTCGGAATCGACCGTTCCACCTTGTCGCAGCTGTTGGGCGGCCAGAGTGACCGCCTGCCACGCACCGAAACCGTCATCGCCATCGCCAATGCCGCGCAGGTGAGCTGTGACTGGTTGCTCGGCCTTACCCGGGATGGAAGCATGCATACCGAGGTGGTTGCCCCGAACATGGAGGTCGAGGCAACCGCCGGCTCGCCCATGGACGAGCGCCTGCACCGCTGGCATATGGACGCCATCGGTTACAAGATCCGTTACGTGCCGACGACGGTGCCCGACCTGCTCAAGACCAAGGCGGTCATCGAATACGAGAGCATCGGCCCGATAAACGATGGCCCGAACGTGGAGGCAAACGTCGAAAACATTGCCAACCGCTTGAGCTATGGCCGCCATCCGGACAGCGAGATGGAAGTGTGTTGCCCGCGCCAGACCGTCTACTCGCTGGCGCGCGGCGAAGGCAACTGGAGCGATATGGCGGCCAGCGACCGCAAGGCCCAGATCGAGCGGATGATCCAGTTGACCGAGGAGCTTTATCCGACTTTCCGCTGGTACCTGTATGACGGACGCAAGGACTACTCCGTCCCGACCACCGTGTTTGGCGCCCAGCGCGCCGTCGTCTACGTTGGCCGAATGTATTTCGTGTTCAACATGACCGAACAGATTCGCGTGCTGACCAATCATTTCGACGGGCTGGTACGCCGCTCGGACGTACCGCCGACCGAAACACCCAACTTCTTGCGTGAGGCGCTTCGACTCGTCAAGTGAATGGCTGACGTATGCCGGTGCGTGTCGCCAGCCTGCCGATGTACGACTTGCCGCGGATCCGCGCTGCGACGGACGCTTGGTGGCGTGGCATCGCAGGTCATTTGCGGCGCCTCGGCATGGCGGCCGTTCCCGACCGCCTGACGCGCAACACGGACGCATCCGCGTCGTGGCGCGACCCCGGCCTCCTGTTCAGCCAGACGTGCGGCTACCCGCTGACGCATGCCCTGGCAGGACGGGTGCAAGTCGTCGCGACGCCGATCTATGGCGCCCCGGGCATGGAGGGTCCGCGTTATGCAAGCGCGCTGGTGACGGGGGATCGGCGCAAGGCCACATCGCTGCGGGAATTTCGCGGCGGCGTGTGTGCCATCAACAGTGCCGATTCGCACTCCGGCTGCCATGTCCTGCGCCATATGCTGGCACCGATCGCTGCCGGGCGACCCTTCTTTGCGCGCGTCATCGAAACCGGCAGCCATCTGCGCAGCCTGCGCGCGGTGGCCGAAGGCAAGGCCGATCTGTGTGCGGTCGACTGCGTGACGCACGCGCTGCTTGCCCGGCACGTGCCGAATGCCCTGGAAGGAACACACGTATTCGACTTCTCGCCGACCGCCCCGGGATTGCCGTACATCACCGCGGCACGCACATCCGCGCGGGATCTTGACTGCCTGCGTGAGGCGCTGTCGCAGGCCATCGCCGACCCGGCCCTGGCGGCGGTACGGGCGACGCTGCTGATCGCGGGCATTGCCGTACTCCCCGCCAACGCCTATGACGAGATACGCGAGATGGCCGCGGCCAGCAGCGCGGCGGGGTATCCGGCCCTGGCCTGACATTCGCCTTGCCGAGGCCGTGCGGGTGACTGGCCGGCCGATACCTCCGCTAAAATGATCGCTTCCCCCGCATCGGCATGACCACGATGGCCTTTCGCACCCGTTTTGCGCCCAGTCCCACCGGATTCCTGCACATCGGCGGCGCCCGCACTGCCCTGTACGCCTGGCTGGAAGCACGCCGCCACAGTGGCGAGTTCGTGCTGCGCATCGAGGATACCGATCGCGAGCGGTCCACGGAAGCGGCGGTCAAGGCCATCCTGGACGGCATGGCCTGGTTGGGCCTGGATGCCGATCTTGGCCCCTATTACCAGACCGATCGCCTGGATCGCTATCGTGCGGTTGCCGAGCGGCTGCTTGCCGAGGGCAAGGCCTACT
>CAYOEF010000166.1:1357-6498 GCA_964402805.1 uncultured Rhodanobacteraceae bacterium | reverse complement strand
GAAGGATATCAACGTTGATGGCTTTGTCTTCATCGGTGGCTATGTACCGGTCAACGGTGATGCCGAGGCGGTCATCCACGACGGCCAGGGGTCGGCCTTCAACGACACCACGAACGTCGGCAGTCGTAACAGTGCCAGCATGGGTGACAATGCCGCCCAGAATGCGACAGGCAACGTGCAGCTGAACGTCACGGCTGGCGACAGCAACGTACAGGCCAACGAGGCGGCCCTGGCGGCGTCCGATGCCAGTGACGTGTTCAGCATGGCGCAGGTGTACAACAAGCAGAACACGTTCGGCAACGACACCACCAACAGGGGCGCCAGCAACAATGCGTCGCTGAGTGGCAACGTCATGTCCGGTGCGGCGGGCAACCTCAACGTCAACGTCGCGGCAGGCGACAACAACCTGCAGAAGAACGCGATGTCGGCATCCGCGGCGACGCGGTCCAGTGCGGCGGCCATTGCTTCGATCGACAACAGCCAGTTCACGGCCGGCAACAGTGTCGGCAACTACGGGCTGCTGACGACGAAGAACGGGGATACGCACGTCGATGGCCTCAGCCTCACGCTTAAGGGCAATTTCGCCGGCAAGACTGACCAGTATGGCAACCAGTATCTGGACCAGTGGAAGGGCGAAACTCACCCGGGTGGTGACAACATCGGTCACGTGGATGTTGATAACCAGATCCAAGGTGCCCAGGATCGGCCGGTTGGCAGCACGCTGAATTCGGACGGCACGATCAACACGGACCCGCAAAATCTGAAAGATGGGACCGGCGTGAGCAGCGGCGGTGGTCTGTCGTTCAACACGGCGGGTCAAATCGCGTTGAGTGGCACGATAAGCGGTGCCCTGCCGACCACGACCTACATATGGCAGCACACCACCAACACGGCCGGCATCAGCGGCAGTGTGTTGAGCGGTGCCGCGGGCAACATCGGCGTGAACGTGGCTTCGGGCAGCAACAACCTGCAGTCCAACATCCTGACGATGGCTGTTACGCAAGCCGCCAGCGGCAGCGGCGGTGGCGGTGGTCCCGAACAATAACAAGAACGATTGAAGTCTGGTGTTTACCCGGCCGGGGTTTCCCGGCCGGGTGTTTCGCCACCGCGCGCACCACGCCGGAAACCGTCACCATGTTTATCGTCAGGAACCCGCTTCGACTCGCCGCTGTCCTGTCGCTGGCGCTGTTTGCGCCACTGGCATCGGGCAATGTGTTTGCCGGCTCCCTCCGGATTGGCAACATCATCCCCAACGCCGGGCCGATCGACGTCCATGTCACCAGCATGCGCGCGATGCGTTTTGCCGACATGGTGCCGCAGCACGTGGATTATTCCTGCGGGGCGGCGGCGCTCGCCACCATCCTCAAGTACGGCTATGACAAGAACGTGACCGAGTTCGACGTGCTCAAGGGCCTGTTCAAGGTGAGCGATGTCGAGGTGGTACGCAAGAAGGGCTTTTCACTGCTGGATCTGAAACATTACGTCGAGACACTGGGCTATCGCGGGCGCGGCTACAAGATCAGCGATGCCACGCTGGACCACATCAAGATGCCCGTGATCGTGTTGCTCGACATCAAGGGTTACAAGCATTTCGTGGTGTTCAAGAAGGCCGTCGGTGACCGCGTGTACATCGGCGACCCGGCGCTGGGCAATCGCGTCATGTCGCTGGACGATTTCCTGCACAGTTGGCAGAACCAGATCATCTTTGCTGTCATCGGCAAGGGTTTCGACCCGAACACGGCACTGCTCAACCCGCCACCACCACTGAGTGCGAACAACCTCGTCAATGTCCGCGCCATTCCCCAGGCCACGCTTGCCGGCTTCGGGTTGCAGCGCGCCGAACAGTTTTGAGTAGTCGCGCCACGTACGCGCGTCTACGGGAGGGCGTCATGTCACCTTTCCAACCACTGCGACGACACAAACGGGCCGGCCCTGCCGTCCTGGCCTTGTGCCTGGCGGTGGGACTCGTCCCCTGCGCATTCGCACAAGGATCCGCCGTGCAAGGATTCGCACCCGACGGCTACGGCCTGCCGGATACCGCGCCTTTCGTGGATGCCCAGGTGGTGCCGGACCAGACCCTGGCGCACATGCGCGGGCGCTTCGTTGACGGCATGAGCATCGTCATGTTCGGCGTCAACATGATTTCCAAATGGACCACGCCGCTGGGCCAGGAGCTGACCGCCGGCGTGAAAATGGGCGTGGACCTGAGCCGCAGCCAGCCCCAGGTGGGCTTCACGTCCAACCTCAACATTGACAACAGCCACTACCAGGCGGGCAGCGGCACGTCCGGCCAGCAGTCCGTGCAGGCCGGCGGCATCGGCAACGTCAGCGGCGTCGCGCAGGGCATCCAGGTGGCCGGCAATTCCAACAGCATCGGCAACAACACCAAAATCAGCGTCACCACCGGCCACATCAACGTGCCCACCACCGGCGGTCCGCACCAGTCCAGCCAGACCGACCCGACCACCGGCGCCACGCTCAAAACAAACATGGGCAGCAATAGCGTTGGCGTGACGATGTCCGTGCCGCAACTGGGCCGGGTGATACAGCAAATCCAGGGTGGCCAGGGGCTGCTGCAACTGGTGCAGACCACCGGCAACCTGCAGCGGATCGAAAACACCATGCAACTGGAGGTGCAGCTGAAATCGATGCCCGCCAGCATGACGCATTCGAACTTCAACCAGGCCCTGGACATGCTGCGCGGCCTTCCACACTGACCGCGCCGGCACGCAGCGAGGCGAACACGGATGAAGGCGTGCGGCCGGCCGGGGCATTGATTGCGGCACGTGGAAATCCACGCCACCCGGCCGGCCGCCTGGCGCAAGTGACGCCGGCACGTCGGCGCGAACGCAGGTCGTCCGCCGCGGCATGCCGCGCGAACACGCATGCGGGCCATGACACCAGCACGTCAATATGTTATTTCTGTGAACAGCGTCACATGCTGCCCACATGACCACCGAGGGAGCGCCATGGCGACAAGACGAACGGGGCAAGCCATCGCATTGGCCGTATTGGTCGCGTTTCCACTGGCCGCCGCCGCTGCCGACGACAACGCCAGCGACCTCGAGGCTCGCATCCAGTTGCTGAACCAGCGCCTGCAGCAACAGGGCCAGCAACTGCAGCAGATGCGCGCGCATTTGCAGGAAATGCAGGCCGACCTTGCCACCATGCGCGGCAAGGGCGAGCCGACCAACGCCTACACGCAGGCGGTCACGCAGCAACAGGGCGTGCCCACGGCCAACACCCGACTGGTCGCCGCTGCGGACACCTCCCAGCCATCCACCGAAAACGCGCAAGGCGTAACCGGCACCTCCACCGGCACCATCGGCGAAAAGCCGCAGCCCTCACGCAGCGAGCAGGCCGTGCAACAGCAGGCCCAGGGCACGGTGTTCAACCAGTCGTTCACGCTGGAACCCAGCTTCACCTACTCGCGTTTCGACCGACGCCAGATTGCCCTGTCCGGCTTCCTGGCACTGGATGCGATTTTCCTGGGCTCCATTTCGGTGCAGGAATCCAAGGCCGCCATCTACCAGTTCGATCTGACCGGGCGCTGGGGTGTCACGCCACGCCTGCAGCTTTATACCGACGTTCCGTTCCTGTATCGCCGCACCGAGTACTTTTCAGGCGGAGCGGGTACCGCTGCCAGTCAGCTCAGCGAGGCCGACGTCGACAGCCAGGCACATGTGGGCGACATCAGCGTCGGCGCCTACTACCAGTTGTTCCGGGAAACCCCGAGCCATCCGAACCTGGTAGCCAACCTGGCGGTGAAGATACCGACCGGCATCGACCCGTACGGCATCAAGACGGTCACACCCGACCCCAACAACAACAACCTGAAAGTCCCGCAGGAACTTCCGACCGGGAACGGCGTCTATTCGGTGTTCCTGGGCTTTTCGACCTTGAAGACGGTCGACCCGATCGTGATGTTTGCCAACGTCGGCGTGTTCCATAATTTCGTGCGCAGTTTCGACGACATCAGCACCACCGTTGGCCAGACCCAACCTGGCGACGTGGATCTGCGCAACGCCTACCAGTGGGGCGCGGGCGTGGCGCTGGCCCTCAACGACCGGACCGCCATGACGCTGTCGTTTTCGCAGTTGTTCCAGGATTCGGCGCGCATCAGGTACAAAGGCCAGGATTGGCAGAAAATCATCGGCAGCGACGCCAACTCGGCAACACTCAACATCGGCCTCACCTACGCGAAGGACGACCACACCACCTTCGTCACCAACCTCGGCGTGGGCATGAGCCCCGACGCGCCCGATTTCCAGATCAACTTCAAGATGCCCTACACCTTCTGATTACGCGCGCGCGTGCGCCGTGACCGGACGGGCCCGGCGCTCACCCCATGGCGCGCAGGCGTCCTGTCCAATATCAGATGAGTCTGGAGAGGGCGCCGTGATTCCAATATCACAGGAAGCCTTGCAGGACTGGGCGGTCGCAATCTGTGCAACCGTATGACGTGGGCACGGCACGCCGTGCCCCTACGCCGCATGGTCAACACGACGCGAGTGTAGGGGCACGGCGTGCCGTGCCCTCAACATGCCGTGCCCTCGCTGTGCCGTGCCCGCACGAAATTGGGCGCGGTGGCTTTCGTGAGATGCGCCCCATTCGCGGCAAACGGGCGAGACGATCAGGCAAGCCTGTCGCTGACCAACCGATTCAAGCGGATCCCCTGCTCGGCGGCCTGCACCGCCAACAACCGGTGGCGTTGTGGCGGAATGCGAACCTGGAAGCGGCCTGAATAATGTCGCTTACCGATAGGCACTGGCACGTCTTCGCGGCGCGCTTGCATGTCGGCAACCGTGTCAGCGACCACCCCCTTGATCGCCGTCTCCATGGAATCGGACAACCGGGATAACGACGGAAATTCCACGCACAGGCCGACAAATTCGCCGTCCTCTTCCGACCAGATGACCCGGTAAGTGTAGTGTTGTGTGTTCATGAGGTAGCCTCCAATTTCTCGATCGCGGCCAGGAGCCTGGCCGGCCAAGGGAAATGACGGGTCAGGCTGATGCTCCGATAGTGATTGCCAGATGGCGACTTGCTCCGAAAAGGTCATGTGGCCGGCCTGGAGCTTTCAATCAGCCGAATATAAACCCTGCAATCAGCCGACAGGTAACCTTGCAATCAGCCGAAGC
>CAYOEF010000166.1:0-1257 GCA_964402805.1 uncultured Rhodanobacteraceae bacterium | reverse complement strand
GCCTGACCTGCCCTTGCACAAACGCCTCGCCGAACCGGCATTGGTGGAGGCGCTGGCCGACTCGCCCGTGGTGCTCATCCATGGACCTCGCCAGTGCGGCAAGAGCACCCTGGCCCGCATGCTGGGCGACAAGCGCGGCTACGCCTACCTGAGCTTTGACGATGACGTGACACGCAGTGCCGCCGATGCCGATCCCATTGGCTTCGTGGACGCGCTGCCGGATCGCGTCATCCTGGATGAAGTACAGCGCGCCCCGGAACTGTTCACCAGCATCAAGGCTGCCGTGGATCGTGATCGCCGGCCCGGACGTTTCCTGCTGACCGGGTCGGCAAATGTACTGCTGGTGCCCAGGCTGGCCGATTCGCTTGCCGGGCGCATGGGCATTCACCGCCTGCATCCGTTTGCCCAGTGCGAACTGGCGGGCAAGCCTTCGGCGTTTCTGGATCACCTGTTTGTGGCCAGATTCCCCGTCCGCAAACTGGCGCGCTTGCGCGATGAGCTTCCCGTGCGGATAACCGCCGGCGGCTATCCGCCGGCGCTGGCACGTCCGCAGGGGCGAAGACGCGACAACTGGTACCGTGACTACATCGCCACGCTGGTCCAGCGTGACGTGCGCGACCTGGCCCGAATCAGCGCACTGGACGCATTGCCGCGCCTGCTGCGCATGGCTGCCAGCCGCACGGCGCAATTGTTCAACCTCAGCGACCTTGCATCATCGTTCCAGTTGAGCCGCGTCACCATCGGCGATTATGTGACCCTGCTGGAACACGTCTTCCTGCTGGAACGCCTGCCGCCGTGGCACACCAACCGCACGAACCGGCTGGTGAAAACCCCCAAGCTGCACCTGGGTGACACGGGGCTTGCCTGTGGATTGCTCGGCGTGGACGCCGGCACGTTGGCAGCCGATCGCGCGCTGCTGGGGCCACTGCTGGAAACCTTCGTGTATCAGGAACTGCGTCGACTCGCCAGCTGGCACGCGCGCAACCATGACTTCTACCACTTCCGCGATCGTGATCAGGTCGAGGTGGATATCGTCATCGAGCGCGGGATGACCCAGCTTGCCGGCATTGAGGTGAAGTCGTCCGCCACGGTCACGGCGGCCGACTTTCGTGGCTTGCGCAAGCTGCGCGACATGGCCGGCAAACGCTTCGTCACCGGGGTGGTCCTCTACGACGGCGAAACCTGCGCCAGCTTCGGCGACGGCCTGTATGCCGTGCCCTTGCGCATGCTTTGGGACCTGCACTGATACCGGCAACA
>CAYOEF010000165.1:0-6543 GCA_964402805.1 uncultured Rhodanobacteraceae bacterium | reverse complement strand
CAGGAGCAGAAGCTGTCCGACGCCCTCGCCCGGTTGGCCGAGGAAGACCCGTGCCTGCACGTCGAGCACCACAAGGAACTCAACGAACTGGTCATCCGCGGCCTCGGCGAGCTGCACCTGCGGGTGATCCTTGAACGCATGGCCAGCCGCTACGGCGTCGAGGTGAACACCCATCCGCCACGCATCCCCTATCGCGAGACCATCAACGGCAGCGCGGAGGGGCACCACCGCCACAAGAAACAGACCGGCGGTGCCGGCCAGTTCGGCGAAGTCTTCCTGCGCGTGGAGCCGTTGCCGCGCGGCGAGGGTTTCGAGTTCGTCGACGCCATCAAGGGCGGCACGATTCCCGGCCAGTTCCTGCCGGCGGTGGAAAAAGGCGTGCAGCAGGCCATGCAGTCGGGCGCCATTGCCGGCTACACCATGCAGGACATCCGTGTCACCGTGTACGACGGCAAGTATCACCCGGTCGACTCCAAGGAAGTCGCCTTCGTCACGGCCGGGCGCAAGGCCTTCCTCGATGCGGTGGCGAAAGCCAGGCCGCAGGTGCTGGAACCCATCGTCAATATCGACATCCGGATTCCCGGGGCGCGCGTGGGTGACGTCACCGGAAGCCTTGCCAGCCGCCGCGCCCGCATCCTGGGGACCGACACGCGCCGTGATGGCTCCCTGGTCATCAGCGCCCAGGTACCGTTGGCGGAACTTTCCGACTACCAGATCGAACTCAAGTCACTCACCGGGGGCGAAGGCCGATTCATCATGGACATGAGCCACTACGCGCCGGTGCCGCCTGCGGTGCAGAAACAGCTTTGCGACGCCTGGAAACCGGGTGCCGAGGAGGAATGACGACGCATCGCCGCCCGCAAGCCCGCGCACGTCGTACTACTGGGCATCGATGGCCACTAGACTTGTCGCATGGCGACACCGTATCCCGTCAACCTTGCCGCACGCGAACTTGCCGAACGCGCCTTCAGCCGCGCCGCCGGGGCATCGCTGCTGGAGGGCAACCGGGTCGAGTTGCTGATCGATGCCAAGGCGCATTTCGATGCCTGGCTGGAAGCCATCGGCAACGCGCAGCACCAGGTATTGCTTGAAAACTACATGGTGCGCAACGACCACGTCGGCCGCGCCTTCCGTGACGTACTCACCGAACGGGCGCGTGCCGGCGTGCGCGTATGCGTCATCCGCGACTGGATGGGGTGCTTCGGGCTGTCGCGATCCGCATTCTGGAAGCCACTGCTCGATGCCGGCGGCGCCGTGCGCGTTTTCGGCCCGCCGCATCCGCTGCGGCCCCTGGCGTTCGTCAGCCGGGACCACCGCAAGATGCTCGCCGTCGACGACACCATCGGATTCCTCTCCGGCGTGTGCATCAACGCGCGCTGGCTGGGCCGTCCCGAACACGGCGTGGAGCCGTGGCGGGACACGGGCCTTGCGTTGCGCGGCCCGGTGGTCGCCGGCCTGCAGCAGGCCTTTGCCGGCAGTTGGGCGGCGCTGGGTCCGCCCCTGCCCGCATCGGCCGTGGCCGTGCCCGCGGCACTGCCGAACGCCGGCAGCACGGCCTTGCGGCTCATCGTCACCGAACCCAACACGGCCGGCGTATACCGCCTGGACCACCTCATCGCGGCCATGGCGCGCAAGACACTGTGGCTGACCGATGCCTACTTCGTGGGCGTGGCGCCCTACGTGCGGGCACTGACGGCGGCGGCAACCGACGGCGTGGACGTGCGCCTGCTCGTGCCCGGCACCAGCGACGTTCCGATGGTTGCCGCGATGTCGCGGGTTGGTTACCGGCCGCTGCTGGAAGCCGGCGTACGCGTGTTCGAATGGAACGGCTCCATGTTGCACGCCAAGACCGCCGTTGCCGACGGCCAATGGGCGCGCGTGGGTTCTTCCAATCTCAACCTGGCCAGCTGGCTCGGCAACTGCGAGCTGGATGTTGCGGTGGAGGATGCGGACGTCGCCGCGCAAATGGAAGCCCAATACGTCGATGATCTGAACCACGCGACGGAGATCGTCCTGGCACCGCGCCGCTACCGGCATGGCCAGCGCATCCAGGGCTCCCGGCGCCACGGCGGCATCGGCCATGGCCAGGGCAGTGCAGGTCGCAGCGCCGCCGGGGCCATGCGCCTGGCCCACACGGTCGGTGCCGCGCTGACGCACCGCCGCGTGCTCGGCCACGCCGAGTCGACGCCATTGGCCTGGGGAGCCTTGATACTGGCCGCCGTGGGTATCGTCGGCGTGTGGTGGCCACGCGTGCTTGGCTGGCCGCTCGCGGCCATCGCCCTGTGGATGGCCTTGAGCCTGGGCGCGCGCTGGGCTTCGCTGCGGCGCCGCGCAGCGCGGGAACGGGCGGAACACGATGCGTGACGACACCTCGCCAGATGCCGCGTCGCGCCCGGTCCTGACCCCCTCCACCCTCAACCGGCTGGTGCGCGACCTGCTCGCCGACGCGTTCCCGGCGGTGTGGGTGGAAGGCGAGTTGTCCAATCTGGCACGCCCGGCGTCGGGCCACATCTACTTCACGCTGAAGGACGCGCGCGCCCAGATCCGCTGTGCGATGTTCAAGCCACGCAGCACGTGGCTGAAATTCCGCCCCGCGGACGGTGACCAAGTCCTGGTGCATGCACGCGTCGGCCTTTATGAGGCCCGCGGCGACTACCAGCTGATCGTCGAACACATGGAGCCGGCAGGCGAAGGCGCCCTGCGGCGCCAGTTCGATGAACTCAAGGCACGCCTGGCGGCCGAGGGACTCTTTGACGATGCGGCAAAAAAGCCCCTGCCCCGCTTTCCGCGCCGCATCGGCGTCATCACCTCGCCCAGCGGGGCGGCCATTCGCGACGTGCTGCAGGTACTCGCGCGCCGCTTCCCGCTCGCCGAGGTGGATGTGTTGCCGGTGCCGGTACAAGGCACGGATGCGGCGCCCGCCATCGTGGCCATGCTGCACAAAGCCAACAGCGCGCGCCTGCACGACGTGTTGCTAATCACCCGTGGCGGTGGCTCGCTGGAAGACCTTGCCCCCTTCAATGACGAACAGGTGGCACGCGCCATCCACGCCAGCACCATCCCGGTGTTGTCGGCGGTCGGCCACGAGATCGATTTCACCATCGGCGACTTCGTGGCCGACCTGCGCGCGCCCACACCATCGGCGGCGGCGGAACTGCTGGTGCCCGACGGCAGCGACATCCTGGCCCGCCTCACCCGCCAACGGCAACGCATCTCCAACGCAGCCCGTCATCAGCTCGATGTGCGTGCGCAGCACCTGGACCACGTGCTCGCCCGCCTGCAAGCCCAGGGACCGGCACAACGCCTCGCACGCCACGGCGAACGCCTGGCGGCTGTCACGGCACGGCTGCGCCAGTGCGCACAACGCGACATGCAACTGCGTGCACAACACCTGGCTGCGGTCGGTGCCCGCCTGAACGCCTGTCAGCCTGGCCGGACGCTCGCGCGACGCCAGCAGGAACTGGCGCAGTACCGGCATCGGCTCGAAGCCAACCTGCGTTGGCAACTCGACCGCCAACAATCACGCCTGGCGCAGGTCCGGCGCGCCCTCCAGGCCGTCAGTCCGCTGGCCACGCTGGAACGCGGCTATGCCATCATGTTCGACACCGCCGGCCATGCGATTCGGTCCGCATCAGCCGTGCCGCAAGGAACCAACGTCACCGCACGCCTGGCAGATGGCACCATGCGCCTCAAACGCACGGATAACCCAACCCCGCGGCAGGCCACGGACGGGCAGCCGCCTGACGATTGATCCACACGCCCACGCGATGCGGACCGACGCAAACTAAAGCGACTACCATCGACCGATGCCAGAGATCTCGTACACGATCGCGGCACCCTGCTCCCATCAGGTTGAGATCCGCAAGAGCCGCTTCCTTGCCAGGGCGGCACCCGTCGGAACCGTGATGGATGCGCTGGATTTCTTGCGCGGCATTGTCGAAGGCGGCACGAGCAGCTGCTGGGCGTATCGCATTGGCCAGGAATACCGCTTCAGCGACGACAACGAACCCACCGGAAGCGCCGGCAAGCCGATCCTCGCCGCCATCGACGGACACGGACTCGACCGCGTCGCCGTCGTCGTGACGCGTTGGTTCGGCGGCACCAAGCTGGGCATCGGCGGCTTGATGCGCGCCTACGGCGGCAGCGCGGCCGAGTGTCTGCGCCAGGCCCAACGCATCGCCATCGTTCCGCGTATCGAACGGGTTCTTGCATGCAGCCACCCCGAATACGCGCGCATCAAGCCACGCATGGCCGCGTTCGACATAACCATCCAGGACGAACGGTTCGGCGCACGCGGCGTCACCGCACGCCTCTCGATTCCGGCCCGGGACGTTGATGCCTGGCACCAGCTCGTCGCGGACGTCACGCACGGACGAGGCGTACTGACGAGCGGCGAGGCGACCGGGAATGGCTGATGCGTAAACGTGCCGTGCCGACGAAGGCTAGTCGACCGGCACGGGGGGTACGGAAACCACACCTGCCCGGTTCCCGTGCCAGCGTCGTTCACCCGTGCGCTATCGGCTTGTCCGTGAACAAGTAGTCCTGGAGTTCCTTCGAGAAGACCGGATCATGGCGCCGGATCCACTCCATCACCATCGACGCATGCTCCTTCTCCTCGTCCCGGTTGTGTTCGATGATTGCCTTCAGCGAAGGATCCTTGCAGGCGGCCGCGCGCTGGTTGTACCAGTCGATCGCCTCCAGTTCCTCCATGAGCGACACGATGGCCCGATGCATGTCGCGCGTATCGTCCGACAATTCCTCAATGGGTTCGTGATAGCCAACACTGGACATGTCTGTTCCTCCGATTGCAGTGAAACCGCGGGGTTTCCAGCCGGGCGCGCCCGATGAACCCGGTGCCCGGGTCAAGCGACGCCAACCGGCCACGCACCCGCTTATGCCAATACTCAGACCTCAGGCAGGCCGGCGTCAAAGGACACTTTCGCCTTGAGTCCCTCCAGCCGTCGGCCCGGACTGCCGCCGGCTGCCCATTCGTCTGGCGCGAAAAGATCGAACAGCCCGGCCTTGGCGAGGGTGGGCACGGCAAGTTCGAGCACGTGCGTCGCAACCCCTGACGCCTGACGCTTGCATCGGGTAGCTGGCGGCGTACATGGAGGGATGATGGCCAGTTCATGCGGCTTGTTGCACGTTACGTCACCACTGCATCCAGGTCGGGTAGCCAGGGGATGTCCGTAACCCCCGGCTCGTAGCCAAGCTGCTTGACCAGTGTCGTCACCTGCCCCCGGTGATGCGTCTGGTGGTTGAACAGGTGTGTCACGAGGACCCACGCAGGCAAAGTGCGGGTTTTGCCGTCAACCTTGCTGGTGTACGTCAACGGCTCCCGCAGCCAAGCCTCGTCGAGCGTCCTTGACCATTCGACAATGGCATCATCCATGGCAGCGCGGTCCTGCTTCAGGCTCTCGAAGTCGGCATGAAGCGCCTGGCCAAGTTCGACGTCGACAGGCTTGCCGGAAAACCTGGCCATCCAGGCCTTGTCGCCGTAGAAAATGTGATCCAGCGTCGCGTGGATCGACTTGAAGAACGCCCCCAAATCCCTGCGCCTGTCCACATCCGGAATTTGCACGCAGGCCGCAAAGATTTTCTGGTTCATCCAGCGGTTGTAACGCGCCATCAACTGGAAGTAATCACCGTCGTACATGGCAACTCCCTCGCAACCCGAATCTGGCGCCGGAAACCAGTGGGGTGGAAACCGCATCCACTGCATGGCTTGTTGGTAACGGACGCAATCGCGACGTTGGATTCAGTACGGTTGACCATTCTTGTGCCTGAACTGCCATGCCCCACCGGCGCGGCATGCTTCCAGGTCGTCGTCGGGATAGTACACGCTGTCTCCCGCCGTGCGGTCGCCGATTTCAAGATAGGTAACCACGGTTTCCGTGCGGTTTACGAGATGGTGGCCTCCGCCCGCGCCCGCCTTGAATCCTGCGCACATGCCCGGGGCCAGTTGGGTGCTCCCGGAGTCCGTGACCAACGTGGGAGCGCCCTCCAGAACATAGATGAATTCATCCTGCCTGGAATGTGAATGCCGAAGCGCAGAAACCGATCCCGGCGCCAGCTGTGTGAGATTTACTCCGAAGTTGGCCAGCCCAAATGCGTCGCCGAGCTGGCGCTTCACGCGACCACACATGCGTGACGCAAAGGGTTCCGGATAATTCGATGGCGTGGTTCTTGGAGCGATGTCAGTCGCGACGACTGCTTCCGGCCTGATGTCTGTGGGCATTCAAATCACCTGCCAATGGCCGCCAGCACCAGGCGGCTTTCAAAATGCTGCCTGACGCTGCGCCCCGACTCATGGGTTCCTGTACAAGCTACCATATAAATATATAACAATCATGCACTTGTTATACATATGCGATGTAGCATTGCAACCTGGTCTTGCAGCGTCGATGGGTCTGCGCGAGACTCCTCACGGCAGCCTCTCACCGCCACCAGAAGGGCGTGATGACGCAAGCGCGGCAACGTCGTGCCGATCAAAGAAACATGCCTCCCGAGGCCTCGATGCGCTGGCCGGTGATCCAGCCCGTA
>CAYOEF010000164.1:0-6597 GCA_964402805.1 uncultured Rhodanobacteraceae bacterium | reverse complement strand
GTCGCATCAGCGTTGAGTGTGGCGTCGGGCGCCACATAGGTGGCCGATGCCGTCTGCAAGCCCTCGCCACCATGCAAACCACCGCCAACGCGGATGCTGCCCCCGCCGTTGGTACCTGACGCATCAATATCCGCATCGCCTATCACGGCAACGTTCTGGTCGGAAAACAAACCTACGTTGCCGCCCTTGCTGCCGGATACATCAATCGTGCCACTGTTGACGGTATTGCCGCCGGTGCTGACCAGTTGCACCGTGCCGCCCTGGGTGCTGATTCCGCCGGCCTTGATGACGCCGGAGTTGTTGACCAGGTTGGTGAACAGCTTTTGCGTGGCTGCGGCCTTGAGCACCACGGTGCCGCCATGGGCTTCCAGGGTGCCCTTGTTGGTGACGGCCGCCTTTTGCGCGTCCAGGCGCTTTTCCAGCTTGCCGGTGATCTGCACGTTGATGAGGCCGTCGCCGCCGAAGTCCAGCACGGCCTTGCGTGCGCCGTCGAGGTTGATGTGCCCGTAATTGGCGACGATCAGGCCATCGTTGACCACGTGCCCGCCGATCAGGCTGACCGATCCACCACTGGCGGCGGCGATGATGCCGTGGTTGACGACGCTGGCAGGGTCGCCGTCGGCGGCCAGCTTGTAGTTGCCGTCCATGAAGTCCTGCGGCTTGAGGTCCAGCGTGCTGGCGACCAGGCCGCCGACGTTCACCTTCGCGCCTTTGCCGAAGATGATGCCGTGCGGGTTGATGAGGAACACCTTGCCGTTGGAACTCAGCTTGCCGAGGATGAGGCTCGGATTCTGGCCCAGGATACGGTTGAGTGCCGCCGCGTTGACCGACGGCTGCTTGAACAATACGGCCGCGTCCTTGCCGACGTTGAAGCTTTTCCAGTCAATGGCCAGTGATCCGGAATGCTGATTGATGACGGTCTGCGCGCCCTTGTGCGTAATGGACCCGACCCCGCCAACCACCTGCCCGCCCGTGGGTGAGGCGGTGACCGGAATGCCGGGCGCGGCAATCGCCGTGCCACAAAACAGGGAAATAAGCGCAGGCAGAATGCGCCGGACAGGAAACCGCCCGTACGGCGGCCGGTGGCCACTGAAAGCGCGGTGCGGATGCGTTGCCTTATCGGCAAAATGAATACTCGTGCGCATGCCTATACCTCACAGCTTCACGTCCAGGCTTCCGTAGACGCGCACACCATGGTCGTCGGAGGAGTCCGGTTGGTTGACGGGCACGGCGGCATCCAGTCGAAACATCAGGTGATTCCAGCTTCGCAGGCGAAAAATCAACCCGACGCCGACGTCGCTGTAACTTGCCGAACCACCGCCGAAGTTGCGGTTGGCGCCTACGGGGCTGCCGTGCGCGTAATCGAAAAAGGTTTTTACCGTCAGCAGATTGCGCCACGGGATGCCATGAAACGGGGATGGTTTGTCGGCAAAACCGGGCGCGTTGACGTGATATTCCAATGCCGAGTAATACCCCTTGTCCATGAGGCTCTCGGCAATCATGAAGGCACGTGCGCTGTCCGGCCCGCCGATTGAGAATTGTTCCATCGGAACAAGGGCGTCATTGGTGTATTGCCCGGAAAACTTGAACCACAGTTGCTGATTGGGGGTCAGGAACTGGACCCGCGTGTAGGCAAGGCTCCCCACCGTGAAATCGCTGGCGTGGTTCGGGCTGACCAGATCGGGTTCCCCGGAGTCGTCATTGAGTGATTTGCGTACCTTGGCCGACAACAGGCCGATGCCGTGGAAACGGCGGTCGGTATGCTTCATGGAAAAACCCAGCTGGGCCACGTCGAAGCGTTCGTCGGACAATTGGAAGCCCTGCGCGTTCAGTTGCGAGCGCTCGTCGATGTATTTCAGCGAACCGGTCATCGACAGGTCTTCGTAATTGGCGAATTTCCACGCGATGCCGGCGTAGTAACGCGAGGTGGGCCCATGGATGTCGAGCGACGCGAACGATCCGTTGTCAAGCTCCAATTCGCTCCGGTCAGCACCGACGGCAAAGCTCAATCCGGGGACTTTCACCGTCGGGATGGTGTAGTCGATGGAACCGTAGGTGTTCTGGTGCGGGTCGAACGCGTAATTGATCCCCAGCGACAGCTCGTCGCCAATCCCCAGGGGCGCGTACC
This sequence comes from uncultured Rhodanobacteraceae bacterium, assembly GCA_964402805.1. Lineage (GTDB taxonomy): Bacteria > Pseudomonadota > Gammaproteobacteria > Xanthomonadales > Rhodanobacteraceae > Oleiagrimonas. Next base: position 4,469 of record CAYOEF010000164.1, on the reverse strand, counting down.
AGTCCAGGTCGGCGAAGGCCCGGTAGCGCCCGGTCGTCTCGGTGCCGTAGTTGTTCATACCCAGGGTCACCGCATAGGGCTTGTGCTCGCGGGCCAGCATGACGACATCGGTCTGGCCGGTCTTCTTGCCCGGTTGCAGGGTGGATGAAATCGACACCCCCGGAAGATCACGGCCATACAGCAGCGCACTCTGCAAAGTGTCTTTTTGCACCACCTTGCCACGCAGCTTGTCGACCGGCGCGGCGATGACCCACGGCTTGTAACGTTTGGTCCCCTTGACGACGACATCACCTACGCGGCCTTCGAGCACCTTGATACGCACGATGCCATCGGTGCCGACCTTTTGCGTCGGCAAAAACGCCGTCGCCACGATAAAGCCGGCATCGCGATAATGCTTGGTAACGGCATCGGCAATGCCCTGCAACTGGTCAAAATCCAGTTCAGCCGGATTGCTGGCACTGCCACCCAGTTTGGCCAGCCTGGCGTCGGCAAACTCGCGGATGCTTTCCGGCGTAATGCCTTTTTTGGGGTGATCGCCGACGCCCTGCACGGCAAAGCCACGCACGGCAATATGCGGGCCCTTGCCCTGGTTCTGCTCGGCGTGGCGTTTGCTGACTGGCGGCACCACCGTTGGCTGCCCGGCCGTGGCGGCCACTTGCGACGCCGGCTTGACCGGTTTGGATGACGATGTGCCTGTCTTTGGCTTGGCCGGGGCCGCCTGCGGGGAAAAGGTAACCAGTTGACTGGGCAAATAAGCCCTGACCTGCGTGTAGCCGGCATCATGCAACGCCGTATTGATCACATCAACCAGATGCCGGGTTGCATCAGGGCCCAGCGCGGCCCCACTCGACTTTGCGATCGCCTGCTGATAAGTGCGATTGATGATTTTTTGAACTGCGGCGGTATTGCTGGATGCGCCGGCAACCAGAATCTCGGGCGCGCCGGTCGCCGGTGCGGCGGCCAATGCGGGCGCGCACATGCACAAACCCCATGCACAGCCAAGCGACAGCGCAGCGGCTGTTCCCGCCATTCGCATCAAGTGCACCCCCGCATGCGGCGCAACGAAACAAATCCACTATACATAATCGGTTTGGACTCTAAAAGCATCGGCCCGAAAAAAAGCCCCGCAAACCAGATCGCCCCGCAACCGGACAACCCCGCCGTAATGGGCCGCCGAATGCCTCCATGCCAGCTCAATGACGCCATGGCAGCCAGCGACTCCATGACGACCTGGACCCATGCCGCGGCACGGTCGCCAACTCATCGGGCACCGCCGATCCGCTGGACGGACCACGGATGTTGCCGCGCGGCACGGTTCGCCCCGCATCGGTATTGCGTGCGGTGATGCCACTGCTGTCACACAGCGTGCCGAGCAGGTGCCGGCGTCGCACCCGGTACTCCGCGGTACTGATGCGCCCGTGGCGATGCATCTTGTCAAGCGTGCCAAGACTGGCATTGATCTTTTGCAGACGCTCGTTCATCGCAACTCCCTCAGCACCCGGAAACCGATGTCGGGACCTGGCTTGCCGCTGTCGTTGCGGTGCGCCGCAACCGTGCACGCCGACCAGTAGCTGTCGTAGGCGCCACCGCGAATCATGCCGTGGCCGCCATCGGTGACCCATTCCCACACATTGCCCGTCATGTTGACCAGTCCCCAGGGATTGGGTTGGCGCCCCCGCGCCGGAATCGGACCACCCATGCCGCCACTGCCGGAGGGCGGAATGCAGTTGCTGTCCGGCGACTGCTTCCAGCCGCTGCCGGCCTTGGCCGCATGCAGCCACTGCGCGTTGGCAGGCAGGCGGTAGGTGTAGCCGGTGGTCTTGGTCAACCAGGCGGCATAGGCCTTGGCCTGCGCCAGGCTGACGTTGGTGGCGGGAAGATTGCCATCGCCACTCTCGGGCTTGCACTGGTGCGTGGCGTGGCAGAAACGATCGAACTGGCGCACCGTGATTTCGGTCCGCGACAGGGCAAACGGCTTGCTGCCATCGGGAATCACGACCAGCGCCGGACCGCGTGCCGAACCGACGTGATCAAAACACACCCGTCCGGTACCGGCCAGGCCCGACCGTGCGCAGGGATCGGATGGCGGTGCCTTGGTGGCGACTTCCGGCGTACTCTTCGGCTTGGCCGCCGGCGCCGGCGCCGGTTTTGGCTTGTGTTCGGGTTTCGGGGCGGGTGCCTTGGCCACTTCCTTTGGTGCCGGCTTGGGCTTGGGCTTGGGTTTTGGCTTGGGTTTTGGTTTGGCCTTGGCGACCCGGGGTGGTTCCAGCGCATCCAGCAAGCTGGCAAACGATGCATGTGGCAGTGCGTCGTGGTCCGCCAGGCGCTTGGCCAGGGCGACCACGCCGTCGGCATCGGACTTTTTCAATTCATCCAGTCGCCGCCGCAAATGCTCGACCGTGGCCCGGCTCGGATGCGCATCGCGGACCTTCATCAAATCCACCACAAAGTCGAGACGGTCCCGCGTGCGCGCCAGGTCGTCGCGTTTGCCCAATGCCTTGATGCCGTTGTCGACCACCTGCACGGCATTCTGGTACTTGCCGGCGTCGGTGAGGTCATGCGCCTTCCCAAGGTAGGCATTGGCCACCAGTTGCGGTCCCTCGATCTTCAGGAACGGATTGTCCGGCTGGAGTTCGCGAATGCGCGCGAGCGATTCGACCGCCTTGTCGATGTCGCTGGCCGCCGCGGCGCTTTTGAGCGATTCGATGCGCGAGGCAACCTCGGCCGCCGCATTGGCCTTGGCGAGGGCTTCCTGGTGCTGCTTTATCATGGCCTGGAGCCGGTCGCGCTGGCTCAGCAAGGACTGCGCATTGGGCGCATAGCTCATCCCCAGCGCCACCAACTGGGAAGCGAGCAGGACCTCGGTGGGCGTGCGCGCCGTGGCTGCCTGCTCGCCGATCACGCCTGTCAGTTGCCGCAGCAGTTTTTGCGTGGCCGGATTGTGGTTGCCCTGCAATGCCTTGACCGCCTTCGCGACCGCCGCCTGCCACTTGGGAGTCAGCGCGGGCTTGGCGATCAGGTCAGCCAGCTGTTCGCGTACCTGGGGTATGCCGGAGGCGATCGCGACGGCCTTCGCCGCACGCTGCGCCTGCTCGAGGAGCCCTATCTGCGTGACACGTGCCTGGAGGCGCTCGGACTTGGGGAACATCTTGCGCGCGAATGCCAGACGCTGTCGTGCCTGGTCCAGGTTGCCGGCATCGATGGACTTGCCGACGGCCAGGTCGTAGTTCAACGCCAGTTCCTTGCTGTCCAGCAGCGGGCTGTGCGGGTTGATGGCGCGAATGGCCTTGAGGGTTTCCAGGACATTGTCGGGCTGTCCGGGGAAGATGGCGCCGACCGCGACGCGCTGGCTGAACTGGGTATCGAGCTTGTTCAACAGGTCATTGCGTTGTTGCTTGATGGCATTGAAGCGGACGTCCAGTTGCGGCGAATAGAGCTTCAACTTCTCGCGTATCGCGGCCACGTGCTGCACGCCCGCATAGTCGTAGTGTTTTTGGGCCGGGTTCCAGTAGGCCACCAGGCGATTGAGCAAATAGGTCTGGATGATGCCCCCATGGTCCACGACCAACTGCTTGCTCTTGGCCGGTCCCAGCGACTCCACGGCCTTGTACGCCTGGTCCTCGTTGGCGTAGCGATCGGGACTGGCCAGTGCAAAGCGGCTTACCACCTGGTCGAGGTGGCGCATCTGGAGGTAGTAATGCGCACCCCAGGCGGCGGCGATGAGCAGGATCACCACGATCGTGCCGTAGATCACGAACGGACGCGAGCGCTCGCGCAGGCTGACGTCGCGCAACCCTTCAAGCAGCTCGTCCACATTTTTCAGCCGCTGCTCGCGGTGCAACGCGACGGCGGCCGCCAGGGCCGCGTTCTGCCGTCGGGTCAGGCCCGGAACATGCGGCGGCTTGCGACCTTCCTTGAGCGCGACCTCGGCACTTGCCTTGCCGAACGGATGTTTCCCGGTGAGGAGTTCATAGGCGACGCAGCCCAGCGCGTAGATGTCGTCGGCGGGCTGGGGTTCCTCGCCGCGCAGCATTTCCAGGCTGGCGTAGGCGGGCGTCATGGCGCCCAACGTGCCGGCGTCGAAAACCGTCTTCTCGCCGCTGGCGTCGCCGGCGAACTTGCCGGCGCGCGCGATGCCGAAGTCGAACACCTTGGCGACGCCATCGGCGGTGACCATGACGTTGCCGGGCTTGAAATCGGAATGCACCACGCCGGCCTTGTGCGCGCGGCCGAGCCCGTGCGCCATGCCCTCGATCAACGGCCGGGCGCGGGCCAGCGGCATGCCGTCGTAAGCCTGTTCGCGAATCAGCGCCTTGAGGTTGCTGCCGTTGATGTACTCCATCGTCATGAAAACGATGGTGCCTTCCTTGTCGAAGTCGTAGACGCGCACGATGTTGTCGTGCGCCAGCTGCTGCGAGCGGGGGGCGGGGGGGGGCGGGGGGGGGTGGGTGGGGGGGGGGGGGGGGGGT
>CAYOEF010000163.1:0-6606 GCA_964402805.1 uncultured Rhodanobacteraceae bacterium | reverse complement strand
GCGCCTCGAAGCCCGGCACCAGGCGCTTGTAGCTGTTGGTGGTGGCGTTGGTGAATGCGTTGATGGCGCGCGCATGCCTGAATATGCCGCCGATGTACCACAAGGCGGTTTGCGACAGGCCGCCGTACTGGTCGCCGGCGAACAGGTTGTTGCCATCCCGGCTGAGTGACTGGTGCACGTGCATCCCGCTGCCGTTGTCGCCTACCAGCGGCTTGGGCATGAACGTGGCGGTCTTGCCGTGCGCGTTGGCGACGTTGCGGATGACGTATTTCATCGTCGCCAGTTCATCGGCCTTTTTCAGCAACGTGTTGAACCGCGTGCCGATTTCGCACTGACCGCCGTTGGCGACCTCGTGGTGGTGCACCTCGACGACCTGCCCGAGTTGCTCCAGTACCTGGCACATTTCGGCGCGCAGGTCGGCCAGCGAATCGCCCGGACCCAGCGGCAGGTAGCCACCCTTGACGCCCGGGCGATGGCCGCGGTTGCCTTCCTCGTAGTCGTAGCGGGAACTCCAGGCCGCTTCCTGCGACTCGATTTCGTAAAACACGCGGCCCATGTCGTTTTGCCAGCGAATCGAATCGAACACGAAAAACTCCGGTTCCGGCCCGAAGTAGGCGGTGTCCGCCACGCCGCTGGTCTTGAGATAGGCCTCGGCGGCGCGTGCGATCGACCGCGGGTCACGGCCGTACGCCTGCATGGTCGACGGTTCCAGCACGTCGCAGGTCATGACCAGTTGCTTGTGCTTGCTGAACGGGTCGATGAATGCCGTGTCCGGGTCCGGCAGCAGCACCATGTCCGATTCGTTGATGCCTTTCCAGCCGACGATCGACGAGCCGTCGAACATCTTGCCGTCTTCGAACAGGGCGTCGTCGACGCTGTGCGCCGGATAGGTGAGATGATGCTGTTTCCCGAGCAAATCGGTAAACCGGAGGTCGACGAAGGCGACGTGTTCGTCTTCAATCAGTTTGACAACGTTCTCCGTGGACATGGCAGGCGCTCGCTCGATGAAGGGGGAATGGATGGCGAACAAACGCGGCGATTCTACATGCGTCGCCGGCCGTTTACATAAAGATAATGGTGATAACCAGGGTCGTGGACCGCGGATGCGCGGGCGCCGCCATTCCGGGCCAGTGGCGCCCGCGCACTTTCGGTACACTCGCGGCCTTGCCTGCGTGCGGAACGTGCCATGCATGATCTGATCCAGAACATCATTCTCGGCCTCATCGAGGGCATCACCGAGTTCCTGCCGATTTCCTCGACGGGACACCTGCTCATTGCCGAGCATTGGCTGGGAGAACGTTCGGACCTGTTCAACGTGGGTATCCAGGCGGGGGCAATCCTGGCCATTACATTGATCTACTGGCGACGCATCGTCACGCTTTTGACGTGTTGGCACGACCGCGCCAACCGCGATTACCTGTGGAAGCTGGTCGTGGCCTTCCTGATTACCGCAGTGCTTGGCCTGATCGCCGTGAAGGCGGGATTCAAATTGCCGACGCGGGTGACCCCGGTCGCATGGGCGCTGATCATCGGTGGCCTCTGGATGATCGTGGCCGAGCAGGCCGCGGCGCGGCAGCCGGACCGCACCCGGATCACCTGGACGGTGGCCGTGCTGGTCGGCGTGGCGCAAATGGTGGCCGGCATCTTTCCGGGGACATCGCGTTCGGCGGCGACCATCTTCGCCGCACTGCTGTTTGGCACCAGCAATCGCCCGGCAGCCACGGAGTTCGCGTTTCTGGTGGGGATTCCGACCATGTATGCCGCCACCGGCTACGAATTGCTGGAAGTGCTTCGTGGTGGCGCGGCGATCCACGAAAACTGGATCGGGCTGGGCGTGGGCTTCGTCGTCTCCATGGTCACCGCGTTCGTGGCGGTCAAATGGCTGCTTGGTTATATCCGCCAGCACACGTTCACGCCATTTGCGATCTACCGCATCGTGCTCGGCGTGGCCCTGTTGCTGCTGATTCCGGCGGGCGCGTAAGGCGCGATCTGGACGCGGGAACTCAACGCGCTAGCCGCGATCGCGCGCGTCCGGATTGATGGCGTACGTACCCACCCATTCGGCAGCGGCGAGGACGTGGCCGAGCATGGCGCCGCGCACGTCGTCCAGCCCAAATGGACCGACCAGATTGAGGGTGGCGACGTCGAGCGCGTGGATGCGGAAATGGTAGTGGTGCACCAGGGTGTCGTTCCACGGCGGGCAGGGGCCGTCGTAACCGAAATACTCGCCACGCATGTCCGCGTCGCCTGCAAACCAGCCGGTGTAGTCGTTCAGGCCCTGTCGGCTCCCGGGCGGTCCGACCGGGTCGGTCTTGCCATGCGCGACGATGCCGTCGCTGCAACTGCCGGCAGCCAGTTCACCGCATTCGGGCGGGATGTCCACCATCAGCCAATGCACGAATTCCACCCGTGGCAGATCCGCCGGCACGCTGCGGCCCTCCTGGTTGACGTCGTCCGCCTTGCTGGGTGCATCCGGATCCACGCAGGTCAACACGAACGAGCGTGTGCCGTCGGGAATGTCATGCCAGGCAAGGTGCGGGCTGCGGTTGTCCGACAGCGCCACCGGTGTGCCGGGCTTGCCGAATGCGAATTCGACGGGAATCGGGGCGCCGTTGCCGAAACTGTTGCTGCGTAGCTGCATGGGAAGGTCCTCGAAACGTTGCAACGCCGGGAAGGGTTTGCGTGGGATGTCACGGCTGCGTGTAGGTTACACGATAAATCGCCCCGGCCACGTCGTCGCTGACCAGCAGGCTGCCGTCCGGCAGGGGCTGCACGTCGACCGGGCGACCCCAGGATTGCTCGTCATTTTCGAAGCCGGTGATGAACGGCGTATGGCCGGTGACCCGGTCGCCATCGACGAACACCGCGATGACGCGGTAGCCGACCTTCGTTGAGCGGTTCCAGGAACCGTGTTCGGCAATGAAGATGGCGCCACGGTAGCGTGCCGGAAACATGTTCCCCGCATAAAAACGCATGCCCAGCGCTGCCACGTGCGCGTCCAATGTCAACGCCGGTGGTGTGTAGCGGCTGCAGGGGTGGCCCTTGCCGAACCTGGGATCGGGGATGTCGCCCGCATGGCAATAGGGGAAGCCGAAGTTTTCACCGGCATGGTCGATGCGGTTGAGTTCGTCGCCGGGCTTGTCGTCACCGAGCATGTCGCGCCCGTTGTCGGTAAACCAGAGCTTGCCGCTACCCGGCTGCCAGTCGAATCCGACCGTGTTGCGGATGCCCGTGGCGACGGTCCGCCAATCGCTGCCATCGGGCTTCATGCTGAGCAGGCTGGCAAACGGTGGCGGCGGTGCGCAGACATTGCAGGGCGCGCCGACCGGCACATACAGGCGGCCGTCCGGGCCGAAGGCGATGAAGCGCCAGCCGTGGTGGCGTTCGGAGGGCAGCTTGTCGGTCACCACCTCCGGTCGCGGCGGATCATCCAGGTGCGCCTCGATATTGCGCAGCACGAGGATCCGGCTTACGGCGGAAACGTACAGGTCGCCATCATGGAACGCGACACCCACCGGCATTTCCAGACCTCGTGCTACCACCCGGACCTTGTCGGCGCGGCCATCGTGGTCGCTGTCGGTAAGGGCGTATACCTTGCCGGCCGCCATCGAACCGACGAATACGGTGCCGTGGGCGCCCACGGCGATTTCGCGCGCCGTCGATACCCGGTCCGAATACACGCCGACGTGGAAGCCCGGTGGCAGCGTGAGGCGGGCGATGGGGGGTACTACGGCTGCCTGGCATGCGCCGCAGGCAAGGGCGAGAAAGGAAAGCAGCAACGTACGCATGGCGGCGCTCCATCGATCCCTGCCGAAAGCCTACACCGGGAAGGCAGGCCGCGCCGGTTCAGGGTGCCAGGGCGTTCAGGCGCGTGGCGATGTAACCGTCCGTAAAGACACGCAGGCGCCAATCCATGAGAAAACCGCAGTGGCCGCCGTGGTTGGCGATGTCCAGTTCGATCGTCGGTGGTATGGCAAGCTGCGCGAAGTCGGCCACGGGGATGACCGGGTCGTCGCGTGCCGCGAGGATGGTGGCGGGCACGCGCATGCCGGCCATGCGCGTGCCCGCCAGCGAGTAGCCGTCGAGGTAGTTTTCGAGGGAACCGAAGTCGGTGTAGCGTTCCACCATGGCGCGTGTGAGCGAACGCAGGCCACTGCGCAGTTCCGTCGCACGGAAATGGTACTGGTACGGGAACAGGCGCTCCTTGCGGCGCAGTGACTGGGCCCATTTGCGCATGAAGTACCCGTGGTAGATCCATGGGCCGCGCTCGAGCGAGAACAATCCCGATCCGGGATCGATGACGGGGCATACCGCAACCACGCGGTCGATGGCCAAACCTTTTGCGGGGGCGGCCAGGGCGACACGCAAGGCGAAATTGCCTCCCAGCGAGAAACCAACCAGCGCCAGCGGCCGCGTGCGCGCCTGCCAACGCTGCGCGGCCTCGTGCACCGCGTCGACCACCTCGTCGAGCCGGCAGGAGTGGAACAAGCCGGCGTTCAGGTGGTGTGATCCGCCGTGATCACGAAAATTGAGGCGAAACACGTCCCAGCCGTCCGCAAGCAGGCGGGCGGCCGTCTGCACGAGGTAACCCGAATGCACGCTTCCCTCCCAGCCGTGCAGCAGCACGGCAAGGCCACGCGCCGTTCGCCGGGTGTGCTGGCGTGCCACCACACCCGACAGGCGGACTCCGTGCGGCAGGGCGAACACCACAGGTTCGGATACCTCGGCGAGCGCACGGCGCAGCCGATCTTGCGCCACGTGGCGCAGCACGCTCGAGGCAAGCACGGTCTGCACGTTGCTGTTGGCGAGGAGGCCGCTGGGGCGAAAATCATCTCCGCGTGGCCATGCTTCCCCCGTCAGGCGCTCGACGGAAGCGGTGATAGTCACTCGGGATGGTCCGGTGTCCCGTCGAGTGCGGTGGCAATCAGCGCCCGCGCTTGATCGGCCATGCGCCGGCGGCCGTCGTGATTGGGAGGCACCACTGGCAGAAAATGCACCTCGGCCCAGCTGGTGGGCTCGCCGAGAACGCGCACGACGTTTGCCATGAAGCTTTCACCAGGGCGAAAGGCGACGTCCAGCCAACGCTCGGTCCCGCGTGCGTAGCGCAGCGCGACCGGTTGCACCGGAACGTCCGCGTCGAGGGCGGCCTGGAAGATGCGCGCGTGGAAAACCCGCAGCTGCCCGCCATGGCTGGTGCCGCCTTCGGGGAAGACCGCGACGGACCGGCCCGCACGCATGCGCTCGACCATGGTGTTCATCACCACGTTGAGCGAACGGTTGGAGCCGCGCTTGTGGAAGATCGTGCCGGCGCATGCGGCCAGCCAGCCAACCACCGGCCAGTGCGCGATTTCCGCCTTGGCCACGAAACAGACCGCGCGCTGGCTGTGCATGAGCTCGATGTCGAGCCAGGTGACGTGGTTGCATACGAACATCGCGGCGTCGGGTTTCGGGTCCCCGAAGGCGCGCGTGCGAAAGCCGAAAATCCGCAGCAGCACCCGTGACCACCATCGGATGATGCGGTGCTGGACCGGTTCGTGCCCCGCGTGTGCGACGGTGGAACGCCTGTAGCTGACCACGAGGATGCATATCGCGATGCCGATCAGGAAATGCACGCACAGCCACGGGGTGCGATACGCGTAACGCAGGGGTCGGCACCAGTCACGGGTTCGGGAAACGGGAATGGAAGGGCTTGTCATCGCGTGGAAGGTTAAACGAGCGGGTGCCGGTTGTGCCAGCATCACCGGCATGGCCACGGCGGAGATGGGCTGGTGGACCCTGCGCAGAAGGTGCGAGTGGCGCTACATCAGTCCACGCGAAGCCATGGAAACCGGTGCGCCGGCGCCGACCACGAGGTGATCGAGCACGCGCACGCCGATCAGGTTCAGCGCATCGCACAGCGCCTGCGTGATGTCGCGATCGGCCCGGCTGGGCTCGGCGACGCCCGACGGGTGGTTGTGCGCGAAGATCACCGCGGCCGCGTTGTGGTGCAGGCACGCGCGCACGACCTCGCGCGGGGGCACGCTGGCGCCATCGATGGTGCCGCGAAACAACTCCTCGAAGGCCAGCACACGGTGGCGGTTGTCCAGGTACAGGCAGGCAAACACTTCGTAGGGCAGGTGCCGCAGGCGCGCGCTGATGAAGGCGCCGCTGTCGTTCGGGTTGGTCAGGGCCGGTCCCTGGACGAGTTCCTCGCCGAGGACGCGGCGGGCCAATTCCAGTGCAGCCAGCAGGCGCGCGCGCTTGGCCGGACCCAGCCCGCTCACCGGCGGCAATCGATCGGAACCCATGAGGGGGGCCACGCCCCCGGCACGACGAATGAGCTCGCGACCCATCGCGACCGCGTCCATGCCGCGGGTGCCGCTGCCCAGCAGGACCGCCAGCAATTCGGCGTCGGAAAGGGCGCCGCCCCCGCGCGCGAGCAGTTTTTCGCGCGGACGTTCGCCGCTGGGCCAGTGCTGGATGCTCATGGTGTGCGGATGGGTTGCCAATCTGTTGTCCAGCATGACGGTATGCATGACGCGCCAACCAGCGGAAAAAGGGGATCAATCCGGTAAGCTAGACGCTTGTCCCACAGTCAGAGCGTACTGACATGAGCCTGGATCAACG
>CAYOEF010000162.1:0-6639 GCA_964402805.1 uncultured Rhodanobacteraceae bacterium | reverse complement strand
AGCGCTACGTTCGGGACGTAGAAGTCGCAGGTTCAAATCCTGTCTCCCCGACCATTGCCTGCATTGTCCGTACGCCAGCATGCGTCGATGGCACCAATTGAAACAAGGCTTGGCGTCGGACGGGCGCACCGGTACGGCAGGCAGGATCCCATCGTAATGGCATCACGCCGGCACATCGTGCGGCCATGCCACGTCATGACATCATGCCATTCACCCAATCGGTCCACCTGGGGTATGGTTCGGACGGCAAGCTCGATCATGCTTTGCGGATATCCGCAGCGTAAACGGAGATTGTTCCATGGGGATCACTATTGCCGCATTGCGTGAACCGGCCAAGGGTGAGCGGCGCGTGGCGATTACGCCGGAAGTGGCCGGCAAACTCGAGACCGACGGCGTGCAGGTCTGCATGGAGCATGGGGCGGGTGCCGCCGCGGGGTTCGCCGATGCGGCTTACAAGAACGTGACGTGGGGCCCGGTCGAGGAGACCGCGCGCCGGGCAAACGTGCTGTTGTGCGTCGGTGCGCCATCGGCGGACGTTCTTGCACAACTGCAACCGGGCACCATCGTGATCGGCCAGTTGCATCCGTACGGTGCCGCCGAGCGCTTGCAGGCGCTGGCGGCCCGGGGTGTGAATGCCTATGCGCTGGAACTCCTGCCGCGCACGACGCGCGCCCAGTCGATGGACGTATTGAGTTCCCAGGCCGCCGTGGCCGGGTACCGCGGCATGCTGATCGCCGCCGAATCCTGCCCGAAACTCTTCCCGATGCTGACCACCGCCGCCGGCACCCTGCGCCCTTCCAAGGTGCTGGTCATCGGTGCGGGCGTGGCGGGCCTGCAGGCCATTGCCACGGCGCGCCGGCTGGGCGCCCAGGTGGAGGGCTACGACGTGCGCCCGGAAACACGCGAACAGGTGCAGTCGCTGGGCGCGAAGTTCCTCGAACTCGATGTCGCGGCCGCGGGCACGGGCGGTTACGCGCGCGAATTGTCCGCCGAGGAACGCGAGGCACAGCAGCAGGCGCTGGCCGACCACCTCGCGGGCGTGGACGTCGTCGTCTCGACCGCCGCGGTGCCGGGCCGCCGCGCGCCACGCATCGTGTCGACCGCCATGGTCGCCGGCATGAAGCACGGTGCACTGATCGTGGACATGGCTGCCGAAGGCGGTGGCAACTGCGAGCTGACCCAACCCGGCGAAACGGTGGTCCATGAGGGGGTCACCATCATCGGACCGGTCAATTTGCCCGCCGGCGCGCCCCTGCACGCATCGGAAATGTACGCGCGCAACCTGTTGCAGTTCGTGCGCCTGCTCCTGGTCGAGGGCGCCCTGGTGCCCGACGTGGACGACGAACTCGTGAAGGCGACCTGCGTGGTACGCAACGGCGAAGTGGCATTCGATGGCTGATCTCGCCAAGGCACCGCCAGGATGGCCGTCACGCCATATGGCACGCGGCCCACGCGCGCGGGGAGGCATTGCCGGGGCACGGCATGCCAGGGCACGGCACGCCAACGCCAGGGCACGGCACGCCGTGCCCCTACAAGCAACGCCGTTCATACGTGCAGGGAAACATCACTGGCGCGTCACACCATCACGCATGATTCATTGGTTCACTTCGGGAGATTGCCATGATTGACGGATTCGTGGCGTTGTACATCTTCATGTTGGCCGCGTTCACCGGCTACGAAATCATCAGCCGCGTGCCGGTTATTTTGCACACGCCGTTGATGTCCGGCTCCAACTTCGTGCACGGCATCGTGCTGGTGGGAGCCATGGTGGCGCTCGGGCATGCCCACGGCGCGATCGAGGTCACCATTGGCGTCATCGCGGTGTTGCTGGCGGCGGGCAACGTGGCCGGCGGCTACGTCGTCACCGAGCGCATGCTGGAAATGTTCAAGTCCTCGAAACCCGACAAATCCACGCGTTGACTTCCCGATGACCCCCGCCGAACCCGCACGACACGCCCGTCCCGCAACCGCGCGCCAGAGCAGGCTGGCCGTGGACATTACCGCCGGAGAAACCCGATGACCCTTCCCTCGTGGATGCCGACCGTGGTCCAGGCTGTCTACTTCATCGCCGCCGTCCTGTTCATCTGGGGGCTGAAGCGCATGAGCTCGCCACGCACGGCGCGGCGCGGCATCATCTGGGCCGGTGTCGGCATGGCGGCCGCCATCATCGTGACGTTCTTCCTGCCGGGCATGCACAACCTCGGCTGGATGATCGGCGCCATCGTGGTCGGCGTGGTGATCTCCTGGGCCGTCGGGCGGCGTGTTCCGATGACGGCCATGCCGCAGATGGTGGCGCTTTTCAACGGCATGGGTGGTGGTGCGGCGGCGGCCATCGGTGCCGTCGAGTTGATCCGGTTCAACGACGCATTGCTGCTGGCGGGCGCGACCCTCACGCCAACCGAGCAGGTGCTGGCCTACATCGGCGTGTTGATCGGGGCCGTCTCGTTGACCGGTTCCATGATCGCCTTTGCCAAGCTGCAAGGCTGGATGGACCGGCGTTTCGTGTTCCCGTTGCAGCGCCAGGTGAACCTGGTGATCCTGGCCATTGGCATCATCTGCGGGCTGGTCGCCCTCATCGCCGGCATCAATGGCCACATGTTCGCATGGGGCTGGCTGATCGCCTTCTTCGTCCTGACGCTTGCGTTCGGCATTGCCATGACCCTGCCCATCGGCGGCGCGGACATGCCGGTCGTGATTTCCATGTACAACGCCTTCACGGGCCTGGCGGTGGCATTCGAAGGCTTCGTGCTGCAGAACGAGGCCATGATCATCGCCGGCATGGTGGTAGGCGCCGCCGGCACCCTGCTGACGCAGTTGATGGCCAAGGCCATGAACCGCTCCATCATGAACGTGCTGTTCGGCAATTTCGGCGCCACCGCGAGCGGAGAAGCGCAGGAAGTGACCGGCAGCCTGAAGCCGATCGAAGCCTCCGACGCCGCCGTGATGATGGCCTATGCCGAGCGCGTGGTCATCGTGCCGGGATACGGCATGGCGGTCGCGCAGGCGCAGCACAAGATCTGGGAATTCGCGCGCCTGCTGATCGACCGCGGCGTCAAGCTGACCTTCGCGATCCACCCCGTGGCCGGCCGCATGCCGGGCCACATGAACGTGCTGCTTGCCGAGGCTGGTGTGCCGTACGATCTGATTGCCGACATGGATGACGTCAACCCCGCCTTCCCCAACACCGACGTGGCCCTGGTGATTGGCGCGAACGATGTCGTCAACCCGGTGGCGCGGACCGATCCGAACTCGCCCATCTACGGCATGCCCGTGCTGGACGTGGCCGCAGCCAAGAACGCCATCGTCATCAAGCGCGGACGCGGCAAGGGATTTGCCGGCATCGAGAATGCGCTCTTTTACGCCGACCACACGCGCATGCTCTACGGCGATGGCCAGGCCATGGCGTCGGCGCTGGTCGCGGCGCTCAAGGATCTCGACGCCTGACGCCACGGCGCGAAAACGCGCCACGACGACCTCGCCCACGGTCGTGTGCGGGCGGGCGCGTCGGCCGGCGCGGGACCGTGCCATGATCGGGCATGTCCACTTGCTCCGCTGGGGAAGCCTATTACTGACCTGCTGTGATGCGCCCTGCGTCACTCGCGTAATACGTATGAAAACTGGAAGAACTGCTACGTATCGCTGACATGATGCTTGCAATACGCGGGCAATGGTTGTTGTAATACGCAACCATGACGTCGCCTGATCGCCATTACCCCGACGCGCCAACGCGGTCCGCATCCATCGCGGATGCTCGCCGCGCTGTCATCAGCATCGACATTATTTCCATTATTCGGCCCGGAGATACGGGGTAGGCGCGCGCTCGGCACAAACAGCACACACCAGGACCCCGCCTCCCGAAGGATGCGGGGTTTTCTTTTGCCCTTCATGGCAATGACAGAACGAACTGCGGAGAAACCACCATGCACCAGCCGTCAACCACGCTTGCCAGCCCCTCCGCGGCAGCGTCCACGGACCTCTCCGGCGACTTGCTGCGGCGGGTACGTGCGGCACGCGTCTACGAGGTGGCGCAGGAGACCAGCCTTGACGAGGCATCACAGCTCTCGCAACGACTGGGGATGCGCGTATTGCTCAAGCGCGAGGACCAGCAAGCCGTGTTCTCGTTCAAGCTGCGCGGCGCCTACAACTGCATGGCACAACTCGATGCCGGGCAGCGCCAGCGCGGCGTGATCGCCTCCTCGGCGGGCAACCATGCGCAGGGCGTGGCCATGGCGGCCACACGCCTGGGCATCCGGGCCGTGATCGTGATGCCGGTCACGACACCGGAGGTCAAGGTCGATGCGGTGCGACGCTTCGGAGGCCGCCACGTCGAGGTGGTGCTGGCCGGCGACTCCTACAGCGAGGCACAGGCCGAAGCCGCACGCATCCAGGGCGAGCGCGACCTCATCTTCGTGCACCCGTTCGACGACCCGGACGTGATCGCCGGCCAGGCCACCGTGGGCCTGGAACTCCTGCGGCAAACCCCCGATGACCTGCACGCCGTTTTCGTACCGGTTGGCGGTGGCGGACTGATTTCGGGTATTGCAACCTGCATCAAAAGCGAACGCCCGGACGTCAAGGTCATCGGCGTGCAGACGGTCGATTCCGACGCGATGGCGCGCTCGCTCGAGGCGGACACGCGTATCAAGCTTGCCGACGTGGGACTGTTTGCCGACGGCACCGCCGTCAAGCGCGTCGGCGAACTGACCTTCGAGCTGTGCCGGCGCCATGTCGATGCGATGATCCGCGTGAGCACCGACGAGCTGTGTGCCGCCATTCGCGACATCTACCAGGACACGCGCAGCATCCCGGAACCGTCCGGCGCCCTGGCGCTCGCGGGGCTCAAACAGTACGTCGGCGCGCACCCGCAGGCCGACGGCGCGATGGTCGCCGTGATCTCCGGCGCCAACATGAATTTCGACCGCCTGCGTTTCGTCGCCGAGCGCGCAGAAGTCGGCGAACAACGCGAAGCCATCTTCGCCGTGACGATTCCGGAGGAGCGCGGCAGCTTTCGCCGATTCTGCACGGCGCTGGGCCGCAACGACCTCACCGAGTTCAACTACCGCATCAGCGACCCGCACACCGCTTACATCTTCGTGGGCGTACGCACCCGTTGCCGTGCGGACCGCGACGCCCTTGCCGCTGCCTTCCGTGCGCAGGAATTCGAGGTGCTCGATCTGACCGATGACGAATTGGCCAAGCAGCATTTGCGTCACATGGTCGGCGGCCACTCGCCACTGGCCACCGACGAGCGCATCTACCGGTTCGAATTCCCGGAGCGGCCAGGCACGCTTGCCCTGTTCCTCGCCCACATGCCACCGGACTGGAACATCAGCCTGTTCCATTACCGCAACCAGGGTGCGGATTACGGGCAGGTGCTCGTGGGCATCCAGGTGCCGGCGCACGAGCAACCCGAATTCAAGCGGTTTCTGGATACCCTCGGCTATCCCTACTGCAACGAAAGCGACAATCCCGCCTATCGCCTGCTGCTGTGACGCCTCAGCGGCTGTTGTGCGCCAGCGCGAGAAAAGCCCCCAAGCCGACCATCACCGTTCCCGAGGCACGCCGCATCAAACGCGCACGTGCCGCACGCGCCACGTGTGAACCGAGCAGACGCGACGTGGACCACACCATCGCCACGTCCGCGAGCGTGTTCAGGACCACGCAAATCGTGCCGAGAAAGGCCATCTGCAGCACGATCGAATGCCCGGGTGAAACAAACTGCGGCAGGAAGGCGAGGAAGAACAGGGCTGTTTTCACGTTGAGCGCTTCCACGACGATTCCGTCGCGCAAAGCCTTGCGCGAGCCCTGCGCGTGGACCCGTGGCAGGCCGGCGTCGTGGTCGCCCTTTTGCAACAGCATGCGGATGCCCAGGAAGACGAGGTACGCCGCGCCCAGATATTTGACCACGCTGAACGCGACAGCCGACTGCGCTACCAGCAACGATAGGCCGGTGGCCGCCGCCAGCACGTGCACCAGGCCACCGATTGCCGTACCGAGGCACGATGCCAGGCCCTCGGCGCGCCCACCCGCTGCCGTGCGCGACACGACATACGTGATTCCCGGCCCGGGGAATATGGCCAGGACGACGGCAGCGGCAAGAAACGGGAGCAAGGACATGGGCAGATACCCGACGCAGTAACGTGATCACGCCAGCCGCGCGCGCCAAGGCAACGCGACATTTCGCGGCCGGTACTCGGGCTTACAGCGAGAGATTGTAGGCGTAAAAGTCATCCTCGCGAACCCACCCTTGCGCCGCATACAAGGCCTGCGCCGCCGCATTGGAAACACCCGTGGTCAGACTGAGCTTGACCGCCCCGTGGCTCCGTCCATACTCGGCTGCCGCAGACAGCAGGCGGGCACCGACCCCGCGACGGCGGGCCTCCGGCACCACGAACAGGTCGTTCAATATGAAGATGGGCGCAGCGGATACCGATGAAAACGAGGGGTACAACTGGGTAAACCCCACCGCGGCACCATCGTTGCGCAAAGCCAGGAACAGCACCGACTGGTTGCGCTGAAACCGTTCCAGCAAAAAGGCGCGCGCAAGCACCATGTTGCTGGGTTGCGCGTAAAACATGCGATAGGCGTCGAACAATGGTGCAAGCATGTCCAGGTCGGCAACGACCGCCTGGCGTACCT
>CAYOEF010000161.1:345-6645 GCA_964402805.1 uncultured Rhodanobacteraceae bacterium | reverse complement strand
GGTCGTTCCGGCCCGCCCGGATCATGGATGGCCGGTGTGTGTGGCCTGCGGCAGGGCCACGTGGTGGGCATGGTGGTCGGTCATCGGCACGACGCGGGTGGCGCTGGGCGCGGGCGTTACTGATACCCGCACCGGGCATCCTGGATGCCCGGCCGGCGAACTTGCCAGGTAACAGATTGGCCAGGCATGGACATCTTCAAGCAGTTCACCATCGAAGCGGCACACCTGCTGCCCCATGTGCCGGCCGGGCACAAGTGTGGTCGCCTGCACGGCCACTCGTTTCGCATCGAGATCCACGTCGGCGGCGAGCCTGCCGCCGGCACCGGCTGGGTGCGGGATTTTGCCGACATCAAATCCGCGTTTGCCCCCCTTTTCGAGCAGCTGGACCATCGTTACCTCAATGAGGTCGAGGGCCTCGAAAACCCGACGAGCGAGCAGCTCGCGCAGTGGATATGGCGGCGCCTGGTGCCCCGGCTTCCCGGCTTGAGCGCGGTCGTGGTGCGCGAGACCTGCACTTCCGGGGTCGTCTACCGCGGTGACGGGGACGGTTCGCTCGCGCGGCCGATCCAGGGGCAATAGCAGGAGAACGTCCGATTGGTTGCCACGCGCGGTGTCGCACCGGTATCATTGGCGGACTTGCGTGGTGTTTTCAACGGCCCGGGGTCGGGTTTCAAGGGTAGCTGAACGTGGACAACTCGCTCGCCGCCGATCGACGCTTGGCTGTTTGGGTAGTACTGATGCAAACCGCCGTGGCGGTCGTCGCCGGGCTGGGTTTCCTCATTCGGGATGTGCCGTCGGCCGTCGGCGCGCTGGCGGGCGGGTTGCTCGTCGCGGTGGGAACCGGTGTGCTGGCCTTGCGGGTGTTCGCGCCCGCGCTCGCGGGTGCGGGGGTGACGCTGGCGCGGTTTGCGGTTGGAACGCTGCTCAAGTGGGTTGTGGTATTGGGCGGCTTGTATGTCTTTTTCGCCTGGTGGCGATTGCCGGCGCTTCCAGTCGTTGTCGGTCTGGCGGCGGCGGCGCTGGTCAACCTGGTCATGTTCAGGGTCAAGCCCTGAGGACGCCGACGCAACCGTCGATGGTTGCGCGGCAAAGGATTCGAGGATGCGTGCGTGAGTGCCGAATCGGGCGGTGAAACTTTCACCCAGTACATCCAGCATCACCTTACGTTCTGGGAGGCACCACTGTCGTCTGCCGGCGGCGTGGCGTCGATCCATGTCGACACCATCATCATGTCGCTCGTCCTGGGCGCGATCTTCCTGGTCTGGTTCTGGTGGTTCGCACGCCGCGCAACGTCCGGCGTGCCGGGCAAGGGGCAGGCATTCGTCGAGCTGGCAATCGATTTCATCGACGGCCAGGTCAAGGACGCGTGGCATGGCAGCCGCACGTTCTTTGGGCCGCTCGCCCTGACGATTTTCTTCTGGATCTTCGTGATGAGCCTGATGGACGTCCTGCCGGTCGATTTCATTCCGGTCGTCGCCGAGGCCACGGGCGCCACGCACTTTCGGCCGGTGCCGACGGCGGACGTCAACATGACGTTCGCGATGTCGCTGACCGTGCTGGTCCTGACGATCTTCTTCGGCCTCAAGGCGAAGGGCGTCCGCGGCTACTTCAAGGGCTGGGTCTCGGCGCCGTTCACGTCCAAGAACATTTTCATGAAGGTCCTCCTGGCGCCCTTCAACCTCTTGATGTTCGTGATCGAAATGGTCACGCAGCCCGTCAGCCTGGCGCTGCGACTGTTCGGCAACATCTTCGCGGGCGACCTGCTGTTCATGCTGATCGCGGGCTTGCTCAGTCACTTCCTGTCACTGTGGTACCCGCTTGGAATCCTCGGGTATGCGGTGTGGAGCATCTTTGAACTCCTGATCATCATGATCCAGGCGTTCATTTTCATGTACCTGAGCATCACGTACATCGCGATGGCGCAACAGCAACACTGATGCGGTATCACTTCCTTTCCCCTACCAACCACCGACGTTTTACCAGGAGACCCCAATGGAGCAACTGATCGCAGTCATTCAGGCGAACACCGCCATCGCCGCCGGCCTCATGATTGGCCTGGGTGCGCTAGGCGCCTGTATCGGCATGGGTGTCATGGGTTCGAAATATCTTGAATCCATGGGGCGGCAGCCGGAACTGAACCCGATGCTGACCGGCCGCATGTTCCTCCTGGTCGGCTTGATCGACGCCGACTTCTTCATCAGCTTGGCCATCGCGATGTTCTTCTCGTTCGCCAACCCGTTGTTGACGACGGCGTTGACACACGCCGCATCGTGATCGCACCGGCGCACGAACACCGCGTAGTCCTGAATCCAGACAGGTAACACCGCCATGGACATCAATGCAACCTTGATCGGCGAAGCGATCGCGTTCGCGATCCTGATCACCTTGACGGTCAAGTTCATCTGGCCACCGCTGATTCACGCCATCGAGGAACGCCAGCAGAAGATCGCGGACGGCCTCGCCGCGGCGGAAAAGGCGCGCGGTGAACTGCGTGACGCCGACAAGCGTGTCGCCGAGGAAGTGCGCAAGGCACGCCAGCAGGCCGCCGAAATAATCGACCGCGCGCAACAGCAAGGCAACGAGATCATCGAGCAGGCACGTGCCGAGGCGTTGCAGGAGATCGACCGCCAGAAGCGGATCGCGCAAGGCGAGATTGCACAAATGGCGCAACATGCGCGCGATGAACTGCGGGGACAGATCGGAACGCTTGCCTTGAAGGGAGCCGAGAAGATCGTCCAGCGCGAGATCGACGCCGGCACGCACAAGGCCCTGATCGACCAACTGGTAGCCGAGATCTGACATGCCTGAAGCACTGACCCTGGCGCGCCCGTATGCCCGTGCCGCCTTCGAGGTGGCGCAGGCGGCCAACACGCTCGACGCCTGGTCGGATGCGTTGGCTTTCGCGGCGTCCGTCGCCGCCAACCCGGGCGTGGCCACGATGCGCAACGATCCGCGTATCGAGAGCCCGCGCCTGGTGGCCTTGCATTTGCCGGCTTCCATGGAGGGGGATCGGAAGTTCGCGCGGCTGCTCGAGCAGTTGGCCGAACACGGTCGCCTGGCATTGTTGCCGGAGATCGCCAAGCTCTTCGACACCTACAAGCGTGACGTCGAAAAGGTGCTCAGGGTCAAGGTCACGAGTGCCGCCGAGCTCGACGCCGACCAGGTCGAGCGCCTGAAGACCGCCTTGCAGGGCCGCTACGAGCGAGCCATCGAACTGGATGCGGTCGTTGATCCGACACTCCTGGGCGGTGCCATCATCGATGCGGGGACGGAAGTGATCGATGGTTCCGCGCGCGGGCGCCTGGCGCAGCTGGCTGGCGCTCTGGGGCAGTAACACATCCCTATTCAAGGGGCGGCCGCGAGGCCCCCGGCAACGGAAATTTGAAACCATGGCAACTCAGCTCAACCCTTCCGAAATCAGCGAACTGATCAAAACCCGTATCGAGCAGCTCAAGCTGGATGCGGAAGCGCGCAACGAAGGCACCCTGATCGGCGTGTCCGACGGCATCGTGCGCATCCACGGCCTTGCCGACGTGATGCAGGGCGAAATGATCGAACTGCCGGGTGACACCTACGCACTGGCCTTGAATCTCGAGCGCGATTCCGTGGGTGCCGTGGTGCTGGGCGCCTATCAGCACCTGCGTGAGGGTGACACGGCCAAGACGACCGGTCGCATCCTCGAGGTGCCGGTTGGGGAAGCACTGCTGGGCCGCGTGGTGGACGCGCTCGGCAATCCGATCGACGACAAGGGCCCGATCGACACCGGCACTACGAGCCCGATCGAGAAGGTTGCGCCGGGCGTGGTCTGGCGCCAGTCCGTCGACCAGCCGGTGCAGACGGGCTACAAGTCCGTAGATTCCATGATTCCGATCGGCCGCGGCCAGCGCGAGCTCATCATCGGCGATCGCCAGACCGGCAAGACCGCCCTCGCCATCGACACGATCATCAACCAGCGCGATTCCGGCATCCGTTGCGTGTATGTCGCCATTGGCCAGAAGCGCAGTTCCATCGCCAACGTCGTGCGCAAGCTCGAGGAGCATGGCGCCCTGGAAAACACGATCGTGGTCGTGGCATCGGCGTCCGAGTCCCCGGCATTGCAATACATTGCGCCGTATGCGGGCTGCTCGATGGGCGAATTCTTCCGTGACCGTGGTGAAGACGCCCTCATCATCTACGACGACCTTTCCAAGCAGGCCGTGGCCTACCGCCAGATCTCCCTGCTGTTGCGCCGTCCGCCAGGCCGCGAGGCCTATCCGGGTGATGTGTTCTACCTGCACAGCCGTTTGCTCGAACGCGCGGCGCGCGTCAGCGCCGACTATGTCGAACGGGCTACCGAAGGCGCAGTCACGGGCAAGACCGGTTCCCTGACCGCGTTGCCCATCATCGAAACCCAGGCCGGCGACGTGTCCGCCTTCGTGCCGACCAACGTGATCTCCATCACCGACGGCCAGATTTTCCTGCAGACGGACCTGTTCAACTCCGGTATCCGACCGGCCGTCGACGCCGGCATCTCGGTATCGCGCGTGGGCGGCGCCGCACAGACCAAGATCGTGAAGAAGCTGTCCGGTGGCATCAAATTGTCGCTGGCACAGTTTCGCGAACTGGCGGCGTTCGCGCAGTTCGCGTCCGACCTCGACCCGGCCACCCGCGCCCAGTTGGACCGTGGCGAGCGGGTGACCGAACTCATGAAACAGCCGCAGTACGCGCCACTCAGCATCGCCGAGCTCGCCATTTCCGTGTTTGCGGTCGAGGAAGGCTACCTGGACGACTTGCCGGTCGCCAAGGTATTACCGTTTGAGCAGGGATTGCACGCCTTCATGCATCGCAATCACGACGACTTGATGAAGAACATCGTTGCCAGCGGCGTGTGGGATGACGACGTCAAGGCAACCTTCAAGGCCGCGTTGGACGAATTCAAGAAAACGGGTAGTTGGTAATGAATCCGGGACCAGGAACCGGGGGCCGGGGACCCGTCTTCGTGATGGCGACCCGGGTCCGCGGAAGCCGCGGTTCCGACGACACACGATCGGCGTGGGGTACGGCTTGTCAGCCGGTCCCTGGTCCCCGGTCCCTGGTCCCCGAGTAGACAATGGCAACCGGACGCGAAATAAAAACCAAGATCCGAAGCACGCAGAACATGCGCAAGGTGACGCGTGCGCTGGAAATGGTCTCGGCATCCAAGATCCGCAAGGCCCAGGACCTGATGCAGGCCTCGCGACCGTATGCACACATGATGCGGCGGGTCATCGCGCACCTGGCGCACGCCACGCCGGAATACAAGCACCCGTTTCTCATCGAGAGCGAGGAAGTCCGGAACGTCGGCTATGTGGTGGTATCCACCGACCGTGGTCTGTGCGGTGGGCTGAACGCCAACCTGTTCCGCAAGCTGCTGGGCGAGATTCGGCAGTGGCAGGACAAGAATGTCGGCGTGGACGTGGTGGCCGTGGGCCAGAAGGCCGTGCAGCTGTTCCGCCACACCCGTGGCGTGAACATGGTGGCAAGCGTTACCCACCTTGGCGAACGTCCCCGCCTCGGGCAGCTGATCGGAGCCATCAAGGTCATGCTCGACAGCTACCGCGAAGGGCAGCTTGACCGGGTGTTCCTGGCCTACAACGACTTCGTCAACACCATGGTGCAGAGGCCGCGGGTGGATGCCTTGCTGCCATTGCCGGTGGCGGCCCGCCAGCTCGAAACACCGGATCCCGGAAGCGGCGACACGGTGGTGCCCATCGACATCCACCGCGAGTACGACTGGGATTACCTGTACGAGCCGGATGCGCAGGTGGTGCTGAACCACGTGCTGGGGCGTTATGTCGAGTCGCTGGTTTACCAGTCCACGCTGGAAAACCTTGCCAGTGAGCATGCCGCGCGCATGGTGGCCATGAAGAGCGCATCCGACAACGCCAACAAAGTGATAGACGAATTGACCTTGAGTTACAACAAGGCGCGACAGGCTGCCATCACCCAGGAAATTTCCGAGATTGTGGGGGGCGCTGCGGCGGTGTGAACACCCGAGTGTTTATTTGTGCGAGTGTTTATTTTTGCGATCATCCCTGATCGCTGCAAGAACAAACGGCCATGGACGTGAACCATTATCCGTGGCCATGAATATCAAAAGCGGCCATCCGTGGCCGCACTTCTCTCAAAAGCGTCGCCTGAACAGTGTTGACGCAATTGTTGCAAACTGAGTTATCCGGAGCGTTGAACATGTCTCAAGGCAAAGTGGTTCAGATCATCGGCGCGGTCGTCGACGTCGAGTTTGCTCGCGACGAGGTACCGACCGTTTACGACGCGCTGAAA